>NZ_JBMMUC010000007.1:0-211022 GCF_049257175.1 Pseudoalteromonas mucoides
TATTAGCTATTATTTGATGAATTACTATAACTGGCGCAGGCCGCATAGCCATAATCAAATGGTTGCTCCTGCTGTAGCAGAAGATAAACTTAATTCACTGTCCGGAATTAGTTGACCACAACACTAAAAACTTTTCGAGAAAAACATAGTCTTCTGGCAAAAGTGCTGTAAACCCTTTTCTTAGAGGGTATGCCACCCCTTCTTGCATTAATGTTAAGTTTTCTAATGGAACTTTGGATGATAGTACTGGACTGTGAGTAGATAAAATGCATTGAAGTTGCTGATTCTCTTCACTTAGATATTTAATGAATTTTAATTGAAGTTGAGGGTGGAGGTGTGCTTCAGGTTCTTCTATTAGTAACAATGGATATTGATTTTCTTCCTGTTTTATTAACATTAATTCAGCAGCCATGAATAATAAACTACTGTATCCGAGTCCATGTTTTACACCTGTGCTATCTAACTCAAGAGAAAGCTTTTCGAGAATTGATTTTAAAGCTAGCGTTTTTTCAGTTTCACTCATATTGCCGTATTCAATATTGCCAATTAAGTTCATCACTGGGCTAAAAGAGGAGTTTTTGAACGTCAACGTTTCAAGTAGCCTTGAGATTTTTTCTTGAACTAAAGTTATGGCGGCATCATTTTGTATGTTTTGTGTGGCTGCTGTTAACATCTCTATAATGCGCTTTGTTGCATCAACATCACCAGCCAAACTAGATTTGCTGCCCAATATTTGAGACAACCTTGAAGAACGACCCGCAGATAGCTCAGCATCTGCATCCCGAAGAGGTTTTAGGTATGTTGTTGCAAGATATTCTCGAATATCTCGTTCTATTACTGGACCATCAGCATTAACTCCAGAACGCACTTCGGTCTTTATAAATTGTGTTTTCTTATAGGGGTGTTCTGTTAATTGTGCTATTAAATTAATGTAAAACCCTGCTATTTCAACACCTTCTTCAACTTTTTCATTTGTTAAATGTTCTAAAAATACGCCAGCTTGATGGTCTGACAATTCTTCAAATTTGAGTTGAATTCTTAATTCTGTCTCGCTGGTAGATAAGTCAGAAGCCTTTAAGCTAACCCACTCTGCTGAGTTAGTATCTAAAACTATTCTTATAGCATCAATAACAGCTGTTTTGCCTGCATTGTTTTCACCAACCAACACATTCAAACCTTTATTCAACGCTAGTGAGAAATTTTTCAACTGCCTAAAGTTAAATGTATTTATTTGTGATAGGTGCATGTTTTTAATTTCCTTTTTTAGTTGAAGTCCAAGCTTTTTTACATCATCAATAATTGCAGTTTTATGTTTGATTGTAAAATTACGAATTTTATATTTAAAGCTTATTTAGAGGATGTTTTAAGTAATGCTGGTCAAGTAAATCGAGTAGTCCTTTTTGATTTGATTTATTGATTTCTTGACGAACGTCATTACAAGTCTTGAAGCTAACACTATATTTTTTTAAGTCGCTCGATACTCGTTGAATTAATTGGATGGACTCAACTCTTAACTCTTTTGTACTCCAAAGTTCGAATGAATACTTTCGTTCTTGTTGATTATCACTTTGCGCCAATGTTTTATACATATTTGGAACCTGTTCTTGCAACCAATGTACAACTTGTTCGTGTGCTAACACTGCGCCTGCATGTCCCGATTTACATTCAATAATCAGCGTTTCATCTGGTTTTGTTATCATAATGTCAGCATCGTATTTTTTATCATTTATCGTTGATTTGAGCTTTATTCCAAGTTCTACTCGTGGATATATTGCTCTTAGAGATTCTGCTACGATAAATTCAAAAAGTGTTCCTCTCAAATTCCCTACAGCACCTTCTATCTTGTTTAAACGCTTAAAAAGATCATTAATTTGCTCTGGTCTATCAATAAAAGAAGCCAAGTGGCTAAAGACAGAAATAACAGACTTTAATGCTTCTTCAACATCTCGCCCAAACAGATTTCTGGTTGTTGCAGGTATTACACCTGCTTTCTTAGCTAAATCGAATGCCCCTTCGGTGTATTCTTCGGCTACAAATATGTATATACATCGCCCCTGCTTTTTACTGAATTGAGATTTTCTCACCTTGTTGAGAAAAGGGGATATGGCAATGTCATCTACTTTTACATTTAGCATAACATCACATACAACAAACCCTGGCTTTTGGCCCTTATCATCGATTGAAATTAAGGGAGTTAGATATGAAGGGGCTGAAATATCCCAGTAGAATCCGTTTACCAATTGGCTCTTTTCGGAGCGATTGAATGCAACTTTTTTGAAGCTAGCAATATTTAATTTTTTTAACCAACTTCCTAAGGAGCTAATTAACACTTCTTCCGCCAATAAGCAGGCTTTGATTTTTTCTCCTTCAAATTTCAAATATTCATCTTGTTGCATTAGCGAAATACAATCACCGACCTTTGGAATAAAATATTCCCTGATAGCATTTACCGCTTTTAGGTCAGTTAACACTCTTTCATAAGAGAGGTTTTTAGCCATGCGAGCAGGTATTCCACAATGAATAGGGAATATCTCGGAAGGCATTATCTTGTCACGCGCAAGTAACGCTGCAACTGCATATGAATATGCTGACTTCGAATCTATGAAAGCTTTATATAGAGCGCGCCAGTAGAGAGTACTGCCAAAATGATTCTTGTGGTAATAAAAAACAGAGCCATTTCTGAAGCTTAATCCTAATAATTTGCAAACATTAGGGTTGTTTTTTTCTTCTCGTTGTATTCTTTTTCTTGCTGTATCTGAGCTGACTTTTACAGTACTCATTACATGAGTTTTTAATTCTGTACTCAGCATGCCCCCAATCTTCAATAGATGAGACTCAATCATAGTTATCTTCCTTTTGTCACACTGCGTATATTATAATGTATTATAAATACATACTTTGGAAACAAAAACTTTATGTTTAATTAGTGCTTTATTTTCAAGGCCTGTAGCGCATCATCTTCTTACTCCAATCAAAATATGTCCCAGCCTATTATTTTTAAGTCTGCTTTTTATGGCTCTGTGTAGAAGATAAATAAACGTATAGCCGTAAAATTGGAATATCTGTTGTCACTCGTAAGTTTTTATTTGCCCTCTTCTGGCACTCCCAACAACATATATGTTGTATTTTATGAAAAATGCGAATTTTTTACCTTTTAACCCACTGAGTTTTTAATAAAAAATTATGGTTATGTATTGTAATTCAAGCGGTTAGCGACTTTTTATCGATCCATTTAGATTTGGAGGTAAAGCGGATGTGTACTGCTGGTGAGATTCTTCAAGACGAGCTTCTCATTCCAATAGCTGTCAGTGATGATGAAATTAGCTTAAGGCATGGGCGTTAACGCGATGGCTGCCCGTAAGCTTCTTTTATGCCTGAAACTCTGTTAACTTAAGTAACTTATTATTCTCTAAGGGATTAGTTATGCGCTTAATCACCACTCTGTGTTTTATTAGTTTTTGTGTTTTTAGTTCACAAAGTGCCTTTGCACAATCGGATATGAAACACCAAAGTACAGATTACTTCCAGCACACGCATACTTTTAAATCGGCTGTTTTAGACGAAGAACGCACAGTTACAGTGCAATTACCAAAGAGCTATCAATCTGAGTCAAATAAAGTCTACCCAGTGATTTATCGGTTAGATGGAGCGGGTAATATACCGCTTGCCAGTGCTATTATTGAGCGTTTACAAAATGATAATCGTGCGCCTGAGGTTATTATTGTCGCTATTGAAAACACTAATCGACTCAGAGATATGTATCCTACAGTGAATAAAGAGCCACAAGGGCCTGTCGGGGAGGGGGGCGGCGCGGCAAAATTTTTAGCGTTCTTTGAACAAGAGCTTATTCCTTTAGTAAATAAGAACTATCGTACGCATAATTATAACGTGATTGCTGGCGCATCTGCTGGTGGTGTATTTGCGCTATATGCGTTGCAGGCAAACTCTGAACTATTCCAAGCGCATATTGCGTATAGTCCTGCGGTTTGGTGGAATTATGGCGCAATGGTAAAAAGTACAAAATCATTTATAGCTAAAAACAAAGAGCTTAACAGCTACGTTTACATTAATATCGGCGAAGAAGCTGGCATAATGCGAGAAAGGTACGATGAATTGCAGCAATCACTGCAATCGCTGCGGGGATTACGCTTTTTTAATGATGCGTTTGATGGTATCTCGCATGGCTTAACCACTGCTGCTGGCGTATTTAATGCCTACTACAACTTATTTTTGCCTAAACAAATGCCCATAAGTGCTTTAACTGACGATGTAGCCTCTATTGATGCTTATTATCAAAACTTATCTCAGCAATGGGGCGAGCAAATTTCGCCACCAGATCGTGCTGTTAGATCACTCGGTTATAACTTAACGCGAAGCAAGCAGTTTACTCGTGCTATTGAGGTGTTTAAGTACAATTTAAAAAACCACCCAAAATCAGTCGATGCGTTTTCTGCCCTATCTTATGGTTATGAAATGCAAGGCGATACTCGTCAAGCGCTTGAACAGATGGAATCTGCTTTAGTTATTGCAGATGACTCATATCCTTATATAAATTACTTAAAAGATACAAAAGCTAGGTTGCAAGCAGAGCTGAGCAAGAACTAATAATATTGCCAACTTAGTTGTTGGCTTTTTATGAAAGCCTCTATGGGTTTGAGGCGCTAACAGGGATAGTCAAATAAATTACTTTGAGGATCTCGCTAATTTTATTGATGCGCTAGTCAGTCATTTGTTCTTTTCTCAAAGCTTCAAGTTTAGCGTACATGTGCTCTGTAAAAAAACCATGCATAAGAAAGCGTTGCCCAAGGTTCCAAGGGCCAACTAAGTAGTGTGGGTATTTATTATAAGCGTACTCTGTGAGTGAGTTATCGTTAATTATTCTGCCAATTCTAATCGCTATACTTTGATCTAAGTTGAAGCCATTGATTGCATCACGGTATTCATCACGCTTTAAGAGTAAACAAAATAGGCACATAAATAATGCGTGAGCTGTCTCAAAGTCAATCACTTGTGTTGCTTTACGTTCAATCGAAAAGTCACTCATATTGATAGCTTGCCAACTATCCCATTTATATGGGGGAGCTACTTGGGTATCTGTTGGTATATTCCCAAGCTTTGCAAATGACTCGAATAGTTCTTGGTCATGGTCAACAAAGCTATTATCTAGCATTTCAGGTATTGTCTTGGGGTATAAATTCACTCTGTGATCATGTCCTGTGTTCTCGGCTAGAAAGTTTAAGATATTCGACTCTGTAGCAAAGTGTCTTAAAATTAATTGGTTAGCTTCAATAGACACAAAGTGTTTGCAAAACCAGCAAATTGTTTTCTGTAAAAATATATGTGCGCTAAATTGGGGTAAGGGAAGCCGCTTAAAGAACCAAATAATATGCAGTAGTATTGCAAATACAAATTGTGCGATTGGCCTGAGTACCCAGCGAAAGCCATTTTCTATATCTTTGTGCCAAAGTAAAAGTGCTTCTTTTTCTATCGGTATCGAATCATCTGCTTTTATTGCTTTAAGGTAAGCACTTTGTTTGTTACTCATTATTATCTACTTCCTCAAGCTGCAGACAATAAAGGCGTCCAACTACTTTTGCTGTTTTTACTATGGCGTCTATTTGCTCTTCAGAAGAGGCGACGCGATCTATTAATTGATACAGCTCTTTAAGATGATCGGCATCATTTTGTCCGTGATATTCTAAAAAACGAGTGATAGTTGATGGGGGATCAAAGTATTCGTTAATGAGCTTAGCCCATTTCAATGACATTTTATTACCGAGCCCTTCGATAATCCACATTGCGCCAATAAGAGAAACGGGGTTTGGTAAGCTTGCTGTATACATTAAATAACCATGAAGTGCTTCTGAGCCTATGTTTTTAGTGCCCGTTTGTATCTCTGAAAGCAACCCTCCCGCAGCAACATAGTCTTGCTCAATCATGAGATAATCTTGATGTTCATCATATGCGTGATGAATTACCGCAGAACGTACGTCACTATAATGGCGATCAAAACTTGATGCGCTTCTGCTAATCCATCGAGAGCCTTCAATTACTTGTTGGCGCATATTTAACAAGAGTTCGCGGTAATCTTCTTGGCTCAGTTTGCCTGTTTCTAGGCGCTTAATAATAGGTACTTTTGATAAGTTTTTATCAAAATCAAGCCAAGTATTAAGCAGCTCATGAAGGCATTTTTTGCCAAGATCTGTTTGTATAAATTGTTCCATATTAATTCTCTACAGTGAGCAGCATATAAGCGCAGTTGAAGCGGCCTGACTCAGGCACCATGCAAAGTATTTTTGCACCCGAGTTTAACTGGTGTGTTTTTATAAATTCATCGAGCATGATAAACAAAGAGGCGCAGCCTGTATTGCCCCGTTCGTATAGGTTGGTGTACCATTTTTGTTCAGGGACCATAGCGCCAGCTTGTTCTAACATCTCAAAAATTTTACCTTTGAAATAATGAGACGAAAAATGACACAATACATGGTCTATTTCGGCTACTTTTATATCTCCAGCACTAATTAGCTTTAAAAAACCATTCACACCTACAGAGACGATATTGTCTAATAACCTTACATCTTGTCTGAGCATAAGTGCGCCTGCACTTTCTGCTTCTGAATAGTTAGGGTAGTCTTGCCACGTTTTTATTTGCTCGTCTTTACTTTTACCAATCGACATACATGTTGAGTATGCATCAGCGTGAGAAAAGCTTTTGATCCATTCAATTTTTAAGCTGGTTGTATTTGGTCTAGGGATATTTTCGAGAAGTAGCGCTCCTGCGCCATCAGATAGCATCCATCGTAGAAACTCAGCGTTGAAATCGATGCTATTATTTTCAAGTGCTTCATAGCGCGTGTGTTTGAATAAGCGAGAAGCGAATTCACTGGCAACTACCAGTGCATTGCTACTTAAGTCGGCTTTAACATTTGCATAAGCATATTTAAGCGCCATCATGCTGCTAGAGCAAATACCATGGCTGGTATTAATTTCAAGCTCGGGAATATCTAACTCGGCTTGTAGCATGCTGCTAAAGCCAGGTAAAACCATATCACCTTGGCTGGTGGCAGAGCTTAGCAACTGTATTTTTTTTCTAGCAACAAAACTATTTTCAATGCACTCTATTGCTGCTTTTGTTGCAAGGTCGCAGTTTGTTTCGACGGTTTCTTGGTTAGTATTTATTGCGTAATGGCGAAATTTAATCCCATTTGATTTTAAAATTTTATTTTTTAATCGACTCGGCTTTTGATTGACTAAACCCAGCACGTCTTCGATTTTATCGTTTCCTATCGGCTCACCAGGTAAGTAGCTGCCTGTACTATTTATATAGACGTTCAATTTTTTCTTCCCTTAAAATAAACATAGAGACAGCGAATATTTTCTTCCATGTAAGGGAAAATACATACAATAGCCATAAATGTTAAGTAAGCGGGTAAATAACTAGCCGTACCGTAAGGGCTATCAAGTAGTTTAAAAGTCATCTCACCTGCAAAATCTAGTGTGATTAATTTTAAAAAATGATCCCAATTAATAAGGATAATGCTAGTTAGCATATATAAAGGTAATGAGCCCAAGTAAGTATGTGCATGCATTTCCCAAATAGATATTTCTCTTATTGGAGATGCGTATCTAACGTCCATGTGAGCAACAATTTCGTGTAACACCCACGTAATGGTGCAAATTAATAGAATTAAAGCATTAACATCAAATACGAGGCAAAGAACAATAGGCAGCCCCATTTGGATGCCCATAACAGAATGCATTAGTGTTTCTTTAATACCAGAAGTGTGCTCTATTTTGGTGGCTCTATGACAACACCAGTCAACAAAGCCTGCTATTCCCCACAGAGGTAAAAAGAAGTAAAGCAATGCGCTTATTAGTAGTAAGGAGGTATCCATACAAAACTGTCCCTGTTAGATTTACTAAAGATATTATTGAGTTATTGGTTTTGAGTCAAAATTATATTAATTGGATAAACGCTGTAGTATGAAAATGAACATGGTGATAAAACGTTCAGAGCAATTTATATTGCTACTGATGACTTATTTACTTTGGCTTTTGATAATAACTGATTGATTTAGAGGAGTGAATGCTCTCTTTGTATATTTAAATCACTAATCCCTACTTAACGGGCAATAAATACGCTAAAATTGCAGGCTATTTTTAGTAATGAGCCAGCACCTTTTATGACCTCAGCCGCAAACTCTAGTAATTTCAACGAACTTGGCCTTATTCCAGAGCTAATTGCTCGATTGTCTGATCTTGAATACACGCAACCTACGCCGATCCAGGCACAAGCAATTCCAAGTATTTTGGCGGGAAGTGACTTAATTGCTGGAGCAAATACTGGCTCAGGTAAAACGGCAACCTTTGCATTACCAATGCTACAAACGCTGTTTTTAGCGCAAGGTGTGAATAAAACGCCGAGCAAAGGTAACTTTGTATCAGGGCTTATTTTAGTACCTACACGCGAGCTGGCAACGCAGGTGGCTGATAGCGTTAAATCGTACTCTGCAAACTTTAATGGTGCGATTAAAACGGTAGCGGTGTTTGGTGGTGTGTCGGTTAATACGCAAATGCAGGCACTACGTGGCGGTGCCGACATTATCGTGGCAACTCCTGGGCGTTTGCTCGATTTAATCTCAAGTAATGCGATTAAGCTGGATAAAGTGAATACATTGGTGCTTGATGAAGCTGACCGCATGTTGAGCCTTGGCTTTACTGAAGAGCTTGCTGGGTTGTTAGCGTTAATGCCTGCTAAAAAGCAAACTATGTTGTTCTCAGCAACTTTTCCAGAGCAAGTTAAGCTATTAACGCAAGAGCTGTTAAACGACCCTGTTGAAATACAACTACAAAGCAAAGACGAAAGCACTTTAGTGCAGCGTGTATTTACCGTAAATAAGGGTGAAAAAACCACGGTTTTAGCGCATTTAATTAAGGCTCATCAATGGCGTCAGGCGCTTATTTTTGTCAACGCCAAAAGAGACTGTGAGCATTTAGCGGGCAAACTTGAAAAGCGCGGTGTTAATGCACAAGTGTTCCATGGCGATAAAGGTCAAAGCGAGCGTACTCGGGTAATCGAAAAGTTTAAAAACGGTGAAATAGAAGTGCTAATAGCCACGGATATTGCCGCCCGTGGTTTAGATATTGCCAAGCTGCCAGTAGTTATTAACTTTAATTTACCGCGCAGCCCAGCTGATTATATGCACCGTATTGGCCGAAGTGGCCGTGCTGGTGAAGTTGGCTTAGCGTTATCACTGATTGATTATGAAGACTTTCATCACTTTAAGGTGATTGAGAAGAAAAACAAACTACGCCTAGAGCGCGAAGAAGTAACAGGCTTTGCCGTAAACCAAGCCAACCTTGATGCCGCTGATGCGCTTAAAAACGAAAAGCCAATGGCCAAGCCTGAAGGCACTGGTAAGAAAAAGAAGAAAAATAAAGCCAACCAAGAAGATGACGTATGGAGCGGCTGGCGCCGTAAATAGAGAATCGCTAAAAAATAATAAAAACCCCGTAATTAGTTAAGCTAATTACGGGGTTTTTCATTTAGTGGCGTTAGCCTAAAATGTTAACAGTTAAACACGTTACGAGTTTAATGATCGTGCTCTTCTTCCTCTTCTGCAATACCTAACCAAGTGATTGCAGCTGGTGGGAATGTAAGTTCTAGTTCACCTTCAATTTCTAAATCTTCTAGGTGTACTTGTACTACATGTTGAGCGATTGGGTCGGCTACATAAGCAAACTGACCATTTTGTGCCACTGTCATACTAAAGCTCATGCCTTCAGGCATAGTTGTTACGTCTTCTTCAGTGATATCAACTTGACCTGCTAGTTCCCAATGTGTATGACCGTTGTGCTCATGTGCTTCAAGCACGTTTAAAAAGCCTAGGCTGTCTAAAACTAAAAAGTGCTCGCCGTTGGCTGAGAAAGAGTAAGAAACAGCACTTGCGCCATCGGCTAGCTGCCATTCCAATTCTTCCATTTCAGCTTCGCTTGGGTTGATGCTTACGATTACCGCAGGTCCGCCACCGTGGCCAGACGCAACACCAATAAAGGTTTCATTGTCTTCATGGCCATATAAAGTACCGATACGTAAGTCGCCAACTGCATCAATATTTGCTACTTTTTCCGCGTGGTACTCGTCATCATGTTGGTGAGCTAAAAGTATGCTGTCACTACAGCCAAAAGCAACATAATCGTGGTTTTGTGCTGCACCATGTAAATCAGAGCAAGTAAGCTCTAAAGTTTGTTCAAGCTCATATTCACCATCATGAAAATGATAAACACCTACTTGATCAGGTAACACAGTTGCTACTGATGTTGTCTCTGCATCATCGCGACGAATGGTTGATAATAAGTGTTCACCACGAGGCTCTGCTACACCGTGCATATTTATATCGTAAGTGATACCTGGTAATGCTGCTGTGGCACTAGTGATATCGTTATCTGTTAATACTTCAACAGATGCAACTGTGCCTGAATCTGCATCACCATCGTAAAATATAGCCAATTGACCGTCATGAGTCATAAGGTGAGTTGGGCGACTACCTGATGTTAGTTCATAGCTGCTAAGTGCTGGACCTTGCTTATAATCATGCAGGTGTTCACCATGGTCTTCGCGCCATAAACCACCATCAATAAAACCTAGGTAATCTTGGCTGCGGCTGGTGATTATTGCATAACGAAAATCAGGAGATGCAGATAGTGTATTTGACTCATTTGTAAGTGAGAATGTATCAAGCAGCTCATTGTTATCTAAATCAAAAAAGCTGGTTTCGTTACTATCACCAGCAAGTACAGCAAGTCTGCCTAATGAATCAATTGCGTATTCATCATCATCATGATCATCGCCATCGTCGTGATCATGGTCGTGATCATCTTCAGGTACCTCAATTGGATCTTTTTCAACAATCGTGGTTTCAGCATCGCCACAAGCCGTGATTAATGTGCTGCTAATTGCCAGTGCAATTAGTTTTAATTTAAATAGTTTAGTCATGTTAATTTCCTTAATTTATAATTTTTTTAGCGCTTAAAAATAACCGCGAATACCGAGTGCAAAACTACGTCCTGGACGTGGTGCAATATCTTTCAAAAATGAGCTATGCACGCGAGCTTCTGTATCGGTTAAGTTAGTGCCGCGCAGATATAGTGAAACATCTTGGTTTAATACTGATAAGTCATAAGAAATACTGGCATCAAGCATGGTGTAACCATCGGTGGCGGTTTCTTCAGGTGCTGTATCGTCTTGATCTTGGTAGCGAGTTACGTGCAGGTGTGCGCTTAGCTTTTCTGTTTGATAACTAAGCTCAGTACCGAAGCGAAGTGGTGGAGTACGTGGTAAATTACCACCATCTTTTAGGCGAGCACGCACGTAATCTGAGAATAAATCTACTTTAAACTCATCCGTTAATTGCCATGCAAATTGCGCTTCAAAACCATGTAAAATTACGTCATCTGTTTTGAATAAATAAACAGGTAATTCAGATGAATGGTCGTGTTCCTCTTCTGTTTCCTCGTCGCCATGGTCGTGGCCGCTTTCTGCGTATAACCCGGTGTCGACTTGGTAATAGTAGTTATCTACTTGGTTATAGAAAGCGTTAAAAATGAAGCCGATATCACCTTGCGTTTTACGGAAAGTTAAATCAATGTTATTAGCGGTTTCTAAATCAATAGTTTGATCAGATAGCTCAAAATGACCATCATGAATATCAAAAAGTGCACCGACTTCATAACTGCCAGTACCAATGTGAGGACCGAACGATAATAATTCTGATGCTGATGGGGCGCGCTCTGAACGAGATACTGATAATCCTAAGTTGTAGCTAGGTGCAAAGTCCCATACAACACCCGTTGATAAGCTGACAGGTGTGAATTCATGCTCTACGTCAAATACACGAGTATACTCAGCGGACTCTTCATGGTCGTGATCATGATCGTCAACCTCTTCGACTTCATCGTGTGCATGAGCATCAACGCTTGGTAATAGCACGTTGTTAGCATCAAGGGTTACATGTTCAACACGACCACCTAGTTGTACTAAAAAGTCACCGAAGTGCTTTTCTTCCATCAGTGCTATTGCAAAGCTTTGTGTTTGTGAAGGTGGAGTAAAGGCTTCTTCACCTTGTGCTTCAACATCGCTTTGTTTGTAATGGAAGCTTAAGCCACCGTTCCATTCATTAAATTGATTATGTAATAAGTCAACGCGTAACTCATTGGTTTCATTCTTGAAGGTGGTACCAACTACGCCACCTTCAATTTCAGCATGTTCGTACTCTGTGTGGCCTACGCGTGTGTTTATTTTATTCAACCATGCATTGTCTAAGTTGTACTCACTGAGTAGTTGAATTTTGGTTTGTTCTAAATCGGCATAGACGCTTTCTTCTTCATCGCTATGCTCTTCCTCATCGCCATGAGAGTGACCAGGGATTCCGTATTGACGGTTAAACTGCTCAATAGCAATACCTACAAACCCTTTATCCATTAAATAGCTTGCACCTACAGTGAAGCCATCAGATTCTTCACTGCTGTTTTCAACCGTGTAGTCACCACTGTGTTCTTCATGGTCATCGTGATCTACTTCGGCAGCGACTGGGATTTCATAGTCATCCGATTCACGCCAAAATGCATCAGCATAAAAAGCAAATGAATCTGTGCCCGTGGTGGCGTTAACAGAAGCCACTTTTTGATTATCAACAGAGTTATGTTCAAGATTCCATTCGCCACGTGTTGTGCTGTCTGTTGGTACGCGGTTATCAACCACATTAACAACACCACCAATTGCGCCACTACCGTAAAATAATGTTGCAGGGCCACGTAAAACTTCGATTTGTTGTGCTGTTGATGCCTCTGAAGCAACTGAATGATCAGGACCTACACGTGAAACGTCACTTACATCAAGGCCATTTTGAGTGATTAATACGCGAGGGCCACTTAAGCCACGAATAATAGGCGTACTAGCTACTTTGCCGTGAAAGTTAGTATTAACACCAGGTAGTTTTTCTAGGCTATCACCAAGTGTTGCAGCTTGTTGGCGTCTTAATTGTTCGCCAGATAAAACACTAACAGGAGACGCGGATTCCATTGCAGACATATGAATTGGAGTGGCTTCAATGTCAATAACTTCGATTGGAGAACGTTTTAGATTAAATGTAATCGACTGATTTTCATCGCCACTTACTGTTATATCGCTATGAAGGTGAGCATAACCTGATGCAACTATGTGAAGCTCTTTTAAACCGTCTTTTAGTTCAGTAATTACAAACTTACCGTTTTCATCCGTAGATACTGTTATATCTGAGCCTTCAACTTCTACAGTGGCGTTAGCAACAACTTTGCCTTGGTTGTTGAGTACTGTCCCTTCAATAGAATTTGCAAGCACACTTGCAGGTAATAAAGCCGCTATCAAAACAGCTAATTGAGATCTTCGTTTCATTTGATTCCCTTGTCGTATGTTATACTGTATCAATTGTGCTTGAAATGTTATATTGTATCAAGCAAAAGTTAGCTATTGTTATTAGAGATACTTAAGTGGGTGTTATAAAAAATCGTTATTTACAGTTCCAGATGCTGTTAGTTTTACTAATGCCTTTTTTAGCTCTTAGCCATGAACATCAGCATGTTCATGGTCAAGGGCAATTACTAATTGTGCAGCAAAAACAGCACTGGCAATTGCAATTTACTTTACCTGCAGCGGATGTACTTGGTTTTGAACATTCCCCAGAAACGGCTGAACAAATAGAGCGAGTAGCTGCGCTTAATAAACGGTTGGCAGTGATTGGACAAGTTGTAAAGTTAGATGGCGCGTGTGTTATGGAGCAAAGTGAGTCAACGTTGCCCAGCGCGAAGGATGATGGTCATACACATCAAGATATTAAGGTTGAATACTTACTGTTATGTGAATCCCCCATTAAGAAAATAACGCTAACGGTATTTGAGTGGGCAAGTTCATTGCAGCAGGTAGAGGTTCAATGGAGTCATGAAAAGGGGCAAGGAATGGCAAAACTCAAGCCAAGTAAACCTGAGTTAGTGTGGTTAGAGTGAACCAACAACAACTTAAAAAAGCAATTCGTTTTGCAGATGTAAAGTGTGCGACTTCAGGCGGGAAACTCACAGAAAAACGCCAGCAAGTTTTAGAAATATTACTAAAAGCAAAAAAACCTTTATCTGCTTATGAGCTGACAGATCAATTCAATAAGGTAATGGATGCGCCGATTTTGGCGATGTCTGTTTATCGAATTTTAGACTTTCTAGAGTCGGTAGATTTAGTACACCGATTAAAGTCAGAGAATAAATTTATGGCATGCAGTCATGCAAATGACGGATGCCAGCATCAGCTATCTATGTTTTTGATTTGCAGCTCATGTAACAAAGTCATAGAGATGAATGATGTGAATGACAAAGTAAAGACTTTGTTCGAACAGGTGGAATTTACCGGTTTCACTCCGAGCAAGTCACAGTTAGAAATTACGGGTTTATGTTGCCAATGCAAACCAAAGCCGCCTAAAACCAATTAGAGGAAACTAGAATGAAATCAACACAAAGTGTAATGGATAAGCTTGCGATCGGGCTTTCAATGATGTGCACAATCCACTGCTTTGCAACCCCTATTTTGCTGACGCTATTACCTAGCTTTGCAGCATTACAACTAGATAACGAACAGTTTCATTTTTGGATTTTAGCGGCTGTTATACCTACCAGTGTGCTTGCATTGAGTTTAGGTTGTAAAAAGCATAAACGTTTTCGCTATATGGTGTCAGGGTTTGTTGGTGTGATTTTAATGGTACTCGCAGTGACTGCTGGTGAGGCGTTATTCGGTGAGTTAGGCGAGAAAGGGTTTACGCTTGTTGGTGCGGCTTTTATTGCTGTTGCGCATTGGTTTAATTATCGTCAATGTTTAGCTAAAGATGATGAAGAGTGCCCATGCACTGGTAGTGTATCGGAGCAAGCAAATTGAAAGTGACATTAATAAAGCAGGCTAAGATTGTTAATGAAGGCAAGTCATACATTAGTGATGTACGTATTGTTGATGGCCGGATAGAAAAAATAGCAACAGAAATTTCAGCACAAGCTGGTGATACTATAATCGCAGCAGATGGCTGCTATTTATTGCCCGGCATGATTGATGACCAAGTGCACTTTCGTGAACCTGGTTTAACGCATAAAGGTAACATAGCCAGTGAGTCGCGAGCAGCCGTTGCTGGTGGTATTACTAGCTTTATGGAAATGCCTAATGTGAGCCCATCAACCACGACCATTGAAGCATTGGAGCATAAGTTTGCGCTAGGGCGTGATAACTCTTTGGCAAATTACAGTTTTTATTTAGGTGCCACAGAAAACAATTTAGAGCAGATAAAACGGCTCGATCCTGCGCGTCATTGTGGGGTAAAAGTTTTTATGGGCGCATCGACAGGTGACTTACTCGTTGAGCACCCCGCAGCGTTAGAGGAAATATTCAAACATAGTCCAACGCTTATAGTTACACACTGTGAAGATGGCAGTGTTATTGCCAAAAACCTTGAGACTTTTCAAGGGAAGACGCTAGAAATACAACATCACCCAATTATTCGTGATACGCAGGCCTGTTATGCTTCTTCATCTTATGCTGTTGGACTGGCTAAAAAGCACCAAAGCCAATTGCACGTGTTACATATTACGACAGAAAAAGAGCTAAGCTTGTTTTCAACAGGTGATATTCGTAATAAACATATTACTGCCGAAGCCTGCGTTCATCATTTGTGGTTTAGCGAAGAGGACTACGCTCAGCGCGGGAACCTGATTAAATGTAACCCTGCGATCAAAGCTAAGAGTGATCGTGATGCGTTGTTGCAAGGAGTGATCAATGGTCAAATTGATATTATTGCCACTGATCATGCCCCGCACACATGGGATGAAAAACAGACTCCTTATAGTCAAGCCCCTGCTGGCCTACCGTTAGTTGAACATGCGTTACTCACCTTACTTGAGCATGTACAGCAACAGCGTTTAACCATAGAGCTAGTAGTTGAAAAAACGGCCCATAACCCTGCATTACGCTACAACATTATAGACAGAGGCTTTATTCGTGAAGGTTACTTTGCTGATCTAGTGTTAGTTGATATGAATGACTCAACGCTAGCAAGTCATGAAACAGCCCGTTATCAATGCGGTTGGACGCCATTTGATGGCCACCGTTTTCCGGCAAAAATAAAGGCTACTTGGGTTAATGGCGAGCAAGTATTTGATGGTCAAAACCTAATTACAACAACTGGCATTGCTATGCCTTTGTTATTTAATCGCTAAGAATGAAAAGATAGATAATAAATATGAATTTACCTGATGTTACATCTAAACAACTTACAACGGCTTCGTTACCTTTAAAATGGGTGGGTATGGAAGGTATAGCCTTACCAATAACACTTGCAGAGCAACCTAGTTCATCACTATCTGCTAAAGCGAATGTGTTTGTGAGTTTAGATAAGGCGGATGCTAAAGGCATTCATATGTCGCGGCTGTACTTGCGGTTAAAAGAGTCATTAACTAATGAACCACTTACAATGGGGGCGCTCACAGCTTTACTACAGACGCTCGTTAGCTCACAAGAGGGCTTAAGCCTAGCTGCAAGACTGCAGTTAGATTTTGAATTAACGATACGAAAGCCAGCTTTGCTGAGCGGGCAATTTGGTTATCAAACTTACCCGGTAAGTATTCGTTGTGAATATATCAATGAAAAAATGAATACAGAGCTGTCATTAAGCATTCCTTACTCTAGTACTTGCCCTTGCTCTGCCGCGCTATCAAGACAAGCGATGAGTGATGCAATTGCCACGCAATTTAGCGAAGAGTCGGTATCAAAAGAGGCATTATTAACGTGGATAAGCTCGCAACAAGGCTCTGTTGCTACACCGCATAGCCAGCGCTCCTTTGCTTATTTAAAGCTGCAATTACAGCATAATGAGCTACCTGACTTTTCAGCGCTGATCAAAAACTTTGAAGACGTGATTGGTACGCCCGTACAAACAGCGGTAAAACGCGAAGACGAACAAGCATTTGCAAAATTAAATGCCGAAAACCTGATGTTTTGTGAAGATGCTGCAAGGCGTTTAAAACAAGCGCTGGAAAACAACGAGAAAATATCGGATTATTGGTTCAAGGTTGAGCATCAAGAAAGTTTACATGCTCACAATGCGGTGGTTATTGATCATAAGTTTCCGCAAGGCTACGACAAGTTATAATTGTTGGTAATTATAACTTTGTATTATTTCTTCTCGTGAGATTATAAGCACTCCCTATGAATTCAAGCACGAAACCATTACAAGGTATTCCAACTAATATAATTACTGGCTTTTTAGGGGTAGGTAAAACAACGGCAATTTTGTCATTACTTAAACATAAACCAGAGAGTGAACGTTGGGCCGTATTAGTAAATGAGTTTGGCGAAATCGGTATTGATGGCGGTTTACTAAATAACTTAAATGGAAAAAGAGACGAAGTATTTATAACAGAAGTGCCCGGTGGCTGTATGTGCTGTACAGCTGGATTGCCTATGCAAGTAGCACTAAACCAACTATTAAAACAGGCCCAACCACACAGGTTATTAATTGAACCGACAGGACTTGGTCATCCAAAAGAGGTGCTAGAGGTCTTAAATTCTGCGCACTATCAAAATGTGTTGGATATTCAAAATAATGTGACACTCGTTGATGCAAGAAAGCTACATGACACTCGCTATACTAGCCACGATACATTCAACCAACAAATAGATATTGCAGATATTATTCTGGGTAATAAACAAGATCTTTATCAAGCTGAAGATAAAAGCCTATTGCAAGACTATGTAAGAGCACGCAAAGGTAAGCAAATTCCGGTGATTTTTGCTGAGCAAGGCTTAATTGAACCTGCATTGTTAGAGGGTGAATCAAAGACGGCATGGAATCGTGATAGCCACGATCATCACCACCATGAGCACCAACATCAACGCAGTCATACATCAGATATTAACAGTGTCGCCATCCCAGCATCTGGCATGCTAATGGTTGAAAATAAAGGTGAAGGTTACCAAGCTATTGGTTGGCGCTTTGCGGCGGATAAAATTTTTAACAGAGATACGCTGTACACTTGGTTGAGTGGTTTGCAAGTAGAACGTGTGAAGGCTGTTATACTCACAGAACAAGGCACATTCGGTTACAACTTTACAGCAGATACGTTAACTGAGTTACCGTTAGAAAAAGTGGCTGAAAGCCGCCTCGAAATAATCGCCACCCAAACAGATGCTCATTGGCAGGCGCAATTAATGGCATGCCTTATACCCAAACCACCTCAAGATGCGAATTCTGCATCTTGAGGTGGCATGCCTTATAATTCACTCTTCGTAAGGTGCTACATTGTTCAGCTGAAGCCGGTACGCTGAACTCGCCACGCTGTTTTCAATACTTTCAATTACTAACGTACCTTCAAACCAAAACGGCTCATACAAGCTATCCAATTTAATACCTTGTTCAGATGTTGAATAGATTATTTGATTCGGTGGTGGCGGTGGCATATGTAAACATGCGCCAAAGTAGGGCACTATAAAAAACTCAGTGACGTTTTGCTCTGCATTTGATGTTAAAGGAACGATAAACCCAGGGATGCGAATGGCTTTTTGGTCAAACTCAGCTATCACTTTGCTTGATGATAATGCTTGTAAGTAACGAGTGGTTTCAGGGTCTTCCACATCACCTTGTTTGAATACATCTAAATCGTCTTGCTCTGAACCATCTTCAATATCGTATAAAGACTCTGGTGGGTTTAATAAAGCATCTAAGTCATCAGCTGGCATCAATTGCGTCCACTCTAATTGCTGATAGCTTACCGGTTGATTGCCATTGGCGTAGGAGCTTAAAGAGATTAAAAAACAAAAGGCTAATAATAAAAACGGTTGCTTGGCAAAGTGTAAATCACGAAACATAAGAAATAACGGCTATTAATTAAGGTTTAGTTTGTTATAACATATCAAAGTTGATTGTGTATAGACAGAACCACTTAGGAGCCCGATGTTAATCACACTTGCATGCAAAAGCTTAGCAAACCGACGAAAGTCAGTGGTGCTTACGTTTTTATCATTGTTGATAAGTATTAGTGTGCTACTGAGTGTTGAGCATATTCGATTACAAGCCAAGCAGAGTTTTAGTCGTTCTATAACCGGTGTAGATTTGATTGTTGGGGCACCTAGTGGGCAACTGAACTTGCTATTATATGCTGTTTTTAGAATGGGCAGCGCAACTAATAATATTAGTTATGAAAGCTATGAGTTATTAAAAAATAATAAGCAAGTAGAGTGGGCAGTCCCCATATCGTTGGGAGATTCACACCGAGGGTTTCGGGTTATGGCCACCGATGACAGTTATTTTAAACATTATAAATACGGTGATGCACAGCCACTGAAAATGCAAGTTGGTAAGGTATTTAGCGACTTATTTGATGTGGTGATTGGCGCCGATGTAGCTAAAAAATTAAACTACAAATTGGGCGATAAAATAGTTATAGCACATGGTATTGGCAGCACCAGCTTTACCAAGCACGATAATACACCGTTTGTCATTTCAGGGATTCTAAAAGCAACGGGGACACCAGTCGACAACACTTTACACATTAGCTTACCCGCAATTGAAGCAATTCACTTACCTGCAAGTAAACAACGTCTGCTGCTAAACGATAATAGCGCAATAGATTTAACCCCAAAAAGTGTTACTGCGGTGATGTTAGGACTGAAATCCAAATTCACAACGTTTACATTACAACGACAACTCAACAACTACCGTAAAGATAGACTAATGGCCATGTTACCAGGCGTTGCTATGACCGAATTATGGCAGCTTATGGGCACGGTAGAGCAGTTACTACGTGTGATCAGTTTATTGGTATTGCTCTCGTCATTATTTGGTTTATCAACTATGTTGCTTGCATCTATGCAACAACGTAAAGGTGAAATCGCCGTGTTAAGAGTGGTTGGTGCTAGCCCGATAGTTATTTTAAGTTTAATTTTGCTCGAGGCGTTAGTGGTTGTTCTTGCGGCAAGTGTGAGCTCAGTGCTACTACTTAGTGCAAGCTTAATGATGTTAGGTGATTGGTTAGCAACAGAATTCGGTTTGTTTTTGGTTGGAGGTTTATTTACTTGGCACACATTACAGATGGCTGGTTTAGTCACTGTGGCTGCAATAATAACGGCACTTTTACCAGCGCGTGAAGCTTATAAAAGTGCGCTACATACCTCATTGTAAGCCTAATAAATGGGCCTACAATGAAGTAATTGAGCTGTTACTTATAAAACACGTCTACAGTGCCTTTTACTTTCATAAGTAAAGGCTGGCCACGGCGGTCTAGTGCTTTTGATGCGGCTACTTTGATCCAACCTTCGCTGATGCAATATTCTTCAACGTCAAAGCGCTCTTTGCCATTAAGGGTTACACCAATTTCATGTTCAAATACTTCTTCAACATAAAACTTACTGCGTGGATTGATAGATAATTGGTCTGGTAACTCAGGTTTATTGGTATCAGTCATAATTGTGATCTGCATTGAATAGATTGTGCGCTATTGTAGGCAATACCGGCTTTGGGCTCAATAGCGCTAAAGCATAAATATTTAATCACACACTTGTTCTGATTGAGCAATACAGTGTTGAGTGATTTCAGTTCGGGTTTTATCATCTTCATAACAATAATCGAAACGCATTGTGAGCTCTGTTTGTTGTTCTTGCTCAGGCCAGCGCCAATCTCTTATTAGCTGGCGGGTCACTTTTTGTAGCTGTTTGCTGAAGCGTGTTGGTTCGATGTTTTCAATTTTAATATTTTCAACTTGCCCAGAGGTCGAAATATCAAAACGACCAATCGCACAGCCTTTCCCTTCTACATTAAGTAACTCTTGTGGGTATTGGCGATTAGGTATTTTTTGTAGTCGATGCCAATTCCCTTGCTGATCCAAAAACTGCACTTGAATGTCGGCGAGAGGGCGCTGATCAGAAATGTTAGTTGTTTGGCTAATCGCTAATTGTGGTGTTATTAGCAATAAAAAAACGAGTAATGTTTTCATTTTAGTCCTTGGTTGTTTTTTAGCCTACATCACATAGTAAGTGTTTATTTCAGTAAAGTAAAACAAGTCATTATGCTAAAAAATAGGATGTTACTATATAACAGCAATGCCTTGATGTGTTATATTATAACAATGTAAAAATGCATTCTTAATAAGCTATCAATTACCTATGAAATACTCTGCATTATCTTTAGCCGTCGCGGCAATCTCATTTGGAACTGTTGCGACAGAATCAGACCTAGAAACTATCACGATTGAACACAAACAAGCCTTTAGAGGAGATATTCCGCTTAAAGAGCTGCCTCAGTCTATTACCACTTTAGATCAAGATTTGATGATTGATAATGGTATTACCAAGTTTCGAGATGCGTTGGATTTTTCTGCCAGTATCTCTCGTAAAAATAACGGCGGTGCACTGTGGGATAGCTACTCTATTCGCGGTTTATCAGGTAATGAAAATATGCCGTCGGGTTACTTAATTAATGGCTTTAGTGGTGGTAAGGGGTTTGCGGGCCCACGTGACGTGTCAAATATCGACTACATTGAAGTATTGAAAGGCCCAGGCTCGGCTCTATATGGTCGCTCTGAGCCTGGTGGCACAATAAACATAATTACTAAAAAGCCGCAGTTTTATCAGCAAGGCCAATTAAAAGCTGAGCTTGGTAGTGACAATCATAAACGTGTACAAGGTGATTACACTAACGGCCTTACAGATGATATCGCTTTTAGAATCAATGGTGCGTGGCAAGATAGCGATAGTTTTAGAGATTACGTACACCACGATAAGTTTGTGATCACGCCTTCGCTTTATTATCAAATTAACGATGAGTCATCACTTACGTATGAATTTGAATACGTTGATCAGCAGCAGATGTATGATCGTGGTATTGTCGTTCTTAACGATAATTTTGATACTGTGCCTGAAAACCGCTTTTTAGGTAACCCAAACGATGGCCCTACTAAGGTTCATTCACGTGGTCATCAACTAAGTTATGACTATGATTTTAGTAGTGACTGGACATTATTACTAGGTGCGAACTACCGTACTGCAACACTCAATGGTTTTTCTTCTGATGCGGAACTTTCGCCATCACGCCAATCATTGTTTGATGATGGCCAAACCTTAACCCGCCAACATCGCTATCGAGACTATGAGTCTGAAGATTTAAGCTTGCGCTTTGAGCTCAGTGGTCACTTTGAATTAGCGGGGATCACTAATCATGTTTTGCTTGGTGCTGATGCTTATGATTACGAACTACGTACTGGGTTATATCGTTATCGTGGCGGTAATGGCACGTATACTATTGATATTTATGAGCCAAATTACAGTAATGAGCAAGGCCCTGATGTTGAAATGCAATATGAAAACAACGAACAGCAAAATGCATACGGCATCTATTTACAAGACCAATTAGATATTACTGAACGCTTTAAAGTAATGGTGGGTTTGCGTTTTGATGAAATCGAACAAGACATTCTTGAAACCAAATCTGGTGTTGCCTCAAATAGTAAAGAAAACCGTGTTAGTCCGCGTTTTGGTATGGTGTATGAATTAAACTATGCGATTAATCTTTATACCAGTTATTCAGAAGGCTTTTTGCCATTAAGCGGCACTGATGCGCAAGGTGAACCGTTTGGTTTTGAAGAAAGTGACTCGTTTGAAATAGGTTTGAAATTTGGCTTTGATGACATCAGCGGTACTATTGCACTGTTTGATGCTAGCAAAAGTAATATGCTAGTGGCTGATCCTGTTAATGTTGGTTATTCAGCACCAGTTGGTAAAGCCAACAGTAAAGGTGTGGAAATTGATGTAACAGGTAATTTAGGAGCTAATACTGAGTACACAGTTTCTTATGCCTACGTAAAAGCTGAAACAGCGAACGATATCGTTAATGCTGATTGGTTAGTGCCAATTCCAAAAGGCAGCCCATTAGTTAACGTACCTGAGAATAACTTTTCGCTTTCATTAAATCATGATACCCGTGTATTTGAGCAAGACATCAAAATTGGTGGTCATTATCAATATATTTCAGACCGACTTGGCGATCCTGCTGATTTGACATTCCGTCTACCGAGTTATCAGTTAGTCGGCTTATTTGCTAAATGGCAAGCAACCGATCGTACGGCAGTATCACTCAATGTGGATAACATATTTGATGAAAGTTATATCGCCAGTAGTTACAACGCCTTATGGGCTTATCCTGGTACGCCAACACAATTCAAGCTTGGTTTAACGTATGACTTCTAAGCAGCTGAAAAACCGTATCCACAGCATTGATATAATGCGTGGTGTGGTTATTTTATTAATGCTTGTTGACCATGTTCGTGAACGGTTCTTTTTGCATATGCAGGTGTCTGATCCTATGGATGTAGACGCAACAAGCCCAGGACTTTTTTGGAGCCGTTTTGCGGCGCACTTTTGTGCGCCTACTTTTATATTTTTAACCGGCCTTTCGGCGTGGTTATATAGTCACCCAGCGAATGGTGTTGCGCGTTCAGCACGTAGCTTTTTGATTAAACGGGGGCTATTTTTAATTGCCCTTGAAGTCACGGTTATTTGTTTTTCGTGGATGGGCTATTTTCATACGATTTGGCTGCAAGTGATGTGGGCAATCGGTTTGTGTATGCTCACGCTCGCGCTACTAATTAATTTACCGCAACGGGTGTTATTGCTGTTAGGTTTACTGATTGTATTTGGTCATAACTTACTTACACCAATTAGTTTTAGCCCAGATGAATGGGGTTATACCTTGTGGACTATATTGCACGACCGCGGTTATATCTCTCAAGGCGGGTTAATCGATGTAAAAATTAGTTATCCCGTTTTGCCTTGGATTGGGGTTATTTTATTAGGTTACTGTGCTGGCCCGCTTTATGCGGCTAGCCGCGATAGTGACGATAGAAAACAATGTCTAGTCGGTTTAGGTTTTGGCTGCGTTGCACTGTTTGCTATTTTACGTGGCTTTAATATTTACGGTGAAACCTTGCCTTGGCAGCAGTTTGCAAGCACCGCAGAGACCTTAATGTCGGTATTTAATGTTACTAAATACCCACCATCATTAAGCTTTTTACTTATAACACTCGCAATGATGTTTTTTGGCTTATGGCTATTTGAAAGGCCATTAAATCGATTTTTAAATGCACTGCGCATTTATGGCTCTGTACCAATGTTTTTCTATATAGTGCACCTTTATGCGTTGCTCGTGTTATACGCTATTGGCCATGCGGTGTATGGTGCTAATCAGGGCAGCTATTTTGGTGTTGATCACATTGGCTGGATTTGGCTAATTGCGGCTTCATTAGCTATTAGTTTGTATTGGCCAACTAAATGGTTTAGTCAGTACAAGCGAGCAACTCAAAAGCCATGGTTAAAGTATTTGTAGCTTCTACTTTAAGTTAAGTATTTCATCGCAATTGCTGGGTGACCATGCTTTTTCAGCGGCTTGTAGTTGAGTAAGCCATATAAAATCGGTGTGTTCATTAGGGTCTAGTAGGATAGTAATGTCGTCTGGCACACAGATGCTAAACACATGCTCGGTATTTATGAGTGCATCGTCTTGGTATCTGTGCCGCCACTGCTGACGAATGGCGTATTGATTGGTTTTATGATGGTCGCGTATGGTGATACCTAATGCGCGGGCATCAATGCCTGTTTCTTCTAAAAGCTCTCGGTATGCTGTATCCAGAGGCGTCTCACCTTCGTCAATTCCACCGGTAACTGACTGCCAGAAATTTGCGTCATCAGCACGTTGGATCAATAAAAAATCTTTATTCTTTTTATAAATAACCACTAATACAGAATAAGGCTGACGAAGAATTGTATTTAAAGGCAAAAGAGGCTCTCATCTACTTAGGAATAGTTAGTTTAGCGCAGCATAAAATGATAAACCAGTCACGATGATCGATAGAGTGTGATTATTTAAATGCACTACGAGGCTTCTCGAAGTGCAATAAGTGATAACATAATTGATTAATAATTCTAAGCATCTTTATTGAAGTCCTCACAATCACCTTGGTCGCAGGTGTTAAGGCTCGAACGGGCTTGCTTATCTTGGTTAAGTACTTGCTTTAAGTCTTCTGTACGTTGACGCACAGCTACGCCGTAGCTGTGATCGTCGCCCCAAAGTTTTGCTAGTTCTAACACCGATTCGCGGTCGTGCTCTCTAAATAAATATCCTGCACGTTGTGCATCTTCTTTTGAATTGCCTAACAGCTCTAATGTCTCAATCCCCAGATTTATTGCTGAATCGACTGTTTCTCGGTTAAATGCATCCACTTCTAGTTGCAGTAGTTGATATGCATGACGGCGGTCAATTGCACGAGCAACAATTTTTAATTGTGGAAAGTGTTTTCGGGCTAAGGTAACTATTTCAAGTGTTTTATCTGCATTATCGATGGCAATTACTAGCAATTGCGCGGTATCTGCACCAGCAGCCTCAAGGAGTTCTTTTCTGGCAGCATCTCCGTAGTGTACGGTATTGCCAAAGCGACGCAGTAAATCAATCTGACTTGGACTGTGATCGAGCACGCTAATATCATAGCCTTGAGTACTCAATAAACGCCCCATAATTTGCCCAAACCGGCCGTAACCGGCGATGATTACATGTTTAGCTGGGCTTATTTGCTCTGGTTTATCGAACTCACGCGCGGTGGCTTTATTACTGCGCTTTTGCAGCTGATCGTAAAGCATAAGTAGCAAAGGGGCGACCAGCATCGATATTGCTACTACAAGGGTGGTTAAACTACTTTGCTCCGGAGTGAGAATTTGCAGTGAGTTGGTCATTGTTAATAATACAAATGCAAATTCACCGCCTTGTGCTAAGGCTAAAGTAAAGAGTAATTGTTGTGTCTGGTGGATTTTAAAAGCACGAGCGAGTAAATATAACACTGCGGCTTTCACGGCAATTAAAGCCACCACAAGCATAGCGACATTAGCAAACTGCTCAAACAACAGGGCAAAGTTTATCGATGCACCAACCGCAACAAAAAACAGCCCTAGTAATAGACCTTTGAACGGCTCAATATCGGCTTCTAGTTCATGACGAAACTCACTTTCTGCTAAAACCACACCAGCTAAAAAGGTGCCGAGTGCGGGTGATAAGCCCACGTTTTGCATAATTATCGCTATCGCGACTACTAAAAATAATGCAAATACAGTAAATATTTCCCGCATCCGCGTTTCGGCGATATACCTAAATAATGGCGTTGAAATATATTTACCGGCTAAAATAATCGCTGCAATTACTGTCACCGAAGCCATTACTTGCCCCCAGACAGGCCACTCAGCTGTAAGGGAATGACTTGCATCTGTGGTAGTTAATTGTGGTTCAAATGCAAGCAAAGGTAGTAAAGCCAAAATAGGTATAACAGCAATATCTTGAAAAAGTAATACAGAGAAGGCATTTTGGCCGGCTTCCGTTTTTAGCCAGCCTTTTTCTTCAAGGCTTTGTAATACAATGGCCGTTGATGATAATGCTAGCATTAAGCCGATGGCCAGAGCGCTTTGCCATTTCATCGTTAATAACCAATAGCATATGGCAAAAATGAGCATCGCAGTCAATGTGACTTGCAGGCCACCGAGACCTAAAATAGAGTGACGTAACTTCCAAAGCCGAGCAGGCTGTAATTCTAAACCGACTAAAAATAGCATCATCACAACACCGAATTCAGCAAAGTGCATGACAGAGGTTTGATCTCCCACTAAACCTAAAATAAACGGGCCAATTAAAATTCCCGCCAATAAATAGCCTAGCACGGAGCCAAGCCCTAGGCGTTTAGCAATTGGCACGGCAACTATCGCTGCGGCTAAGTAAATTAAGGCGACTTCTAACATGGGGAGGTTCCACGATGATACTGAATTTATATAAGTATGCCTGAAATGTAGATTTTCGAAAGGAGTGTTTATGTCATCTAGTCTGGATTTTGATAGGCTTTGCAGCTAGGTAGATTAATGGTCACGCTAAGTGAAGAGCATGACCATACTGATAAGGCTTTTAAGTTAGTCGAGTTTTACCGGGCCATTAATATTGTCGATACTCAAATCTCCTGAACCATCATCAATGATAGTCAGGCCTTTAGCATGGTTAACTCGAATGCTACCTGAGCCATCGTCAATGGTGACTAAGCCATTGACATGCTCTACGTATATGTCGCCAGAGCCATCTTCAATCGTTAAGTAACTACCTAAACGTTCAGCATTAATACTGCCAGAATTATCGTCAATCTCTACGCTACCGGTAATATCAGTTAGGTTTAAATCGCCAGAGCCATCTTCAATGTTCATCAAACCTGCAACACTTTTTGCTGTAATACTGCCAGAACCATCACTTATTTCGATATTTCCAGTGAGGTTTTGTAAGTAGATGTCGCCAGAGCCGTCATCAATAGTGACATGATTGCCTTGGTTTATATTAATGCTGCCAGAGCCATCATCAATTTCCATGTTGCCGAGTACATCATTTATATTGATATCACCAGAGCCATCATCAATATCAAGATTAAATGTACTTGGTACGGTCACAACTAAATCTATACTAGGAGAGCTTCCTTGATAAACTAACATGCCAGATGCTTTATCGTTTTTGGCAACAAGTACTGCTTTGTCGCCTTTTTGCTCAAGCGTTAGGGTATAAGGGTCATCAGTTTTAGCGGTGAAGATTGTTGCATCAACAGTAATATCAGTCGCAGTTGTTGAACCGATAACCTTGAGCGAGCCTGCTTCAGTTTCAATATCAAGTTGCTGTAACTGTGCTGCTGACAGTGAGAGTTGTTGTTGCTGTTGTACATTGGAGCCTGAGGTTGAAATATGCACAATACAGCCACTGAGTAATACTAGGCTCGCGGCAATAGGGAGAGCTTTAGTTAGCAAAGAAAGACGTTTGTTGGTCATTATATTGGTTCTCATTTTTTTAATTAGATTCATAGCTTATGATTTTAATAGCAAAAATAAAGCCAAAGTTTAACAAGTTGTTTTTATTGATTTTAATTTTTTACTGCTGATAAGCATAACGAATAATTGGTCAAATGAACTAAATTCGAGTGGTTATGAATATCTTGAGGTGGTTTGAGTATATAAGCCACTTCAACAAAGGTTAAAGTGGCTTAGATGATTATTTTAGATATTACAAATACTTATTATTGCTAGGTTTGGTGTGGCTTGAGAGTAGTAAATAGTTGTGTTTGTACCAGTTGTATTACTCACAGTGTCCTCAGTGACCGTTACCTCATAAATTGCGCTGCTAGGAAGTGCAATATTCAAGGTGGCATCTAGGTAGGTGCCATTACTTTTTGGCAATAGCAAAGATTTCTTTTCGTCAAACTGAAACTCAAAGCTGCTTGAAGTTAAAATAGTATCAACCATTTTAAAACGTAAACTTACTGTGTCAGGACCAGTAAACTCTGGGCATACGAATACAGATACTTCAACATCTTGCACTATCGGTAAGCTTGATTGGCCTAAATTTAAGGTAAAGTCATTTTGTGTAATTGCTACCGACTTATATTCGCCGTTTGCTAACCTTTTATCTGCAATTGTAATTGTGGTTTTTGCGCCTTCTTCTAACGCCGTTACTGTATCAAACACGCCGCTTGCATCAGTTATATGTTCTACACCATTAATTAGCAACTTAGCACCAGCTATACCTACTTTTTGGGTATCAGTAATTTGCCCTTTTACAGTACCTGTAAGTATTGCTGTGTCTGTTGCTGAGGTAATGAAAAGCATATTTTTCGAATTACCATCAGCATCTTCAATAACAATAGCGCTGCTGTAGATGCCAGCAATATCAGGTGTAAATTGTGTGGTGCTTTGATCTGTAGTTGTTAAAGCTGCATTTGAACCATCAGGCTTAATAAGTACCCAAGTATAATTAAGCGCGGTACCTTCTGGATCGTAACTTTGGCTAACATCAAACGTAACGGGGTTGCCAACAACAGCTATGCGGGTTTGCAGTCCTTCAAAAATAAGCACTGGCGGCGCATTTCGATTAACTGTAATGGTAATAGTTTGAGTGTCAGAGTATTTAGCGCCATCGTTGGTACGTAACGAAACAACAAACTCTCCCGCCATTGATGCTTTAAATAAAGGCTTAGCAACATCGGTGTTAGAAAGCGTAGCACGGCCTAACGGTGATACAATTTCCCACTCATAGGTAAGGTCTTTGCCTTCAGGATCTGCGCTTTGTGAGCCATCAAGTTGAGTTTCCTCATCGACTAAAATAGATGCTACATCACTAATGATAGCTGTTGGTTTTTCATTAGCTTGCGCTTGTAACACGGTTGTAGCTTGCTCAGAGCTAAGTTGTCCATCTGATACGATTAATGTGATCACATAATCACCTTCAATATCAGCGCTAACCGAAGGCGTTGCTGTTGTGTGCTGGATTAGTTGCGCGATACTGTTTTCTGGCTGGCCTTGCAGTTTCCAAAGGTAGCTTAAAGGTTGCCCTTCAGGATCGTTACACTGCGCGCACTGTAGCGTGACTAAGTCATTTAACATGATGCTTTCTTTCAGCTACAAGCTGCGCAATTGGTGCTTGATTAGTCGCCTCTACCGCTAACGTTACTGAGGTTGTATTTACTTCACCGTGTTGATCTTTAACTGTTAATGAAAGCGTGTACTGACCAAGTACTGAGGAAGAGAATCCTGCGGTGTGGGTTAAGTTATCTGTTAGTGCTGGCTTGCTATTGGCAGGTTGTGAGGTAATGGCCCATAAATAGCTCAAGGTATCACCTTGATCAGGGTCGCTACTTTGCGTGCCATCAAGTGTGGCTATGCTGTTAGGTGCGATGATTTTGTTTTGCACTTTAATAACAGCTTGAGGAGCTGAATTATCATCGAGCGATTCGCTTTGTATCAATACCTCATTACTTGCTGTTTCACCTAGTGAATTAGTAATTGTTAACTGTACTGCATAACTCCCACTTTTATCTGCAATGAATTGACTTTTAACGCTGTTATTGTTTTCTATTGTTGCACTACTGCTAAGTGGTCTGGTATTAAATTGCCATTTGTATTGATTTATCACACCGTTTGAGGTGCTGCTTAGTGCGCCATCTAATAAAACTACATCACCTTGTTTTACTGTTTGAGGCTGTCCTGCTCTGGCTATTAATTGCGTGGGAGCGGTTTTAATTTCAATTAATTTATCAACCGGTGTGCTCGAAAGCTTACCATCACTGACGATTAAAGTGAGCTTATAGCTTTGTGCGTCAGTTACTGATATTTCGACTTTACTTTGATTGTTTACAGCAATGGCAAATTCAGTTTGTTCGTCAACACTGGTTAATCGCCATTGGTAAGTTAAATTATCGTTCTCAGGATCGCTACTGTTTGCGCCACTAAATATAAGTTTTGTATTTACACGCATTTCACCTGCAGGGGGGGTAATTATGGCGGTTGGTTTGGTGTTTTTGGGTGCTGTTTTACTTGGAGTTGTATTATCTGTCGGTGAGCCGGAGCCACCACCACATGCAATGAGTGTAAATGCTAAAACACAGGGAATTAAGGTCTGCCACGTCATATCAATTTCCTTATCGGTAATATTGTTTTTTAAATTTATTTTAAGGATGTGAGGTAGATTTAATTATTAGAAGGAAAGTAACTAAATTGCAGATGCAAGAATGAAATCCATCTTCCATAATATTTATATCCGTTAAGTATATTTTAAAGTAATTATTCAAATAGTTGTTTAATATGTACCTAAAAAAATAAACAAGCAAGTGGGTTGCGTTAATTAATTGTGTTTTTTTTCAACATAAGATTTTAGTATGGATAGGATATATTGCTTTTATGGTTTGGCTTTTAAATATGGGCATTAGTTGGTGAATTTTTACAAATAAAAAGGCCAAGAGAATTGCTTGGCCTTTAGCTTTGAACTACAAAAAAGTATTACTCTGGCGCTACGTCTAGAGTAGTAGATAGAGAATAACGAATGCTGTCGATACCTTTTTCTTTAGAGTCTTCGCTCATGCTTGCTTCAATAAGGTATAAACCAGGGTGCTGCCACGTATTTGTGAAGAAACCGTCTTTATCTGTGGTTACTTTTACTTCGTTACGTTCGTTACGGTAGCGCGTATCACCTTTTAAAATAAGAAGTTCTACGTTTGCCGCAGCTTTACCGTCTTTTAATAACTGAAAACGCGCTTCTTCACCAACAAATAAATCATTTGGATGAGTTGGGCCGCTGATCTCTAAACCATTACCTAGAAGCGCAGGCTTTGAAGTACCGTTACGGCTAACAAATGTATCAACCGTTGAGAATGCCTTTGTTGTTCTCACATCTTTTGCATCTGCAGGAATATCTTTGCTTGTTTTTGGACCAAATACACGACGACGTTCGCCTGCTGCATCTTTGTAAAAAGTCATTAAACGTGGTTCACGTTTCAATGCAATGTGGTAAGTGCCTTCGCTTGCTAGTTTTACCGCAGCTGAATTTTTACGTTGTAAAAAATAAGCGCGGATTTGGTCGCTAACTGGTTTACCGTCTGGGCCAATCGCCATGATCAGATTGTCGTCATACTCAGCGCCTTTTTCTTTTGGGCGATACGCTTTATCAGGAGCAAATATTTCATTAGAGATACTAGCATCGATCATTACATAGTGTGCTTTATCACCAGATAGCGAAGTATGAGAAGGTACTAACCATTGTGCATGCGCACTTGCATAGCTAGAAGCAAGGGCTGTAAATGTAAGCGCGCCAACAAATGCGCTTTTAAGTAAATTGATTTTCATAATCTTTCCTTATTAAAATAATGTATAAGTCTATTTTTACTTGCTAGTTACTTAATACTGTTACTTGGCTGTGATAGTGACGAAGCTTTCTGAGAACTCTTTTTTGCCTTCGATAGTGATTTTACCGTCTTTGCTTAAATCAAGTTCTACACGTTTATAATCTCTACCACCTTCTTCACGTACGACTTCTAAATTAAGTAAATATTTACCCGCCGTAACAGCTTGTCCTTCGAGATCTTTCCCATCCCAATTAATTGTGTAGCTGCCTGGGCGTTTTGTTGCGCCTGTTACACCGTCAAAATTAGCATCGCTTTTGCCCGCTTTACGCCACCATTGACGTAAGTCTTTAAACCACTCAGCTTGTTCTACCCACAATGCAACAGTTGTTACATGCTTACGCTTGGGAGTTTCAAGCCAAACGGCCACGTATGGGCGATGGTAAGGCTGTACATCAAGATCAGGCAAGGTGAGTTCAATTTCAAGTTCGGATGCATCTGCATTTGATTGAAATAAAGCCGCTGTAAATAATATTACTGCGCCAAATAAGGTGTTTAGTTTTAACATTAAGACACTCCTTTTAGTTGCGGAACCCAGCATAAATAAATGACTGCAGGTGTTGCGACCCCAAGCACAGTTAGCCATATTCCTACTAAGCGTTTTTTTCTGTTTTGAAATAAAATAATCATGCCGGTAATGGCAAATAAAATCATTAATACAGCCGAGATATCGATTACCCAGCTCCAAGCTTCGCCAGTGTGACGGCCTTTATGCAAGTCACCAATTAGGCTCAAAAAGCCACCGGTTTGATACTCAAGATTTAGCTCTCCACTGATAAAATCGACTTCTGCAAAAGCAAAACCTGCTGGCAGTGGGTAGTCGAGCATCACTAGCGCATCTTCTTTTTCCCAATCAATACTTTTTACTTTTGTTAAACCATGCTCAGTGGCTAGATAGGCTTCTATTTCAGGGTAAAGAGTCGGTAAGGTCTCGAGGTTGTTATTGGCTTTTTCAACGAGTGCGCTGGGTAAAGCTATCGTGTGTTGGCCGTCATTTTTATCACCTTCAAGCCAATCTACATGATTTAAAATGATGCCACTGACACAAAATAAAATAAGCAAAAATAATAAGGCAGTTGAAAGATAAATATGTAGTGCGCGGCTTGTACTATACAGCGTGCGCTTATTAATTAACGGCATAAATAATTAAGGTGTTATAGATATAATATATACATGGTAATGATTTGCATTAGTTATCACAACAATATTTACGAAATTTACACTTTAGGGACTGTTGAAGGGCGCGAAAGTAAGTAAATCATTACTATTATTTCAATTATCGCTACAAACATAACCACCCACCAAGGAGGGGAGCTGAGGATTAATATAGTTAACCCTAGGAGCATACCAATCCCTGCGCACCATTTTGCTTTGGTTGGTACTACTTTATGTGTTTGCCAATGTTGCAAAGTCGCGCCATAACGAGGGTGATTGAGTAACCAAGCCGCTAGCTTGGGTGATGAGCGGGTAAAACATGCTAGCGCTAGAATAAAAAAAATGGTTGTAGGCATAACAGGCAATACTGCCCCAATAATGCCTAAGGCGACTAATAGTAACCCTAAAAGTTGATAGCAAACATTTTTATAGGTGGCTAGAGTAGGCTTAACTTTCACTTATTTCTCAGCTGGTTGAGTGGTCTTTTATTAAAAGGCAGGAAAACACGTCAGCAAAACAATGACTACTCAAATAACTTTACTATGAAATTGAGTGAAAAAAAATAATATTTTAGGTGTGGGTTTTGAGGAGTTGTTCGTCTTTATAAGTAACGATGGTAAATTAGAATCAAATTATGTCTAGCATAGCCCAAGTAAACTTCCCACGCATGTCGCAGCTCAAGCGTACAACAGCTGAAGTACACGATAACTTAGATAATAAAATTATGGCGCAATCACCTTTTGCCTCAAAAGAGAATTATGGTGATTTTTTACGTTTTCAGTATTTATTGTTAAATCATGTTGTGCCAATTTATAACAGCCAGCAGTTAACAACGTTTTTTGATGACTTAGCAAGCAGAAATCGCTGTGATGCTATTGCACTCGATTTACAAGACCTAGGCATGAAAGCTGAGGGTTTAGCTGAGCAAATTAAAATCGAAGACCTAACATTAGCACAAGCAGTAGGCTGGTTATATGTTATTGAAGGCTCGAAGCTTGGTGCTGCAATGCTTGCAAAAGAAGTAACTCAATTAGGTTTAGACGCTGATTATGGTGCCCGCTTTTTAGCAGGTCCAGGTAATGGTCGTGGTAGTCAATGGCGTGAGTTTATGCAAGCAGTTGAAGCGTTACAATTAAACGCTGATGAAGAGCTAGAGCTTTATCAAGGTGCAAAAGATGCGTTTGCTGTTGCTCATCAGCTACTTGATGTTATTTATCAATAATTGTCTGAATCAGTGTTAAGCGTCGCATTTAGGCAAATTTTGCCAATCAAAAAGTTCATCTATTTTATACTAGGCTGCCTTAGCGTAGCCTTGGCTATAATAGGCATGCTGCTGCCTGTTATGCCAACCACTGTTTTTTTAATTCTAGCGCTTGCATGCTTTACCCGTTCAAGTGATAAGCTTGCAGCTTGGCTCTTGAATCACCCCAAGTTCGGTAACACCTTAGTTAACTGGCAAACAAAACGAGTGGTGCCCATAAAAGCTAAGTACTTTGCTTCATTTGGTATGCTTATTAGTTTAATTATTATTGCTTTAACAAGTAAATCTATCTGGTTGGTGAGTTTTTGCTTACTGCTCTTCTTGCTAGTAATTAACTACCTATGTTCCAAGCCTAGTCAAGTAAATGAGACTTCATCTAAACCGTATTTTAAAGTGATACAGGGCGTATTATTCGCTATGTTGTGTCATTTTTTAATCGCTTGGTTAGTGTTTTTTCAGTTCAAAGGCAGAGCACAGCCAATACAAGTACAACAGCCGAATGTCATTGCGGTAGAGTTAATTGCGGCGCAAGCACCTAAACCAGAAGTCTCAGAAGCCAAAAAATTGGCTGATCAAGCCGCGCTGAGCCAAGTGGCAGTAACGCAAAATACGTCCTCGGCAAAGCCGGTAAAAAAACAAAAAATACTGACCAAAAAGCAACCTGATGAAGTGAATGTTGAGCAGGTAAAGCCAGCCAATAAAATGCAACCTGAGGTTCGGCCGCAGATTAAAAAGCAACAGCGGGCTCCGCGTGCGATAGAGCAGCCAAAACACCAAGCAATTGCAACCACAACGGCGCAACAGCATAGTGTTTCTAAGCAATTAGTTTCTCAAGGTAAACAGAGTTGGACTGCAAGTTTATTGTCGCACTTAATGGCGTACCGTAAGTATCCAACAAGTGCGATTATGAAAAAGCAGCAAGGTGTGGTGTATGTTGAGGTAGTCTTGGCGCGAGATGGCAAGGTTATAGCATTAGATATTGTTAAAGGGTCTGGTGTGAGTGTGCTCGACAAAGCTGCATTAAAAACAGTAGCAGATGCAGCTCCTTTACCTAAGGTGCCAAAGGATTTAACCGCTCCTCATAAATTATTATTGCCTATTGAATTCTTCATTAAAAAATAAATGATAATTATTTCTATTTAAGTTTAATTCTATTTTGTATTAAAATAGGGCCTGTTTTAACAACGCAGTAGTAAACTATGCCTTTTTCCGATTTTAGCAACGTCATAAATATTATGGCGCGGCGAACGGGCTGCCGTGATAAAGCGCAGAGCTTGATCCAAGAAGCGATAACCCGACTATTAAAACAAGATACAAAGCAGCTTGATAAAAATAAAGAAACTGAAAACCGTGCTTTAATTTTAAAAACCGCAAACAATTTATTGATTGACCTTTATCGTCGTGAAAAAGTATGTCAATTTACTGCGCTGCCAGAAGAAGAAAGTGCGATATACGCTCAAGAGCACTTAAACCCTGAATCAACATTAATGGCTCAGCAGCAACTTGACGCATTAGAGCAATGTGTAGCTAGTCTGCCTGAAAAGTGCCGAGAGGCATTTGTATTGTATAAATACAAATGCCTCAGTCAGGCGCAAATAGCTGAGCACATGCAGATTTCCCAAAGTATGGTCGAAAAACATTTAATCAAAGCAATGAGTCGTTGTCGTGAGATATTAATAGCAAATGAAGAATACTAAAAATAATACCCCGTCATTTGAACAAGCAATGCAGTGGCTATTACGCTTACAAGAAAACCCTAGCCAAGAGCAGTTACAGCAATGGCAGCAATGGCTACAAAGTGATCCTGATAATGGTCGTATTTTTAAGCAGTGTTTGGTTTTAGATGCAAAGTTAACCCACCTTCCTCCTGAAACCGTTAGCAGTTTATTGTCTTTACTCCCGACTAAAAAGACATCGTTACCTCAATGGTCAAAAAGAATCGCAATAGCTGCTTCTGTGGTCGTTGCATTTATTGGTACTTCTTTTTATATGCAGCCTAGTGCAGAGGTTTATACAACATCAGTAGGTGAAACTGGCTCTTATACTTTAGCTGATGGTAGCGAGATAACATTAGACAGCGATACTCGTTTAGCTGTTTATTATAATGACTCGCAACGCCGTATTGAGTTACATAAAGGGCAAGCTATCTTTGATGTAGCTAAACAAGTACATCGGCCTTTTTTGGTTGTCGTAGATGAAATTACGGTAACTGTATTGGGGACCCGCTTTAATGTTAATCGAGTCGAAGATGATGCAATCATTGCTGTCGAACGTGGCAAGGTGAGCGTTTATGATCCAACGCTAGGTAATACATTATTACAAGCACAACAAGGGTATTACAGCTACGATGATCGTGCCGTTGAGCTTGCAGCTACACAGTTTGCCATGTGGCAACATGGACAAATTCGCTTTTCTCACACGCCATTAAACCTTGCTATTGATCAGCTAAATCGTTATCAGGCTAAAAAACTACAATTGGAGCAGCAGCAACTAAGCTGGCTTACTATCAGTGGTACGTTTCAATTGAATGATATTACGAATACCGCTCAGCTATTGCCAAAAATATTACCCGTTGAGGTTGTCGAAAAACATAATCATTGGCTAATACAGCCTCGCAAATAAAGCGCTGTTAAATAAATGGCGTTTTTACATTTTAAATTCTTATAAAAATACTTAATTCAGACATAAATATTAAGTTATAGGTGAGGGATAATTATTCTCATTCGTTTTATTGGGTAGTGAAACAACATGAGAACATAAAATGAAAAAAATGCAGTTATCAACCGTTGCTTTGGCAATTGGTATCGGTCTAGCTATGCCAGCTATGGCAAATACCAATGTAATGATGTTGGATATCAAGCCTCAGCCTCTAGAGATGACGTTAAATCAACTCGCCTCAGAGTCAAATATGACCCTTATTTTTGAACCTGAGTTGGTTGATTCATTAAATGCCCCTGAATTAAAAGGACCAGCTACAGTGCGCGACGCTTTAAATCAAGTGCTGCAAAATACGGGGATTACTGCAACGATTGAAGGTAATTCAATCATATTAAAAAAGTTAGATAGTTCTAAATCATCGACAGACTTAGCGGCGCTTTCAGTGGTAGGTGGTTATGTTGCGCCAGGTATGTTTGATGAAGATAGCGTTGCCGCAGAAGATTTACCATACCTAAAAACCAGCTCAAACGTGCAATTAGATAGTCAATACGTTGAGCAATTTCGTGGCACCTCAGCCGGTGATATGCTCAAAGGGATCCCAGGGGTTGAGGTTGGTGAATCGCGTAATGGTGGCGCTATTGATGTAAATATTCGAGGTGTACAAGGTCAAAATCGCGTTCCAGTAGTCATTGATGGTAGCATTCAAAGCAACACCGTATACCGAGGCTATGCAGGGGTTTCTGATCGCGCATACATCGACCCTGACCTAATAAGCACAGTATCAATCGACAAAGGTCCCGCAAACAATGCCCAAGGTATGGGAGCTGTCGGTGGGGTGGTGGTGATGGAAACGTTAAAAACAGCTGATATTTTACGTGATGGCGCCCACCATGGTGTTCGATTTAAAGCGGGTATGCAAAGTAATAGTAGCGATGCCCAAAGCAACTTTGATGCAACACCACGCGCAGATGCCCCTGGCCTTGTAGATAGTGATGGTGAATTTGCCAATATTGTTTATGCCACTGAACAAGATGGCTTTGACTTGGTTTTAGCTGCTTCACGTCGTGATATTGGTAATTACTACGCAGGTGATAAAGGCCGAGAAAATTATTTTTATGACGAAGAAAAAAGTCGCTGGAATGAAGTAGACGGTACTTGGGTCGAAGAAAAATACACTGAAGTTAATGAAGGGATCGCACGGTTTTATAAACCGGGTGAAGAAGTATTAAACACCGCGAATGAAAGCACCTCAATACTGATAAAGCCAACCATAAAAATAAATGATGATTCTAAATTAGAGCTAAGCTATCGAAAGTACCAAGCCGAGTACGGCGAAATCATGGCGTCGCAAATATTTCGTAACGATGGTGATACATTAATGCAATGGAAACCATCGAAGCAAAGTATCGATAGCTACAGCGCACGTTATAAATATGCATCGCCAACAAACCCTTTACTACATAATTTAAATATTAATTTATGGCATACGGAGACTGATTCTGCAGCTTATAACGGTTTTGCATTTAGTAATCCACTAGAAGGTAAAGAGCCTCCAGCTGGTTATGAATGTGAGTCATGTATCGATGTGTATTATTTAGCAAAAACAGGCTCGCTTAGATCTGGGTTTGATATTAGTAATCAAAGCATACTCAATAGCGGACGCTTTGGTACAACAACTTTAGATTATGGTTATAGCTTTCAAAAAGAATCCGTTGGCAAAGGCGATAACGTTAAATATTCGCAAGATGATATTCAAAATAATCGTACCCATAGGGATGGGGATCGTTACGAGAGCAGTGTATTTCTACAAGCTAAGTGGTCACCAATAGACTGGTTGAGCCTTGAGCTAGGTGGACGTTACTCTTGGTTTAAGGTACATGATAATAACGCTAATTGGGTTGAAGATACGAAAAAGTATAAAAATATCACACTGTTTGGTGATGATGGATCGAGTTTAGGAGATGTTCGCTGGTTTAGGGATGAAAATGGTGAGTATAGTGATATCACCGATCCTCGTTTAACAGGCGTAGGGATGGTTGAAAAGTGGGGAGAAGAGCCGAGCGATATTAGCACTATAAATTTCGAATCTAGTTATGTTGGTGGGTATGAGTACGGTTTATCGTTAGGCACTTTTACCGTTGGCGATAAAATGTCGCGTAAGCACGATGGCTTTGCACCTAACATTGCATTAAATATGCAGTTAAACGAATCATGGCTTGCATATGCTCGATACAGTGAAGCTTTACGTATGCCAAGCATAATGGAATCTACATTGGGCTGGTCAGTATCAAGGCGTATTTTTGATGTTGACCCAGAACGTGCAAAAAATAAGGAAATAGGCCTTTCATATCTCAATGATGAATTAGTGGATGATCTTGTTTTGCGTGCGAAAGTTGTGTACTTCGATAATCAAATTAAAAACTATATTACTCGTCGTTCTGTAGATAAAGAATTAATAGAGTCAACAGATGTTAGTTTAGCTATCGGTAATTCAGACAGTTTTAACACCAGTGGCATTGAGTTACAAACACGTATGGAATATGGTAATTTTTATGGCGATGTAAGCGCCACCTATTATACCGAAGCCAAGCTGTGTGATGCTGAACTCGCTCAATCATTTCGTGATAACCCTATGATTTCATGGAGGCAAGTTGATATTCCTGATTGTTCTAGCTCAGGTTTCTCTGGGATGTATGTATCAAATCATATTCCGCCGAAGAAATCAGTGGCTGCTATTTTGGGGTTTAAGTGGCTAAATGGTGCAGGAGATATTGGTATGAGAATGACTTATACGGGGGCGCCAGATACAAGCTATGACAGGCAGTCAAGCTGGCAAAACTATCATGGTACGGCCCCACATATACCAACAGAGGCTTATACATTAGTTGATATATATGCGCGCTATGCGATTACAGACAATATGGACGTTAACTTTAATATTGCTAACTTAACCAATGAGTTTTATCTCGATGCTTTAGCACTGAGTTTAATGCCGGGGCCTGGGCGTACTTCTCGCCTTACTTTTACGGCGCATTTTTAAATAAAATGATTTAAAAATGTTATTGCACTAGCAACTCAGCCGCATTGCGGCTGAGTTTGTTTATACATAATTGGTTGTAGGAGAGTAAAATGGAAAACCCATATGGGATTGCAGCGTTATGGCAGCAAAGTGATGCAGTCATTAAATTTGTTGGCTTCTCTTTATTAGCGATGTCGCTTGCATCGTGGGCGGTCATTTTTATACGTTTGTTTAGCTTACTAAAATTACGAAAAGCAAAGTATTTAGTCGTTGGGTTTTGGCAGCAGCAAGATATTAATAAAGGTATTGAACTCTTGGCGCCACAGGTGCATTTTCAGCAGTTAGCCGCTCAAGGCTTGCAAGCTAAAGAGCACCATCAAAATCATGAAGAACAGCTACAAGGCCAAGTTCCACTAGCTGATTGGTTAACAACAGCACTTAAAAACAATATTGATGATACTCGAGAATCACTCTCGGGTGGCCTTGCTATTTTGGCCTCTGTAGGCTCCACATCACCGTTTATTGGTTTGTTTGGCACTGTGTGGGGGATTTATCATGCGTTAGTCGGAATCGGTGTTTCTAGCTCGGCAAGTATTGATAAAGTGGCAGGTCCGGTGGGTGAAGCTTTGATAATGACCGCATTTGGTCTTGCGGTGGCAATTCCTGCGGTACTAGCATATAACGCCATTAGTCGTGGTAACAAGTCGGTGATTATTCAACTAAATCGTTTTGCATCACAGCTACACGCTTATTACTTAACCGGCACAGTACATACTAAGGCAGGGTAGTGTATGTCATTCCACTTTGATAATGATGATGAAGAGATTATGAATGAGATCAACATGACACCATTAGTGGATGTGATGTTGGTATTATTGATTATTTTTATTATTACCGTGCCGGTGATTAACCAATCTATACAGGTTGAGCTACCCTCTGCAGAAAGCGAGCCTGTAGCAGCAAAACCTGACACCATTGTATTGTCTGTAGATAATGAAGGTGGTTATTTTTGGGCTGAACAAGCCATTACAAAAGAGCAATTGATAACGCGCTTAGCAGAGCAAGCGACTAAAACTCCGCAGCCGATTTTGCATATTCGGGGCGATAAAACCACAGAGTATCAAAATGTGGTGTTTTTAATGGAGCAAGTGCAGCAAGCTGGTATTAGTAGTATGGGCTTTATTACAGAAGGTAATAAAAAATAAACATGGATACAAAAAATCACCCAGCGGATTAGCTGGGTGATACAAGTATTTAGAAATAATAACCCACGTTGATATTGAAACGACGTTCGGTTTCATCACTATCACCGGCAACGGAACCACCTACAAATGGCTGGTTTTTTGCAAATACGTAATCGATGTAAGTGAATAACCCGCCAGCAGCAATAGATACACCAGTTACGTTCATCCAGGTGTCCTCGGTATTGTCTGATTTATCATAAATAATACCGTAGTCATTATAAAATTGTAGTCCAGTAACTGGGCCCCATTCTACCGGAACACTGTAGGCAATGTTTGCGTTGGTCATGGTGGCTTGCGCGGCAATGCTGTCATAAAATGAGTATGCGCCCACAGCCATACGATTGACATTATCTATATCATAATCGTACTCGCCATGTTGCAGCTGAAGGTTCCATGCGCCAATATTGCTGTTTAAGTGCAGTGCCCATGCATTGTAATCACCCGCACGATCTACGCCATCGTGTAAACCACCCGCTAACGCCGAGAAGCCCACTTCAGTTTTACCGCCATCATGTTCAAAATGGTAGCCATAGCGACCTGAAAAGGTATTGTACTCACCTATAGGGTTGCCGTCTTTAGCGCCTGGGTCAGCATAAACGCCTTCATCAGCAGTGCGAAAACCAACAACGTCGTATGAATAACGATCGCTACGGTTATCTACATAACCGTCTACACCGCCTTGCTCATCGTTTTTAAAAAAGCCTAGATCAAGCTGCCAGTTGTCGGCAATTTTACGCTTGAAGAGCACACCCATATCGTGATCATCTTCAAGGCCAATGTAATAAGTGGTCCCGAAGAAATAGTTGTGCGAATTATATGGCCAGTTACCAAATGGTACTTTAGTGATACCTGCTTGCACCTGCCAATCATCGGCAAAGTCATAAGCTGCATAAGCATATTTAACCGCTGTCATGTAGTCAAAAAAACGAATTTCAGCATTGAGCATGACGTCGCCAACATCACCAGAAAAATTCAGTCTAAAAATATCGAAATCGTAATCGCCGCCACGATCTTGGCTGCCTTCTTCATAAGAGGTATGACTGTAATTGGTACGTACTGCACCACCAATTTTTATGCCTTGCGGTTCTTTTTTGCTTTCAACCGCCGCAGTTTGTTGCTCGGCCGCTTTTTGCTGCTTTGCAATTTGCTGGTCAATTTCTTGCTGTTGCTGGGTTGCTTTTTGCTCAGCTGCATCAAGTTTTTGTTGAAGCTGTTGCATTTGCTGTTGTAGTTGTTTCAATTGGGTCTGCATATCATCAATATCTGATGCATTTGCTTGGCTAGTGGTGGCCCCTAGCAGTGTCGCGAGGGCTAACTGTGATAGTTTAAGCATGATAAGTCGCTATTTTGAGATTGAGTATGCATAGAATAGACTATTTATACTTATTACCCAAGTAATTGAGTGTATACCCAAGCCACCTCAAGATGCAGAATTCAGCGTTTCACAGGTGCTTAATATCAAGGCGTTACTTTGCAAGAATGGCCATCCCTTTTAAAAAGTAACAACGATGAGAGTAAGTTCCTGTGAAACGCCCCATGGGTTGGTTTAAAAGCGATTTATACTGCGTTATTGATTTTAACAAGGGAACAACCATTATTTGCAATCAATGCCTTGCCTAAATCGCTTTTAATTCCAACTGAAACTCGCATCTTGAGGTGGCTTGGGTATATTATGCTAAGGGTAAGATACTGTTTATTTTCATTATTATGACAGTATTTTTACTACTAAAGTTTACTATCTGCGGCTCGGGTGATCAGGCCAACTTCAAGCAGCGGGGCGGCATCAATACTTTGCGCATCCATCATAGTCGCAATACGTTGCATTGACGATAGCAACTGGCTCTGCTCCCATTGTTCAAGTGATGAAAACTGTTCTATAAAGTGCTCTTGTAGAGGTTGAGGGGCATCGGCAAGAATATCTTTACCACTTTGAGTGAGGTAAATACTCACGCGACGTTTGTCTAGTTGGCTGCGTACTCGAGTAACTAAGTTACGGTTTTCTAATCGATCCAGAATATTGGTTACAGTAGCCGGGCTTAAATTCACATTTTGCGCGATACGACTGGCAGTAATACCGTCTGTTTGTGCTACCTCGGTCATTATTAACAGCTGTGGCCCAGTCAACCCTGACGTTTTATTTAACTGTTTAGAGTGCAGATCAATCGCACGAATTACTTTGCGTAATGAAACCAACAGCTCGTCATATTTTTGCATTATTTTATCTCTTGATAGGGCCGGTTGCGAACAAGGAACGATCGTAATCAATAAATATTACACATCAAATAAATAGAGTTCAAATAGTTGAGGTGGATTAATACTGTATTATTGGCTTTACAGTTAGTCGGTACTGATAGCAACTTTATTTGAGTTGAAATTAAATTTAGCTCATTTGTTACTTATTTTATTAACTGTTTTTATCAGCTAAGTTATATGTTGAGCGTGACTAAGTGAGAAATTATAACTTTGTGGCAAAAAGCATTAATTAATATTTACTAATTGGGGAAGTATTGGGTAAGGTATTACAGGCTTTTTCATTATTATGGGACGTATTATGAAGTTATCTCCATCTGTAAGCATTGAACAATCGGACTCTGAATTAGAGTATATTAATGTCGCAAGCGACTATTGCAGCGCCAAAATTTTTCTACAAGGTGCGCAATTAACCGAGTTTACACCGAGTGGAAAAAAGCCGCTGATTTGGGTTTCAAGCGAAGAAGATTACCAGCAAGGTAAGAGTGTTCGTGGCGGTATACCAATTTGTTGGCCTTGGTTTGGGGTAAATCCAAATCCAGATTGGCCTATTCATGGTGTTGCGCGTACCAGTTTATGGCGTGCAGATGAGGTCTCGGAGCAAGATAACGAGATACGCGTTAGTTTAACGTTACCGATGACTCAGGTAGATGAGACGTATTGGCCGCACAAATCATCTCTTAGAGTTGAGTTTGTATTAACTACAAAACTTGAAGTGCGTTTAACAACGACCAACTTAAGTGAGCAAACAATTACTTTTAGCCAGGCGCTGCATACTTACTTCCCAACACCAGCCATTGAAGACACCAAAGTCGATGGCCTGCAAGGTTCTAAGTTTATTGAGTTTGGTGAAGGCCCATTCGATCAAAACGAACTTGTTGGTTTTGCCCGTGAAACGGATATGGTCTATACCCAAGCCAGCGATACACAGCGCATAATCACGCCAGATGGAATTATTGAAGTTGGCCGTGAAAACTCAAGTTCTTGTGTGCTTTGGAATCCGTGGATAGATAAATCAAAACGTTTATCTAATTTTGCCGACGATGAATATCATACTATGCTGTGTTTAGAGGCAGCTAATGTGATGGATGACAGTGCTGTTGTTGAGCCCGGGCAAAGCCATACACTCGCCACGACAATTAGCTGGGTTTAAGCTAACTTAAGCCAACTTACACTGATAAGTTGGCTTTTGAAGGAAAATGTAACGTGTTTGAAAACCATCAACTTGACTGTTTACCGCAACACCAGTCTATCGAATTTAAGCCCCTCGCAAATAACGCATTATTGCATGCACAATTGAGTTGGTTATTATTTTACGTCCCTTTGATGGCTGTGTTAGCCGCGGTATGCTTTTTCAACCAGAATTTTGCAAATGCGGCACAAACACCATTAATGATTGGCTTGCCGATAATTTTAGTAGTGTCGTTAATTTTTAATTTAATTAGTGTGCGTTTGAAAGGTATAGCAGTTCGTAGCCATGATATCGCGTACCAAAAAGGAGTTATTTGGCAGCAAGTAACCATTTTGCCGCTTTCACGAATACAGCATACTGAAATACACAGAGGCCCGCTTGAGCGAAAGTTAGGCTTAGCAAGCCTGCGTTTATACAGTGCGGGTGGCATGAGTGCTGACTTAAACATTAGTGGCTTGAGTCACACCGACTGTAAAGATATCCGTCAATTTATACAAGATTACACTCAGCATAAACAAGCGCCTGAACAATTACAAAGCAGCCAATCAGTTAGCGCAGAATCAACAAATGAATAAGCAGCACTGGCAACGAGTATCGCCGTGGGCGTTGCTGTACTTTGTAATACATTTTGCTTATCGATTTATTAAAGACGGTATTTTTAATTTATTACCCATTGCGGTTGTATTTGTCACTCAAGTTCAAGATAAGTTGTTTTGGGGCAAAATCGGTGCGTCGATTGCTGTTGTGGGGCTTTTGTTGTATTCGTTTGCTTATTACGTGAATTTTAGATTTTGTATCACCGATGATCACGATATTTTACTCAATAAAGGGGTGTTCAAAAAAGAACGCCTAACGCTTAGCTTTTTGCGAGTACAAAACGTGAATGTGGCAGAGCCATTTTATTTTAAACCGCTGGGGTTAGTTAATTGTATTTTTGATGCTGCTGGCAGCGTAGCGCAAGAGGCTGTGCTTCCGGGGGTTACTCAAGCATATGCTGAAGATGTACGAGAGCAGGTGCTCACTTATAAAGAATCGCAGCAAGTAGTTGAAGACCAACAAACGGCTGACAGTGAAAAAGTTGCAGAAACCCTATACAGTTTAAAATTGACCAATAAAGAAGTCGCTAAGTTTGGCTTAATGTCTAATATGGCGATACTTGCACTGGCCGCTTTAGCGCCATTTATGAATGTGCTGTTTGACTTTTTTGAACAGGCAGTGATTAACCGCTTGGAAGCTTTTTATGAGCAAGAAGTGGGCTTGCTGGTTAATGCAGCTGCATTGGCGGTATTTTCAATATTGTTTATGCTAGTCATGCTAGCGGTTTTGCTGTCGGTTATAATGTCGTTAATTCGGTTTTATAACTATGAGTTGTATTTTCAGGCCGGTAAATTTAAGCGTATCTCTGGCTTACTAGAACGTCATCAATTGTCGGTGAGCCTTGAGAAAGTACAATCAATTGTAATTAAACAAAATCTGATTGCGCGTATGCTACAGCGTTACACAATACAGTGTTTTCAAGCGACGAGTGGTTATGTTACGGGAGCAAAGAGTAAGCAAAGTTTGGTTATGCCGGTATTAAAGCATGAGCAAGTTAATCAAACACTCCAGCGCGTTTACCCTTGGTTACGTGAAGCGAACTTTGATTTTAAAGCATTGAAATTTAAAGGCGTTGAGCAAGCACTACTGTTTAAAAACCTCCTGTTTTACTCATTGATACCAAGCCTCTTGTTTGGCCTATTCAATTATTACGTAGTGGCTAGCCACACTTTATATAGTATCTGTATTTTGGCGGTGTTGAGCTGCTTAGTGTATCTATCGTATAAGCGCTACGGCTATTACTTTTATCATTATCAAGGGCGCTATTACGGTATTTTTAGAAGTGGAATGCTGGGTGTGCAGTATCGAGTATTTGAGCTGTACAAAGCACAAAGTACGCGTGGAGTTAACACGTATTTTATGCGAAGAGCAGGGGTGAAAAGCTTGTCTATACAACTAGCGTCGGGCAATGTTAACTTACCTTATCTAAAAGCAACGTTGGCAGATGAAATTATAGACTTTACTTTGTTTCAAGCTGAGTCAGAGCAGCGCAATTGGATGTGAATTCCAATTGCAAATAATTATCAATTGCATTGATCTATTTTAAATACTCATTATACTAACACCCTCACTAACTCATTTGTTGTGGAGGTTATGATGGTTTTAACGCTCTGTTTAATCGCTTTTTGCTGCATTTTGGTTTTAATGTGCCATATTCGTTGTCATAAAAAACCATCGCTGATTTGCGCGCGCTGTGGTGTACTTGTAGTGGGTAGCTTAATCACATTGGCTATGTACAGCGCAGGCCTTGGCGCATTACGTACCGTATTGGTGTTCGTTGTATCTGTGTTTATAATCAGTATGTTAGTGAGTTTAGTTCAGCCGCTAGAGATTGATTAACACGCTTTCTTACATTTTTATGCTCTCTTTTATTGCTCGTTATGACCATAATAGTTAAAAATAAAACTATCAGGGATCATGATGAAAAAAACACTTCTTACAGCTTGTTTATTAGTCGCGTGTAATGTCCAAGCTCAGTGGCAAACTATTTATACTGAGCATTTTAACGTTCACTATACTAACGATAATCAAGATTGGGCACGATCAGCGGCGACTGAATTAGAAATTGTGCGCACTAAAGTGTTAGAGCAACAAAATCGAGCGCTTGATAAAGCCGTTGATGTTGTCATATATGATCCCCTCAATAGTGCCAATGGATTTGCCCTACCTCCTTCTGAAAACCCTATGATGGCTTTGTTTACCACGCCACCTCAGTCAGATACGGTTATTTCGAATAGCAGTGGCTGGCAGCAACTATTAATTCTGCATGAATACATTCACCTAGTGCATTTAGCTCAGCCAACCCGAAGTGATTGGCGCCAAGTTGTGCGTGGTGTATGGGATATTTACGATTTAACTTATACAGCAATGCCCCGCTGGGTCGCTGAAGGCTATGCAACTTTACTTGAATCTAAAATGACAGGCCGTGGACGGCTATTTGATAATTACTCAGATGCTATTCTAATGGAATTTGCGCAACAAGGTTCATTACCCAGTTATGGCCAGCTCAGTAGTACTAAAGGCAGTTATATGGCTGGCTCGATGGCATATTTAATGGGCGCTCGTTTTTTATATTGGCTAGAGAACACCTATTCAGAACACACTTTAGATGCTGTGTGGACACGGATGCAAGGGGTTAAAAAGCGTGATTTTGATGAGGCATTTAGTGGTGTTTTTGGTGATTCTGCCAGAAAAGTTTATCGACGTTTTATTGCTGAATTTACGTATAAAGCAATGGCAAAAGAGCACACTGAAACTGAGCTAAATAGCGAGCTATGGCTTGAGATAGATTTTAGCGCTAGCAACCCTACACTGTCACCTGATCAACAGCAATTAGCCGTCGTTGAACGTGATAAAGATGGTAAAACCCAGCTGGTTATTTATAGTACGGAGCATAATACAAAAGCAGCTGAGCAGTTCGCGAACGATCAAAAAGACTTATTAGCTGATGACCCTGATGATATTGCAGATAAAAAGCCCGCTGTTTTTAAACGTAAGCAAAGGCAGGTACTCAATCAGATCAATCGTGCAGGCATTCAAAACCCACAATGGCTTAACGATGAGGTACTTTATTTTGGTGCCTATACCAATAATGATGCTGTTGAAAATAGCCGAGTAGCAGATATTTATAGCTTTAATACAACCACAGGCCAGGTGGAGCAACTTACTAAGCTTGCAGGGCTACGTCGTTTTAGTATTACAGGAAATGGTCAGACACTTTATGCAGAACGAGCAAGAGCAGGTTACTCTGAATTAGTTAAGTTTGATCTACTAACCGCTACTGCGATCCCTTTATTCGAAAAAAGCTTAAAGAACGTATACGATTACCCAGTTTTAAGCCCTGATGAGCAACAACTGGCTTTTCTAAAGACAGAGTTGAATCATAATTGGCAGTTGTATATACAGGATCTGAATGGGCAAAATGCCCAACCAGTGCCTATGCCACATGGCTATCAGTACCTCTCACAACCTAGTTGGAGTGATGACGGTCAATCATTGTACTTTATTGCGGGGCTGAATAGCTCACTTGATATATACCGTTATGATCTCATAAGCAAAGACCTTTACAAACTTACCCAAGGCCAACAAGCAGTTGCTAACCCAATTGCAATGACGGATGGCTCAGTATTGTATCTTGCTATCACCAGTGATGGACCTGACTTTTATCAGCTTAAACCTGACAGCGAGACTCTACTTGTAACAGATTTTGCTACTGACTCTATTGCTCCAACCTTTATGGTTTCGCAGTCGGTACTACCTCCAGCAAAAGTCTACACCGCTGCGCTAGGGCAGCAGCATGATTATGATATCTGGCAGCAAAACAGCACGCTGGCTGTAGGTGCGCAATATAGCTCAGCATCTGCAGCGCTACTTAATTTAAGTCTCAAGGGAAGTGATTTATTAAAGCAGTTCGATTGGCAAATTGGCTATAGTGCTGATTTGCATGATGACGCTATAGCAGGAGGGTTTGCCCAGGCAAAGTATAACGCGAACGCAATAAAATACAGTGGCCAACTTTTCTCTTTTGATTTGGACAGCGCAAAACAATATCAAAGTGTCGATATACAAAAATATAGCACCAAGGGAGGTTACCTTGATGCCAAATACCCGCTTAGCTTTGGGCAGCTTAAGCTAACACCAACACTTGCTTACAACTACTCTGAATTTGACACTCATACACGTACAGGGGCTTCCCAGCAATGGCTGCGAGCGGGTATTGCGCAGCGCTGGGAGCATGATCGACAATCATTTGCTGTTGGGCAAAGTTTCAAAGCGCGCTGGTACGAAGGTGAAATAGAGCATGAAGATTGGCAGGGCTATGATATTGCAGCCAATGTTTTTGGTAAGCTAGCCGATATCCCAATGTATTTAAATTACCGACAACAACATCGAGATAATGCAAGTTTAGCTTTAGGGGGCTTTAGTTCTTCACTTATTAGCCCAAATACTCATGCTGAGTTTGTGTTTGCCCCTGAGTTGCCTTTTTACGCTACCACTGCTGAGCGCTATCAAGCATATGGTGGTGGTATCAGTGTTGCTGCTGGGATGCCATGGTTTTACTATCAACAGCACCAAGTTGATAATGCCGTGTTTGCGCAAAGTTATGGTATTAAATGGCAAGGCGAGTTTGGCTTTGGGTTAGGCATTGCAGGAATTAACGACCTTAACTTTGATTTTGGCTTAGTTAAAGTTGAAGGTGATAGCGTTGAAGATGAGCTTAGAAGCTGGTTAGGCTTTTATTACTCGCTTTAACCTCTTGAAATTATTTTCCAGCAATCTCAATTGTAAACTTGTGGCAACTGTAAGGCTAAGTTGCCAGTTTTAAGTTGTTTTAATTTTAACCAAAGGTTGCTTGTTAATCTCAGCCCTATACAATGCCGCGCCTAAAATAAATTCAGTTAAAACAGTTGTTTACATAGTGTTTTTGCTTGATTTATATAATAGTAACTTATTAACCATTATGTAACTAGCGAGGTTTGCTTTGGCGCATTATTTGCCTATTTTATCATCTTTTATTTTAGTGTTTAGCTTCTTACCGCTTCTAAATAAAATTCGTAAAAATCGCAGTGTATCGGGACTGTCATTATTGATGATGAGCTTTGGTGTAGCGCAAAGCGTTTATTTTATAACCTACAATTTATATTTTGAACGCTTTTACATGGTGTTACCATTTGTGGTGACAGGCAGTTTAAGCGGCTTAATTTTATATTACTTTGCTCGCTACAATGCAAAAAAAAGAGAACGAATTCAATTGACTGCTATGCTTGGTTTTTCTCTTTTGCCATTTTTTTTATTATTAAACCCGCAGCTTGAGACGGCTCAGGTGCTGACCTGGCTAACATTTGTTGGCTTGATCATGAGCTCGGTGCGCGTTATGCCGCAAACGTACAAAACCCTGCGCAGTGGTGATATTAGTAACCTAAGTGCCCGTTATTTCAGCTTGCAGTTTATTGCCGGTGTGTGTGGATTATTTGCTGAGCTTGCAATGGCATTACCAAGCACTTCTCATATTCTAACGTTTGTAATGATTTTACTAACCAATGCTGCTCAACTTGGCTGTATTCAATACTATAAAATGCGTCCAGTCCCGGCTTAGTCCAGCAAAAATGAAATAATTTTGATGTTCAATTAGCTCAGTGTATGGCAGTTTATTAGAAATATGTTTCCATACAGTGAGCTTTTTAATGCAATTAACTATTCATCAAATAGATGCATTTACCAGTGAGTTATTTAAAGGCAATTACGCTGCTGTTATTGATTTAGAAGCGTGGCTAAGTGATGAGTTAATGTTCAAAATTGGCGCTGAAAATAACGTCTCTGAGACCGCATTTACCTATCGCCAAACAGATGGTAGTTTTGCTATTCGCTGGTTTTCGCCGCTCATGGAAATAGACTTTTGTGGGCACGCCACTTTAGCGGCCGCGTTTGTGTTGTGCGAACAATACAATTTATCGCAAATTCGCTTTAAGGCAGCGGCTGTTGGTGAGCTAATTGTCGTGAAGAATGCTGATAGTAGTTTTACTATGACCTTTCCAAAGCAAGCACCTGTTGAGGTAGATAATAAACCAGCAGAGTTGCTACAAGGCTTGTCTATACAACCAGTTAAGGTGTTGAAAAATAGGCAAGCTTACTTTGCTATTTATGAAAATGAGCAAGATGTTTTTGACTTAAAAACTGATTCAGCATTACTTAAAACCTTACTCCCACTGGACGTTGTTGCAACAGCTCCCAGCGTAAAATATGATTTTACCTCTCGTTATTTTTGGCCTGCCAGTGGTGGCGATGAAGATTTTTTAACAGGCTCTATTCATACTGCTCTTGCGCCATACTGGGCGCAACAATTAAATAAAACCTCTTTAAGTGCTTATCAGGCATCAAGCCGCGGTGGCCATATGCAATGTGATGTAGGTGAACATACCGTGGCCCTAACAGGGCACGCTGTACGTTATATGCAAGGCACTATTTTCCTTTGATTTAATCTCATTTTTTACTTTATTGAGTCTTAATCACGAGTGTTATTAAACCGCGTATATATTTTTGTAACAGTTGCTTACAAATGTCATGTTAATGTTTCATTCAGCTCTGTTATTATGGCTCCAGTAAAAATTAAGGGGTATTAATAATGCGAACAACTCTATTGAAGTGGGTGTTGCCAATTGTTGTGTTAAGCGTTGGTATTGCTGGCTTTGCAGGAATAAATGCGATTGCACAAGAACCAGAAACACAAGACGTTGTAGATACACGACCGGTTGTTAAAGTAGAACCGGTTGCTGCGAATAATCATCAAGTTGTGATTAACAGTTATGGTGAAGTTAAACCGCTTGAGAGCACTCGCTTATCAGCGCAAGTCTCAGGTGAGGTAGTAAGTTGGCATCCGAACTTTGTAGCTGGTGGTATTGTGGCTCGTGGTGAAACCTTATTTACAATAGAAAAAGATAACTACGAAGCAGCTTTATTACAAGCTCAAGCAGAGCTTGCTCAAGCTCAAGCACAATTAATTGAAGAACAGGCGCAAGCACAAGTAGCCGAAGATGAAGCTAAGCGTTTTCCTGGTAAGGAGCGTACCGCGCTCTTTTTACGTAAACCACAAGTGCTCAGTGCTGAGGCATCCGTTAAATCTGCTCAAGCACGATTAAAGCGTGCGCAACGCGATTTAGATAACTGTGAAGTTACAGCCCCATATGATGCACTGGTTGTGAGCCGTGAAATTGGTGTTGGTCAATATATTAATATGGGCACGCAAGTGGCTGAATTAAACAATATTGAAACAGCTGAAGTTATTATCCCAATCGCAGGCTTTGATAGTGTGTTTTTACCTGAGCGTGTTAAAGGTATTAAAGCGACGGTAATGAAAACAGGTTTGCATGGTTTCAGCCGTGAAGCAAAGATTGACCGTGATTTAGGTGTAGTAGACAACGCGACTCGCATGAGTAGTTTAGTTGTTCGTATTGATGACCCATATGGCTTAGTAAATAAACAGCATGCAATTAAATACGGCACATATGTACAAGTTAATTTTGCCGGTGCAATGCTGGAAAATATTTATCGTTTACCGCAAGAGCTGGTAAACAATCAAACGGTATGGATTGTAAATGCTGAACAGCAATTAGAACCACGTAAAGTAAAAGTGATTCGTGAAGAGGGTGAGTATTTTTATATTAGCGATGGTTTAGAGGCCGATGACCAGTTGGTAATGACTCTACCTGAATATCCGCAAAAGGGGATGGCGGTTAAAGTTGCTGGTGTTCAAGCTGTTAAAAAAATTGATGCACTCGATAGTGCAGCCACTGAAAAACTATAAAAGGTGACTGCGTTATGAGTAACACTGAACTACCAAAATCAGAGCAACCAAATGTTGCCCCTGCAAGTACAGAAAAGCAAACAGGATTAATAGCCTATTTTGCTAATAACTCTGTTGCTGCAAATTTAATGATGGTTTTCATTATTGTGATGGGCATCATTAGTTTTTTCACAATTCAACGTCAGATGTTCCCAAACATCGAAGTTAACTATATTACTATAAACGCAAACTACCCAGGTGCTTCGCCCCAAGAGATGGAAGAGAGTATCTTAATTAAGATTGAAGAGTCTTTAAAAGATATTACTGAAATTAAAAAAGGGACCTATCGCGCATTTCGCAATGGGGGGAGTGCACAGCTTGAAATCAATACCGATGTTGAGTTGACCGATGTACTCGATAAAGTAAAACTGCGCGTCGATGGTATTGCTACTTTTCCTGCGGGGATGGAGCCGGTCACCATAAGTCAGGTTGAGTTTCGCCAAGATGTAATAGGTATGACACTCGTTGCTGATTTACCTTTGTTTGAACTTAAACCTATCGCGAACCGAATTGAAGATGAGCTACTGCAGCTGTCAAATGTCTCATTAGTGCAAAATGATGTGCCACTGGATGAGATAGCAATTGAAATTGAGCCAGATACGTTACGTCGTTATAACCTTACGTTAAGTGAAGTGGCCGCAGCTGTGCGCCGCTATTCAGCAAACTTTTCTGCAGGACAATTAAAAACCGATGCAGGTGTAATATCTGTAAGGGTTGAAAACCAGCTTTACTCTGGTGAAGAGTTTCGTCAAATTCCAGTTAAAATTGGCGCTAATGGTGCCAAAGTATTACTGCAAGATATCGCTGTTATTAAAGATCAATTCACAGAAGGTGAGCGTTACTTTAAGTTCAATGGTGAAAATGCCGTTTACTTATCAGTGAAGGCAACGGAGCAGCAAAGTATCATTCCTGTTGCAGATTCAGTTAAAGCATTTATCGAACAGAAAAATAAAGAGCTACCACCAGGTGTGCGTTTAGAGCCGTTAATGGACTTCACTTATTACCTGAATGCGCGTTTAGATATGATGGTAAGTAACTTGATCCAAGGTGCTATTTTAGTAGCCATTATGCTATCTATTTTCTTGCGCTTTAAGCTTGCACTGTGGGTAATGATTGGTCTGCCTGTATGCTTTTTAGGTGCAATGATGATGATGCCGCTGTTTGGTGTAACCATTAATATTCTGTCGTTATTTGCCTTTATTATGGTGCTAGGGATTGTGGTGGACGATGCCATTGTCATCGGTGAGAGCGCCTATACCGAAATTGAAAAGAAAGGCGGTGGTGTTGTTAACGTGGTTAATGGTGCTAAAAAAGTCGCAACGCCAGCAACTTTTGGTGTACTCACCACTGTGGCTGTATTCGCGCCATTTACTCTATCAACCGGTCCTGAAAGTGCGTTCTTTTATGGTATTGCCGTTGTGGTTATGCTGTGTTTAATTTTTAGCTTAATTGAGTCAAAGCTAATTTTACCAGCGCACATCGCACATACTAAATTTCCACCAATTAAGCCGGATAGTTGGCGAGCACGTTTTAATAAGCGCTTTTTTGGCTTTGTGAATGGCCCATACAGACGCTTTATTGTGCGCTGCGTTGAATGGCGCTGGGCTGTGTTTTCTTTATTTGTTGCTCTGTTAATTATTACTTTTGCGTTGATAGCATCAAACCAAGTACGCACTGGGTTTATGCCAAAAATACCGCATGATTATCCACAAATTAATTTAGAGATGAACGATAACGTATCGGATATGCAAACCATTGAAGCAATACGTGAAATTGAAGCAATGGTTATTGCTATTGATAAAGAAACTGAACGTGAATATGGGCAAAAACTGATTAGAGATGTACTCGTGTTTAACCAAGGTCGCACAGAAGCACAATTGCTCGCTCCTTTGGTTGAAGAAGATTTACGTCCATATGATGCATTTGAATTGTCGCGTCGCTGGCGTGAAAAGATGCCAGTTATCGCCGGTGTTAAGTCGTTAACAATTTATGATGATGTAAATGGCCAAGGGGGTGGCGATGGTGAGTTTGGTTATTTACTCTATGGCTCAGACATCGACACGTTAAATGATGCAGGTCGTCGGTTTATTCAGCTATTGCAGCAGCAAGAAGGTTTGTTTGATATAAGCTCAACCATTGACCCCGCGAGCAAAGAAGTGCAAATGAGCTTAAAGCCAGTGGCTTATGACTTAGGTCTAGACTTAGCAACGATAGCTAACCAAGTGGGCGCTAGTTTTTACGGTGGTGAAGCGCAACGTGTTATACGCCGTGGCGAAGAAGTACGCGTTATGGTGCGTTATCCTAAACTCACTCGTGAAGCATTTTCTTCACTTAAACATGCCGTAATTACAACACCTCAAGGTAAAGAGGTGCTATTAGGTGATGTAGTTGAGCTTACTGAAACACCAGGGATCAGCTATATTCGCCGTGAAGGTGGTTATAGAACGGTTTACGTCTACGGTAATATTGACGAAGAGGTTATTGAACCAAATGAAGTGATAAACCAGGTAAAAGATAAATTATTACCCCAGCTTAAAGAAGAGTTTCCAAGTGTAAAATCAGAACTTGGTGGTGCAATAGAAGAGCAGCAAGCGCAAGCTAATCAACAGGTAATGTTTTTCTTTGGTGGCATGATTCTAGTTTACATTTTGCTCGCTGTACCACTAAAAAGCTATGCCCAACCGCTGATAGTGATGTCAGTAATTCCATTTAGTTTAACGGGGGCAATTTGGGGTCACTTCTGGTTTGGGCTAGATTTAACGCTAATGTCTGGTTTTGGGATTATAGCTGCCGCAGGTGTTGTAATTAATGACTCACTGGTAATGACTGACTTTGTAAACCAAGCCCGTCGACAGGGGATTGCAGTTAAAGATGCTGTAATTGAAGCTGGCTGTGCGCGTTTTAGACCAATATTACTGACGTCAATAACAACGTTTGCAGGCGTGTTACCCATTATGTTTGAGACTAGCCTACAAGCACGGTTTGTAATTCCAATGGCGGTAGCACTTGGCTTTGCGGTTATGTTTGCAACGTTGATCACCTTGGTGTTGGTACCGTGTTTATACATTATGATGAGTGATATAGGTGCGGTGTTTGGAAGTCCATTTAGAAGGCTTAAAAAACTTTTTAATCGAAACAGACAAACCGCGTAAAAAGCGACAACCTAACTATAAAAGCCAGCACCAATGATGCTGGCTTTTTTATAGCTGACAATTAGATATCCGCTTTTTGAGTGTTTGTAGGTTTTAAGGATTGGTTTTTATTTTTGGTTACATTCTTTTGTTTGATCTTTGTGGAGCGTCACTTTATACTTCAAACGTTTTGGCAAACTAATCGAAAGGTTAGGACGCAAAGCCTCCGGTCTAAGGTTTAGTACTAAGATAGCGGGGTTGCTGCACGGGTAGTCTCCTTCACTGTGTATCATTTAGCTAAAACTAGTAAAAAAGTATTTATTTTGTTCTGTAAATGTTGGATAGTACCTATTAAGTATTCATAAGGTGTTAGTTTGTTTATGCATTCGTCATTGGCCTGTGGAAAATGGTCGGCAATAGGTTGCTTAAATCACCATACCCAGTTATTTATTGGCGATATGGTGACAGTGACCTTTTATGACATGCAAGGAGAGCTAGTCGATTTATCGTTTGATTATAAAATCACTAACAGTGAGCAAGGTGAACCACAAAATTGGCCTCGTCGCATTGCCGAGCACATTAATATGTATATCCCGTTAATTGAGGCGGGAAAAATGACAGAGCAGGGGTTGGTAATTGGCTATCGCTCTAATCAAATTTACGCGTTGGATGGCAGTGGGATCACTCGAGCGGAGCTAACATTCCATTGCGTTGCTCAATGCGATGATTGGGAGCAAGCTAAGCCTGCGTATGATTACATTTACCCTGATAAGAGCAATGACTACAATGCAGGGGTTAAAGTATTACAGCCAAAAACAGGAATGATTTATAAATGTAAACCGTGGCCATTTGACCGTTTCTGTAAAGTAAAAGAAGAAAATAATCCATTGTATGAACCGGGTGTTGGCCAAAGCTGGGATTTAGCTTGGCAACAAATGCCAAATAATTGAACTGTTCCCCCTAATGCTATTTAGCATTTTCGGCCCACTCATTTGAGTGGGCTTTTTTATGGGATTGGAAAAGTTATGATAAACTCACAGTAACAACATTTTTTATTGGTTATTCTGTGTCTCTATCAAACGTATCTTTGTCTTTATTACCTGACGCCCCTGTAGCGCGTAAACAATCACATTCTTTAATTGCGCATGAGAAAAAGCGTGTCGATGAATACTACTGGATGCGTGATGATGAAAGAGAAACCCCTGAAATACTCGAACACTTAAACGCAGAAAATGAATACTGCGATAAACAACTCGCGCCAATTAAGCCCTTTCAAACGCAATTATTTGATGAATTAAAAGGCCGAATAGTTAAAGACGATAACAGTTTTCCGGTGAAAGATGGTCAGTTTTGGTATCACGCAGAAGTGCGTGGCGATGATGAATACGCTCGTCACTATCGTAGTAGTGATATTAGCAGTAATGATAAACAACTTCTGTTAGATGTTAATGAGTTAGCTGATGGCTATGAATTTTATGACTTAGGTGAAGTGGCGATCAGTCCTAATGAGCAACTACTTGCTTACTCAGAGGACACTGAAGGTCGCCGTATATACACCGTAAAGTTTAAAGTGATAAGCGATGACTGCTTACTTGACGATGTACTTGAGAACACAGAAGGCCAAGTGGTTTGGGCTAACGATAACCAAACAGTGTTCTACGTTAAAAAAGATTTAAAAACCTTGCTAGGCTTTCAGGTTTACCGCCATGTATTAGGTACTTCTCAAGATGACGATGTCTTGGTATATGAAGAGCATGATCGCAGCTACTTTATGGGCTTGGGCAAAAGCCGCGATGAAAGCTTAATTATTATTGATTTAGCAAGCACAGAAACCAATGATACCTGGGTGCTCGATGCCAATCAGCCAAGCGGTGAGTTTTCACAGTTAATGCCTCGAGAAGAAGGTCACGAATTTGATGTTGATAAGTTAGGTGATACTTTTTACATCGTCACTAATTGGCAGGCAAAAAACTTTCGCTTAATGACAGCGACACAAGCAACGGTAGCAGATAAAAGTCAGTGGCAAGAACACACCCCGCACCGTGAAGATGTGCTGCTTGAAGGTGTTGAAACGTTCGATAAATTTTTAGTGCTAACTGAGCGCGAGCTTGGTCAAACGCGCTTTGTAGTTGTTAATCAGCAACAGCAGCGTATGACCTTGGAGTTTGATGATCCTTGTTATTATGCTGCGGTTGCTATGAACCCAGAAAGTAACTCTAAAACAGCACGTATTTATTATTCAAGCCTAACGACACCAGGCTCTTTATATGAGGTGAATTTAGCAACGGGTGCAAAAACCTTGTTAAAGCAGCAGCAAGTATTAGGCGACTTCAAAGCTGAAAACTATGCCTCAGAGCGATTAATGGTGACTGCTCGAGACGGCGAAAAAATTCCTGTTTCATTGGTTTATCGCACAGACTTGTTCACACAGGATGGCACTAACCCGTTATTTCAATATGGTTATGGCGCATATGGTATAACCATTGATCCCAGCTTTTCGAGTACCTCACTTAGCTTATTAGACCGTGGCTTTGTTTACGCGATTGCTCATGTTCGTGGTAGTGAAATGCTAGGACGAAATTGGTATGAACAAGGTAAAAAGCAACATAAACAAAATAGTTTTAGCGATTTTATTGATGTCACCAATGCCTTGGTTGAGCAAGGCTATGGGGCAAAAGATAAGATATTTGCATCGGGTGGTAGTGCGGGTGGTTTATTAATGGGCGCGGTGGTTAATCAAGCGCCAGAATTATATTTAGGCATAGGTTGCCACGTACCGTTTTTAGACGTACTGACTACCATGCTTGATGAATCTATCCCTCTAACGACTAATGAGTATGATGAATGGGGTAACCCAAATGACCCTGAGTATTATGATTTAATAGCTGCATATTCTCCGTATGATAATATTACAGCACAGGCATACCCAAATCTCTTGGTGACAACAGGCTTACATGACTCGCAAGTACAATACTGGGAGCCAATGAAGTGGGTGGCTAAAGTACGAGAGCACAAAACGGATGATAATATTCTAGTATTTAAAACTGATATGGATGCAGGTCATGGCGGTGCATCAGGACGTTTTAAGAGCTTAGAAGAAAAAGCCTTAGAAATGGCCTTTTTTGTTAGCTTAATTAATAAATAGCCCTTACAGCGGGCACTTTCGATAGGTAAAACAATGTTTGATGCTCATGGTGATTGGCAATACTCGATAGAACCACCAATTATTTATATAAAAGTGATAGGTTGTTTTAATCGCGAAGGCGTTCAAGCTTTCACTAAATCAATTTTTTCGGACCTGACACAACTGCCTGCTAACTCAATTGAATATGCCATAATTAATCTGGCAGAGTTTGAACTTGCCACAGCTGATAGCTTAGCCGTTGCTAAAGAATATTTTCATGGTGTTAAGGCACGTGGCTATAAACGGGTCGACTACCTTCAACCAAGTTTAATTGCAAAAAATATGCTGGAAAATATCTGGAGTGGAAATGACATGGATATTCAGTTTTACTCATCCATACAAGAGTATCTCCAGCAATATCCCGATCACCAATACGTGAAAAAGTGGCTTTAAATAACAAGGCCCTCATTTGAGGGCCTTGTTATTTTTAATCTAAGTATGCTTTTAACATCCAAACTAGCTTTTCTTGCTCGGTGATGTAATCACCCATCAGAGACGCTGTACCTTCATCATCTGCCTCGCCAGCTTGAGCTAAAATTTCGCGCTGCATTTTAATTAATGTGCTGTAACCCGCAAGCAAGTTTTCTACAGCAGTCACCCCATCGCTAATACCTTTTGCTTCTTTAATCTCACTGATCTCTAAATAATCAGAGAAAGCATGCAGTGGTGCACCATCAAGCGTTAAAATACGCTCTGCGATTTCATCTACTTTTAAAAGTAGTAAGTTATAAATTTCTTCAAATTTTACGTGAAGTTCAAAAAAGTTGCGGCCTTTGATATTCCAATGAAAGCCACGTGCGTTCATGTACTGAATTTGATAACTGCTCAACAGAGTATTTAGTGATTTTACGATATCTTCACTTTTTGCGCTGTTAAGACCAATTGCGTTTACCTGTGACATATTTCTCTCCTAAAATAAACTGATAAGTGTTCTCGGTGACTGAGGTTAAAGTATCACCGATCACTGTTAATCTGTAAAATGGTTATAATCAATGATGGAGATAGATTTTACCTATCATTGATTGAGTTTAATAAAATATTTGCTATCCAAACTTATAATAGACATGGGACCTAATTTTGTAAAAACCACCCCTAGTAATATAAACACTCAATTGGTAAGTAAAAATTAGATGAAAAATATGATCTACAGCAAACTTTTTATCGCATTGTGGGTTGTGATGTAGCAGAGTTGATTTAGGTCAATAGTTTGTTTTTTAGTCGGCTCATACTAAGCCCAGTTACATAACTGGGAGAGTTCACATGCAAGCTAAAACAGAAAAAGAAAGTAAAATGGAGTTGGTTGTTATTGGTATCGCACTGCTGGCATTTGTTGTTGGATTAGTGGGCCATTTAGCGGGCGCAAGTTTTGCAAACTTCGACACCTTTGGTTATATAGCAGCACCAACCCCATTGATACTAGCAATCATTGCATTTGTTGCTTATAAAGTGGCTGCTAGTGCAGAGCACTAAACAAGTAAACTGACAATATAATTCATCACTTGGCGTGAGTAGATCATACCTGTGTGACTTAAATGAAACACTTTATGCTCTGCCATGCCATTGAGTTTGGTCTCGTCTAGCAGTACAGTGCCATCGGATTGACTGCCTTTGGCTATTAATGGCATCAAACCTAAAGGCAGATCGCCAGCGATACTGTAAAGTTTGGCATCAAATGGCCAATCCCCATTTTTAGACAGTAAAAATTCCACACTGTTTTTTAAAAATACATCAAAGCCTTTTTGTTGCATCTGATGCGCAATATGGCTGCCTTTATGTGGAGTACCTAAGGTGATGACCTTTGTAACATTAAGGCTTTGATCTGATTTCGCTTCTAGGTAAGCGCGTGCCACCAAGCCGCCCATAGAATGGCAGACTAGCGCAGTGTTTTTGTCACTTATAAAGGCATCTATTTGCTTAAAAATAGTGTCACGATCAGGTATGAGAGTATTATACGTTAGATTTAGGATGCTCAACCCAGCTTTTTCAAGGCGTGAGCACAGCGGGCGCATGACAAAGCCAGACATATACAATCCATGTAATACCACAACTTGTTTAACAGCCATACGCCCTCTTATTCTATTTAACCCGTTACATTAATTGTACTGGTTTAATCTCAATGTTAACTGAATCAGAGCTCACCCATACTTCACCATCTTGAATCGTAATGGTTAGCGATATATTGCGATCAACCAATGCGGCAAGTGCTTGAGTTGCGGCAAAGTCTAAACTATAAATGCTCAGATTCTTAAAATCATATAGTTTAGGTTGATGTTTTTGCCACCAAGTAGCTTGGTTATTTTCACCATAAGTATAGAGCACGACGTGTTTAGATTTATTACAGGCTTTTTTAAGACGTTTTTCATCTGGTAAGCCTAGCTCCACCCATAACTCAATCTCATCGCTGTAGTTTTTATGCCAAAGTTCAGGCTCATCATCAGCCGATAAACCTTTAGTAAATTCTAAACCATCACAGGCATTGAGTGCATACGCAAGCAAGCGGATCATCAGTCGCTGTTCGTTTTCAGATGGATGCTGCGCCAAGGTTAAATTAAAATCTTGGTAAAGGTGACGGTCCATATCGCTTAGCGATAATTGCGCTTTAATAATCGTAGATTTAAGAGCCATAACAGTTTATTTGAAAAAATTTGCGCCAGTATAGCGCAATTAAACAGTAAAAAACTGATGATGCTTTAAGTTCTGTTATTGGTATTAAATTAAGTCTGTAGAGTTATATCTGCATCTGATTTTTAGCTCAGCTGCTGCGGTTGATCTAAGTTTAATAAAAATTGTAATACTATTGAGTAGAGCTCTTTTGCTCAGCGAGGTATAAATTATTATGTAAAAGCTATAAATAGTTTCTTTTATAACCAATAGTTATTACCAAATATCGTTTCTCTGAATGTATAATAGAAGTTTGTGATGATAAACTGGTAACAACATAGGCCCAAAGTGTTGGTCCTCCTTGAGTTTATAGCTATAAATTGTCTTTTAATGGAAAGGTGTTGTAATGAAATACTGTTCTGATCAGTATAGTAGCTGTTATAGGCAGCTAGGTTTTACCTTAATTGAGTTGATGATTGTACTGGCTATTACAGCAATTTTGGCAACAATTGCATTACCATCTTACCAAAATTACATTGAGCGTAGTCGTGCTCAAGTTGCAGGTGCGGATTTAGTTGCGCTCTCCGTTGCACTAGAAAACCACTTTCAACGTCAATTGAGTTACACTGGTGCAACAACCACTAATGTGAATTGGTATCAGGCTTCTACTGATTACACTATAACCATGACTCTTACCGCTAGTACGTATAGCCTAAAAGCAACCGGCTCTGAATGTAAACTCACATTAACTCATGAAGGCACTCGTACCTTGTCAGGAGAGTGTGGTGGGTTGAGCTCTTGGTAAACAAACAATCGGGCTTGTCTCTTATTGAGTTGATGGTGGTTGTGAGTATTATCGGTGTATTGGCACTGGTTGCTGTGCCTTATACAAAAGCATGGATTTACAATGCACAAATTAATGATGCTAAAAGCCAACTGAATAGTGCTTTTAAACAAAGTAAAGCATTGGCTCTACGTAACCCTATAGATGCCAGAGGCGATAGTAGTAGCGCTTCTTGTATAAGCCTAACGAATAATAAGCTAGAAGTTCGAGAACCTAATGGAAATAATTGTTCAGGAATAGTTATATGGCAAGGGAAATGGCCAGAAGGTGTAGATTTAAGCAACAATAACAAAAATATAACGACTATCTTTATCAATAATCGTGGAGCCGTGTTAAGTAATAATATTCCCCTCAATTCAAATTTAGATTACGCATTAAGCAAAGGCAGTGTGAATGATACCGGTCAACTTTACTAACGGAGGAACTTATCAAAGAGGTATATCTTTAATTGAAGCCATGGTTGCAATGTTGATTCTTGGTATTCTTTTTCTGGGAATTGCGCAAGTACTGGCGCGTGGACTTGTGAGTCAGCGTTATATGAATACTCAAAACTTAGCTTTGTTGGAAATGCGAGAGCGTTTACAACAAAGCAGCGAAACAGATCTATGCACAAATCCGGGCAGTTTAAATTGGGTCGGTATTGTACCCCTGACGGCGAACTGTAATGAATCTGAGGTGACTATTTCTGCTGGCGGTATTAGCGCACCTGTAACTGCTTATTCTATTACTTTATCTACAACAGAAAATGACACCTCAAGTGAATTATTTGGTGGCGATGGAGTTATTCGAATGTCGGACGAGCAGGAAGTGGATTGAATAAGCAACACGGTATATCGTTAATCAGTTTGTTAATTGGGTTGTTAATCTCTTCTATTACTTTGATAGGGATGATGATGATTTTTCGAAATACGATACAAACCACAGTACCTGCATCTGAATCCTCTCGCAGCGATGGTGAACGTGTATCAGCTTTGCTATCTTCGCACATGTTATTACAAGATGCAGGCTTTGGGATCACAGATGCGGCTTATAATACACATTTACGTATATTAAATGATGATACGTTGGTGGCTTTAGATGCACTTTCAGGGTCAATAGCCACAGGGAATACAATTGTGTGGTTAAGTGATATTGCTGGCAGCATACAATGCAATGGATTACGTGCAGATACAAGTGGCGGTTTATGGCGAGTATCTTGTGATAATACGATGGGTAACATTACTCCCAATACTCGACTTGTCTTACCTTCTCAATATTCAACCGACGATGTTGAGCCAATTACAATAGTGGCTACACGCGCCCCTTGTTGGCCATTTGGTATCGGAGTTGAGGGGAGTATTAAAATTACGCTAGTTGTGCAAAATTCAACAGAACACTTTATAGATAGCTCTACGTGTATGGTTAATTTTGTATAATAAGTGAGCAAAAAATGAATGCTATGAAGTTTAATAAACCATTCAAACAGAGTGGAGTTGCCACCATTGCTATATTACTTTTTGTTGGCGTAGCAATATCAGTCGCAGTATTTGGCGCCTTTAGAGCTGTAGAGGGGTCACAAAGTCAAGCTATGACCTTTCATGCTCAAACTCAAGCCCAACGAAAAGCTTGGATAGGTGTCGATATAACATCAAAATATCTAAGCTCTTTAAGTAGTGATAATTTAGAAACATTGATTGAAGCTTTACCCTCAAAGTCAGATTCAGAGCTGTCACAGCAAAAGTTAAATGCAGAAGTTGGGGATGAAAATATACAATTGTATATTTATAAAGAAGAGGTTGGTGGTGATGTATTCGTTTATGCAGAAATCACAGGTGAAGCTGCAAAAAATTCAAAGGCGCATGCTACTTCTACGATTGAAGCTGTATTTGAAATGCAACAAAGTAGCACCACAGAGACCACTTCATGCTCAGTAAACAGAACCGCAGTTATGCGTGGAGTAACTAATTTAACTGGCGGGGGAACGAACTTTATTTCTGGGGATGCCTTATCTGATATCGCTGTTGAAGGAAGCTTAACGCTGGGTTCCTCTTCAAAAAGTGGCATATCAGGCTGCGCTAGCGGCGATGTTACTATGAGTGGTGGTGGAATTAAAGATAATGCAACTTTGCTCGTTGGAGGAGAGTTTAAGGTTGACTCGATGTCTCAACCAAATAATGCAAGTGTCTGGGCGCGTGATATTAATATCGGAAATACAGGAAGTGGAGATTATAACTTTCTCCGTGCAGGTGCATATACCACTACTGTATTAGATAAAACTGGAATAGTAATTGGTAAGGGTGATGTTGGAGGCAAGCTAATCACAAGCACTACAAAATCCTCTCTTCCTTGGATATCTGGTACTTTAATACCGACCAAAAACATTCCTTTTGTTATAGAAATGGATACTGGTGGGCAATTGTTGGTTGATTTGAGCGAAGCTATTATAGATGAAGTCAGTGGGTTTGTTACTGGGCATAAATATGAGGTATTGGAAGGTGAAGGGTCTTTACCTTCCACATTACAATTTGAAGCAAATAATATTTCTGGCGGCAGTATAAACATATATGACTTAAACGTTAACCAGCTCTGGGGACATAGTATTTCCGCTGATGGCTATGGTGCTAACTATAATACGGTTCTATCAAATGGTGATTTTAATATGGGTGCTGGAGATATTGGAACATTGGTTGGCGGAGGGAACCTAACAGCTAGTAAAGGTGGATGCAATAGTAGTTCAAACTGTTGGAACACCCCCAGTTTTGCAAGCCCCAGTGAAATTGCCGGTTTATTTAATGTACCTAGCTACTCTGGAAGTGTAGATCTTAACAATCTAACACAGCAAGTTTCGCATCTTAGTCCTGGGTTACCTGGGATTCCATTCTGTGACACAAGAGTTGAACAAGTTGTTGCCGAAGATTTTAAAACATCTGCTAATTATATATTTGAAGAGATAGGTACTAAACGACAATTAACCATTCAGAATGTGACATTATCGGATGGTACTGAGCTAGATGGGGTTTATAATTTACTGACAGATGATATGCGTTCATTCAATGGGCAGCAATTTTTAACCTGTGGTTGGGGCAATAATCATTGTTTTCGAGATTATAGTGTTTGGGAATTAGATGGGATTTCTGCTTTTCCTCCAGGAGTTGCTTGGTTTGATAGCTCACTTAAAATTAATGGTGTGGGTAGTAATAATGCTGTAAGTGGTATAGGAAACGATCTTCTAAATACTTTAATTACTGTTGGGAATGTTGAGTTAACTAGCTCAGGACATGGTGATATTATCGCTCCCAATTTTGATGTTGTGACTCTATGTCAAGGCAATATTACTCCTACAAACCTTTGTAATCAAAGTGGTGAGTTAGTTGGTGATGACAATAGCGGCTTGCCTATTGCCAATTCAGCTATTGTTTCAGAAGAGTCTTTAGATGTTGCTGGTTGGAGTATAAATGGCCATGTTACGCTTGGTAGTGGAATCACAACGACAGGAGCTAAAGTTATTATCAATGGAGGCTTAGTTGTCGGATCTAACAGCGATGCAAGTACTACTGTCGGCCAAGGGGGCTTGGAAGTTAACACTCAGAATTTATCTGAAGATCAATTACAAACTTCATGCACTAATGATAATGGAACCAATGAAAGCACTGGTATCCAGCTCAAAGGAAGTGGTCCAATTTGGACTCGATATCTATAAATAGTGCATATATTAAGGTGAGTTAAGGGTAAGCTAAGCCTTTAGTCATTTCTCAATTATTAAAAGTAATTACATAACTTATAGTACATAGGTAATATTGGTTTGATTACTGTTTTATTTTTAAAAACACTAAATCACTCTTCTGTAGTAAACTACCCAATATTAGTTGAGGTGATAAATCGAAATTATTCACCCAGTACCCCACACAGTACCCCATGGTGTTATGGGTTGAATTAAAAGGTTTAATAATCAAATGAGTAGAGCAGGAATACAGTGGTTCCCTGGGCACATGAATAAAGCCCGTAATGAAATTAAAGAAATCATGCCACAAATGGATGTGATCATTGAAGTGCTTGATGCGCGCATTCCTTACAGTAGTGAAAATCCTATGGTGACGAGTTTGCGCGAAGGCAAGCCGGTCATCAAAATCTTGAATAAGGCGGATTTAGCTGACCCTAAAATGACCCAAGCGTGGAAAGATTATTTTGAGCAAGAAAGTGGTGTAAAAGCTATCGCGTTCGGTAATGATAAAGCGGGGCAGGTTCATAGCATTAACGAATTATGTAGAAAACTAGTGCCGCATAAGGTTGGCGCGGATAAGCAAATTAAAGCCATGATCATGGGTATCCCGAATGTGGGCAAGTCTACGCTTATTAATACTTTAGCAGGTCGTATAGTTGCAAAAACAGGTAACGAGCCGGCGGTAACGAAAGCACAGCAACGCATTAAACTTGAAGATGGCATTATGCTTTACGATACGCCGGGTATGTTATGGCCAAAAGTAGAAAATGAAAACTCAGGTTATCGCCTTGGTGCTACAGGGGCTATTCGTGATACGGCGCTTGATTATGAAGAAGTGGCCAGTTATACCGCTGAATATTTATTGCATGCCTACCCAGAACTTTTAAAAGCGCGTTATAAAATTGATGAATTACCGCAAAGCGATTGGGAGTTTGTTGAAATGGCGGGTAAAAAACGTGGCTGTATTCGCGGTGGTAACCAAATCGATACGTATAAAATGTCAGAAATTCTAATTAATGAATTACGCGATGGCATTATTGGCCGTATTACTATGGAAACACCAGCCATGCGTGAAGAAGAGGAAGTGATGGTTGCTGAACTTCGTGCTGCAGCTGAAGCTAAAAAAGCAGCTAAAGAAGAAGAGAAAAAGCAACGCCGAGCGCGAGCACGTAAAAATCGTCGTTAGTTTTTGCTAAGGCTCTTCAAGCCATAAATCACAGACATAAAAAAAGCCCGTAAGGGCTTTTTTAGTTTCATATCAACCGTCACCGATATGAGCAATGTAGCAAGTAAATAGTAGGAGCGGTTACCCGTTATCAACATCAAGGGGCGTTGCGATTAATAACAGGTAACCATAGCTTTAACGTGGGCTACACGTTGTTTCAGGGTCGAGAAACAAATTCAGTTTATTCCGTACAAGCCGTTGTGTTTTATCGCCTTGTTAATATTGATTATCAGTTAGATTTAGTAAGGTGTCAACATCTATTTGAAAATAATTCTCATTAAGTTTTGGTTGTTGGGTATTTCTATTTAATTTAAGTAGTTACAGGAGAGAGAATTAATTTTTATAGGAATTTGAGGCATAAAAAAAGCCCGTAAGGGCTTTTTAGTTTCATATCTACCGTCACCGATATGAGCAATGTAGCAAGTAAAATAGTAGGGCGGTTACCCGTTATCAATATCAAGGGGCGTTGCAATTAATAACAGGTAACCATAGCTTTAACGTGGGCTACACGTTGTTTCAGGGTCGAGAAACAAATTCAGTTTATTCCGTACAAGCCGCTGTGCTTTATCGTCTTGTTGATATTGATTATCAGTTAGATTTATTGAAGTGTCAACATCTATTTGAAAATAATTCTCATTAAGTTTTGTTTGTGAGTTATTTCTATTTAATTGAAGTAGTTACCAGGTGGATCTAATTTTTATAAGAATTTGAGGCATAAAAAAAGCCCGTAAGGGCTTTTTAGTTTCATATCTACCGTCACCGATATGAGCAATGTAGCAAGTAGGGTGGTTATCTGTTATCAACATCAAGGGGCGTTGCGGTTAATACCAGATAACCTTAGCTTTTTACGTGGACTACACGTTGTTTCAGGGTCGAGAAACAAATTAAATTCTGTTCTGACAAGTCGTTATGTCTATCGGCTTGTTGATATTGATTATCAATTAGATCTTGTGATGTGTCAATAGTCATTTGCAAATAATTATCATTACTTTCTTTGCTTTGATAAAGCTGTTTTTACAACAACCACTTAGGACTAAAGTTAGTGCTGATTTTTTTTACAAAAACACCTATGCTGATTTAATAATAATTAAAAGAATCTGTGATTATGTTTTCTATTTGGTCAATAAGTTTGCTTGCGGTGGTCTATCTAGGGATTTTATTTGCTGTAGCTGGCTGGGCTGATAGACGAAAAGTATTACCTTTTAAAGGCTTAACTTACGGTTTATCGTTAGGTGTTTATTGTACCTCGTGGGCATTTTTTGGCACCACAGCGCAAGCGGCTAACAATGGTTGGTGGTTAGCGCCAACCTATGCGGGTACTATTTTATTGTTTCTTTTTGGCTGGCAAATCTATTGTCGTATTGCGCATATCTGTCGTCAGCAAAAGTTGACTTCAATGGCTGATTTTATTGCTACCCGTTATGGTCAATCATCAAGTTTATCTGGCTTGATCTCGTTGATTTCAGTAATTGCAATTGTGCCTTATATTTCGTTACAGCTTAGTGCGACTGCGCAAAGCATTAACTTACTCACTGCACGGGCTGCATCACAAAGTCATCAAGTATGGGCTGATAGCACTTTTTATATCACCTTGTTATTAGCGCTATTTGCTATTTTATTTGGCGCTAGGCGATTAAGGCCAAGTGAGCATAATCCAGGGCTTATCGCCAGTATTGCCTTTGAGTCTGTGGTTAAATTAATTGCATTTATTGTGGTTGGTTTATACGTGTGTTTTGTGCTTTTTGATAGCCCGAGCGTTCTGTTTGCAAAAGCCGCTGAGCTTAATATAGATAAACAAGTAGCCGCAACTCAAAGCCCAACCTATGTGTATGTTGCGCATACAATATTGGGTATTTTGGCTACTCTATGCTTGCCGCGACAATTTCATATGAGTTTTATTGAAAACAACAATGACAAAGAGCTGACAACAGCACGTTGGTTATTTCCAGTTTATTTATTACTTATTAACCTATTTATTTTGCCGATTGCTTATGCTGGCTTGATTTACTTTCAACACAGTGATGTAGGGTACGATACCTTTGTACTGGCACTTCCCATGGCGGCAGATAGCCCGCTTGTTGCTTTACTCGCTTTTTTAGGCGGTTTTTCTGCTGCAACCAGCATGGTGATTGTATCGGCTATTGTATTGTCGGTCATGATCACAAATGACTTTATTAACCAATTTATTCTCCGTCGTTCACAGCTTACTTCGGGTAGCCGAGGACTTGATAAGAGCAATTTACTGCATGCCCGAAAAGTGGTTATTGTGCTAATTTTGCTGCTTAGTTATTTTACTCATCGGGTGTTAGGTGAAACCAATACATTGGCCAATGTAGGTTTAATGTCGTTTACCCTTGTGGCGCAGTTTGCTCCTGCAATGATCATCGGATTATGGTGGCGGCAAGCCTCTTGTAAAGGCGCACAATTGGGTATTTTGAGTGGTTTTGTTATTTGGGGCTACACCTTATTGTTACCGAATCTAGCGAGCGGTTTAGGCGGTGATAACAGCTGGCTAGTAAATGGTCCTTGGCAGATTGCTTGGTTGGCACCAACGGATCTATTCTCCCTTGGGCTTGAGAGTATTAGCCAAGCGTTAATTTTATCATTGGGTGCCAACTGCTTAGTTTATTTTTTAATTCCCCTATTTAGCCAAGCCACATTAGCTGAGCGCTTGCAAAGTAATAAATTTATTAGCCAAGTAACTGACTCGCGAGTAAATACAGCCTTGCAACCACTTAGCTACCACGATTTAGGGGCATTACTGCAACGCTTTGCTGAGAAAGATGCGAGCCAAACCTTAGTGAGTGACTATTTTCCTGCTGATAAAAGTAAGTGGAAGCATCCAGCTAATGTTGAACTTGAGCTATTAATTGAGCGAGAGATGTCGGCAGTGATTGGTGGTGCATCTGCGCGGTTAATTTTAGACGTTGCTAAGAATGAGCAGCGTCAACCGCTTGAGCAAGTGGCTGAGTTTGTTGATGAAGCAACACAAGTATTAAAGTTTAATCGTGATTTATTACAATCGACCATAGAAAACATACAGCAAGGTATTAGTGTGGTCGACAGTGAGTTACGCTTGGTGGCATGGAATCAAGGCTATAAACAGATGTTTGCCTACCCTGATGACGCGCTTTATATTGGTCGGCCAGTAGCTGATATTATTCGCTTTAATGCTGAGCGAGGCTTATTTAGTAGTGAAAATATTAATAATGAAGTTGAGAAACGGCTGGCGTATTTAAAACAAGGTAGCACGTATAAATACCAGCGCTTTCACAATGATGGCCGGGTGTTTGAAATGCAAGGTAACCCTTTGCCGGGCGGGGGCTTTGCAACCACGTATACAGATATTACTGAGTTTGTTAAACAACAAAAAGCGCTCACTGAAGCTAATGCAAGTCTTGAAGAAAAAGTGGCGGCGCGCACTACCGCGTTAACTCAAGCCAATCAGGAACTATCACAAGCTAAGCAAGTCGCAGAACAAGCAACAGTGAGTAAAACACGCTTTTTTGCTGCTGCGAGTCACGATTTACTGCAACCATTCAATGCCGCTAGTTTATTTTGCTCATTAATGAATGAAAAAGCGCAAAATACTGAGCTCAAAGAGTTAGCACTCAATATTAAAAACTCACTGGGAAGTGCCGAGGAGCTACTATCGAGTATTTTAGAATTAACCAAGTTAGATTCAGGTGCATTTAAAGTACAAACGAGTGAGTTTTTAATAAGTAGCCTAGTTGAACCACTACGTAATGATTATGCTGCACTTGCCGAGGAAAAAGGTTTACGGTTTATTATTGAAACCTGTGATGTCCGTTTAACCACAGATAAAGCTTTGCTACGTCGAGTGCTTCGTAATCTACTGAGTAATGCAATTCGTTATACTGACCAAGGTGAAGTACGGTTGAAAATGCAACATCATGATGAGCATGTTTCTTTCATTGTTGAAGATACGGGTATTGGCATTGCAACGGCTGATCAGCAAACTATTTATCAAGAGTTTAAACAACTAGGCGCTAAGCATAACGCTGAAGGATTAGGTTTGGGTTTAGCCATTACTAAGCGTATTTGTGATTTACTTAATATCCCCTTAGTTATGGGCTCAGAGCTGGGCAAGGGCACGCAATTTACGCTAACGCTGCCTTGTAAAAAAAATCATACTCATAATGGTGTTCATCATATCGAACAAAGCCAAGAAACACAGTTAGGTCGGTTACGAATTTGGTTAGTTGATAACGACAGCAATGTCCTCGAAGCACTTAAACAATTACTTGAAAATTGGGGCTGTGAAATAGCCACTGCAACTAACTTAACAGAGCTTGAGCAATTAAAATCAGCTCACGCTTTACCACAATTACTGATCGTTGATTATCAACTAGACGACGGTGTGACTGGGCTTGACGTTATTGATCAGGCAGGCCTTGATACTCTGCCTGCTATAGTTAACACTGCCAATCATGATGAAGGTATTCGTGAGCGCGTGCTTGATGCAGGCTACCCGCTTTTATATAAACCACTCAAAGCGCCTGCATTAAAACGAATGATAAAACGGCTAACGTGATTGCAAGGACACGAATACTTGGGTTCCCGATTTATTTGCGCGTGCGTTAACACTTAGCTCACCGCCTTGGTTGCGTATCAATTCGCGGCTGATCACCAAACCAATGCCTGCACCTTGTGTTTTGGTTGAGTAAAAGGGCACAAATAGATTGTCGGGGTTGGCAATGCCAGTACCGCTGTCAGTCAGCTCAATCACAACGCCATCATTTTCCTGTTGCCAGTTAAGTGTGGGGGGCGTGTTACCGCCCGCTTCAAAGGCATTTTTTATCAGGTTGATAAGTGCTTGTTCAAGCTGACCTAAATCGGCGGTAAAATTAACTGGCTGAGATGAGTGAATTACGAGCTCAGGGAATATTGCCTGTAGCCGTAAGTTCACTTGCTCGCTATTGATTTGCTGTTTATTTGGCCTAGGGAGTTTTGCAAACGCACTGTAGCTATTTACAAAATCTAATAAATGTTGGGCGCGTTTTTCAATCACTTGCAGCATATCTTGGGCAAGGTCAGGGCTCGGGGTTATTTGCCCTTGTTGTTTCATGGTTTGCAGTGATTGGCTCATCGAGTAAATTGGCGTTAAGGAGTTACGTACTTCATGGTTGAGCACGCGAATTAAGCGCTGCCAAATGTCTTGCTCATTTGCGCGCAGCTGTTGTTCGATTGAAAATAGCGTAAGCAGTTCGTAGTTTCGCCCTGTGCGCCAAAATGTTTGTGCTGATACGATAAAGCGGCGCTTAAAACGAGACTCTTTCTCTATTTGCCAACGGCCGTCGTTATAAACTAATCCTAAATCGGCGCTACTTAACCCCTCAACATTGGATGTTGTTAAAGTGTTTAAAAATGCTTTATTGGTAAAGTAAACTTGCCCGTGAGGGTCTAAAATAACAATGGGTAAATCAAGCATGCTGGCAAACTCAAACACGAACTCTTCGGTTTGCATATAGTGGCGTTTACTTTGCGCTATTTTGTCACTGAGCTTGGTAAAGTCATTTTTAAGGTTGGCTACTCGCCCACTTTGATACTGTGCTAAATGCCAGCTATTACTCTCGTTGTTAGCCAGTGCATCGAGCTGTGTTCCAAAGCGTTCGATAACATCAAGGGTTAGCTTGTAGCTTTTGACAACTGCAAACAGGCTTACTGCAACAATGGGGAGTATAATACTAATGCTTGCAAACCAATCGAGCCCCCACGTTATTACAAGCAAAATACACAGCATTAATACAATAAACATCACTAAGGCGGCATAACGCATTAGGCGCTGTTCGAGCGAGTGAGTGCGGGCCATTAAAAGTCTGCTTCTTTTAAATCAAGCTGGTGTTTATCGATTCGTCTGTAAATCGCTGATTTACTCAAGCCTAAAAACTCACCTGCGGCCACAACATTACCATTAAATTGCGCCAATGCTTTTTGAATCATCTGTTTTTCAAGTTCTTCCAGAGGCAGCAGGGGTAATGATTCACTCGTTGCGGTGTTGCTTGCATCACTACTGGGTTGTTCAAGAATTAAATCACTGGCGTCAATATTGTCGTTATCGCTCATGATTACGGCACGTTCAATACAATGGCTAAGTTCTCGGACATTGCCCGGCCACGTGTAGTTCGTGAGAGCCTTGGTCGCAGAGGCTGACAGTGACATGCCTTCACGCTGGTATTTTTTACTGTGTGTTGCAAGCAAGTGATGGGCTAATTCTATAATGTCTTCAGGGCGCTCACGTAGTGGCGGAATATGCAGTTCAATGGTGTTGAGCCTGAACAGTAAATCGCGGCGGAATTCCCCCGCTTCAATGGCTTTAGCAAGCTCTGCGTTAGTGGCAGCAATAATCCGTACGTCCGCTGTTTGGGTCTGGCTTGAGCCTAATACTTCAAACTCTTGGCTCTCTAGTACGCGCAGCATTTTACTTTGTAGCTCAAGGGGGAGTGTGGCTATTTCATCTAAAAATAAGGTGCCGCCATTGGCTATTTCAAAGCGACCTAAACGGTCTTCTTTGGCGTCGGTAAAGGCGCCTTTTTTGTGACCAAATAATTCGCTTTCAAATAAAGAGGGCGCAATCGCGCCAATATTTACGCTCACATAGCGTTGCTCGCAGCGGTTAGAGTGTTGGTGAATATAGTTTGCAAGCAGGCTCTTACCGGTGCCATTTTCTCCGGTGATTAAAATACTGGCATCGGTTTTTGCGGCGCGTTTAGCGCGTGTTAGTAATTGTTGCATTACCGCTGAATTGGCGATGTAATCAGTTTTTTTTGGTAAGTTCAGTGCTTTTAAACAGGCATTATCGTGATTGCTTTTTTTCAGCGTTAGTTGCTGTTGTACAACGCTTGTTAGACGCAGGTTATTCCAAGGCTTTTCAACAAAATCAGCAGCGCCTAATTGCATCGCTTTTACCGCGACATCTACACTCGCCCACGCGGTCATTACGATAACAGGAATAGTTGAGCCAAGTGATTGCAGTTGCTTTAAAAATCGCAACCCTTCATCCCCTGAGGTGGTATCGAGGCGAAAGTTCATATCGAGCAAAATAAGGCTAATTGTATTGCTGTTTATAATATCAAGAGCTTGCTCAGGGCCTTGTGCTTCAATACATTGCAAGCCAAGTTGGTTTAAAGCGACGATGGCGGCCATGCGAACATCGGCTTGGTCGTCGATTACTAAAATTGGGTCCATTTTATATGTATGATCCTGTCGTGGTGGCCCTGTTTGGGCCACCCTTATCATTATTATTCGTTACGAAGTGCGGCCATGGGTTTGGCTTTAATTAATAGCAATAGTGGCCTAAAGCAGGCGAACATTGCAATAATCAAAGTGATAAACCACGCCATTAATTGCAAGCGCACGTCTAAAATTAACCAAGATACAAGCTGTTCTTGCAGGCTATGGTAGCCGGCTATCATTACACTTAGCGCTAAAATAAAACCGATTAACACAGGGAGTACGGCTTCTTTGCTCATAAGTTTAAATAAGCGTGCTTTTTTAGCCCCTAGCGCCATACGAATACCAAATTCATACCGACGTAGGCCTAAGTTGTAGCTAAGTACTCCAAATATACCTATTGCAGCGAGTAATAGAGTAAAAAGCGCCAACGTACAACACAATACTAATGTAAGGCGGCTCATATACAGCAAACCATCGTACTCTTGCTGTAAGTCTCTAAATTGCCATAAGGTTAGGTGACTATTGGCTTTTCTTAATAAATTCAAAACTTGCTTGCTAGTAAGCTCAACACTGGGTTCTGTTTCAATAACAAACATATAACTCCAAGGTTGTGCTGGCCACCACATGTGCCGACCAAACGATTCATCATAGTACTTAGGGTGATTAAAATCTTCGGTTACCCCGACAATTTCAAACATTTTATCTTCAAGGCCTTGGTAACTTTTACCGATAATGTCTGTGTATTCTTGATCAGGTAATAACCATTTAGCCACACTAATAGATACCAAAAGTTCATTTGTTTCCCCTCGCATAGCTTGTTCGCTAAAAGTACGCCCTGCGAGTATTTTGGTGTTTACTAAATCAAAGTAATCAGGCCCGACCCATTGGCTGGGGAAGAAGATGGAGCTTTTACCTTCAACATCGGTCAGGGTATTGGCATTTTGCCTTGGCGATACTGGGCTTTGCCCAAGTGCGACATCTTTAATGCCTTCGCTATTTTGTAATACTTTTTGATACTGCTTAATTTGCTCGTAGCGCTCAGCTAATGTTGCATCGTTATTAACTTGAAATAACTGTGCAAAATACAGGTTTTCAGTATCGCTGCCTAAAGGGCGGTTGATGGTCTCTAAGGATTTACTCACCACCATGACCGAGAAGCTAACCAGTAAAGCGGCTACAAACATTTGCACGCCAATTAATAAACGAACAGTACGCCCTGATACTTGCGAAACACCGCCTTTACCGCTGTTCTGCATTTGCTGGTTGAGGGTTTTATAATTAATTAAATACGCTGTGATGATTGAGAAAATGTAAGCTAAAGCAATACACATCACTATGGCGATAAGTACCAAGTTGATATCTACAGTTAGGCTATTCACTAATGGTAAGCGGCCTTCAGCAAGCACTTTAAATAGCCTAATTCCCCAGACTGACAAAAACAGCGCAATACTGACCGAAATACTCATCAATATAAGCGATTGTAGTAAAATGCTGTTAAATAATGTTTTACGTTTTGCGCCCAGCACAGCTTGTAAAGCTAAGGTTTTATGTTGCGCTAACGCTCGAGAAAAGAATAAGGTACTGACGTTTAGTACAGCAATGACGAGTAGCCCTAACGCACCAGCGAGCATCATTAAGCTTAAATCATCGTTGTTACCTAGCTCTACTTCACGGTAAGGCGTGACAACGGGGTTCACATCTGTAATACCACCATTATTAAGCCACTCAGATTTTATGGTATCAATTTGGGCTTTTAAGTCGGTTTTTACTTGCGAAGTAGTGACTCCTGGCTTTAATACTGCTATTAACTTGAGATTTCTAAAGGTGTTAGTCCATGGGCTTTGCCAGTCATCGTTATGAAAAAATCGACGATCGGCACTGCTTGGATACCAAACATCAACAGAGCCCGCTTTAATCATGTAGGGTGGGCTGAAATTAGCCGCTACAACACCGGTTATAATATGCCCATCACCTTCAATTTCACTGGCTGTTTTTAAGGGTTTACCAATTACATTAGGGTCACTATTAAAATGCTCTTTCCAGAACTTCTCTGAAATGACTACACTATTATCAACTTCCTCTAAGGTTTCGCCCTTTTTAAAGCCACGTCCGAGTAAAAAAGGAGTATGTAGGAGTTCAAAGTATTCACCACCTACATACAGCACATCTTTTTTTGGTTGACCGTCTAAGTTTAAAAAAATATTTTCAGCGGCATTCATCATAAATGCCTGCTCAAAACTTTGATTGTTCTTAATCCAGTGCACCATGGATTGATAACTTTGAAAGCCAACCGCATCATAATCATCATAAGTGAGGCTTTGCTCAACCACCACCATGCGGTTCTCATCAAATACATCGAGCGGTTTTAAAAAGTAACTATTCACTAAACTTAATACAACAAATAATGCCGCTAAAGTCAGTGCGAGTGTTGAAACAACGGCGGTGACAAATCCTGGTGCATTCATCAGTGATGCCCATGCTAAGTGCAGTTGGCTTCGTGTTTTAGTTAAACGGCTCATGTTAAACGACCTCAGCACTGTCTGTTGCTAAGTTGGCTGTTGGTGCCGCTTGGTTTTTGCTCGCGTGCGAGTAAGAGACAATTTCGCCATCGAGTAGTTTTAGCTGAGTTTTTGCCCGCCCGGCATAACGTAAATCATGGGTTACCATGCAAATGGTGGTGCCTTTTTGATTAAGTGCATCGAGTAGGTCCATCACTGCATCGCCGTTTTTAGAGTCAAGGTTACCGGTAGGCTCATCGACCAATAAAATACTCGGCTTTCCGGCAAGTGCGCGAGCAATAGCAATACGCTGTTGTTGGCCACCAGAGAGCTGGTTGGGCTTATGTTGTGCGCGGTGACCCATTTCAACTTCATCAAGGGCATGTTTTACTGCACTTTGAATATCAGCTTGGCTCATCGCGGGCTCGCGATAAGTCAGCGGCAGGGCAACGTTATCAAATACTGATAGCTCATCGATTAAATTAAATGACTGAAAAATAAAGCCAATGTGTAAATTACGTAGCTCGGCTTGCTGGTCCATATCAAGGGTTTTGGTATCGACATTTTTAATGGCATATTGACCACCTGTTGGGCTATCAAGTAAACCTAATAGCGACAGCAAGGTCGATTTTCCGCAGCCCGATGGGCCGCTAATACAAATATAATCACCTTCATTAATAGTCAGGTCGATATTTTTTAAAGCATAGGTTTCAACGTTTTGGCTGCGATAAACCTTGGCGATGTTTTTGAGTGAGATAAGCGTATTGTTGTTCATAAACTTTCCTGTTCGATTTTTATAGTTGCCAAATGCTGCCATTTTGAAAGGTCTGAAATGATCAGCTGTTCGCCCACCGTAGCGCCATCTAAAAGTTGAATTTTATTATCACTGAGTGTACCAAATTCAATATTTATTGGGGCAGCTAAATGAGTGTTGGGGTTAAGTTTAAAAAGCATCGCTTTTGAATGAGCTTTTGCTTTTTGCGGTAATTTGATGGTGAGTGCATTCGCTATTACATTACTTATAACATGGCCTTCAATGCTTAAGTCGGGGCGTGCATTGGCAGGTAATTCACCAATAAGGTCGAGCTCAATCATTACCCGACCATCACTCACGATGGGGTCAATTCGGGTCACTTTAGCTGTTACTTCGCCTTGCTTTGAGTTGCTAAAGGTATTGACGCGGGCTGGCATATTGAGTGCGATTTTTTCAGCGTCACTTTGTTTAATACTGAGCTCTGCTTTGAGTGCGCTATCAGAGCCCACCACAGCTAAGCGAGTGCCTGGTGTGAGGTTTTGGCCTAGTTCTACGTTGAGCTCTTGCAGCATGCCGTCAATGCCCGCTGTAATTTTTAGGTCATCAAAAGCTTGCTGTTGTACTTTATAATTTAACTCAAATTGGCGTAATAACTCTTGCTGAACCTTACTGCGCTGCAGGTGCATTTGCGCTAATTGCGCGAGACGTTTTTGTTCAATCTCAACGCGCTGCTTTAGCTGTTTTACGGTGAGTAAGCTGCGTTTGTAATCAAGACTTGAAACAATGCCTTGTTCGATTAATTGACTCTCGGCTTCGCTTCTTAGCTGGGCGCTTTCAAGCTCACTCTGTAAAAGAGTTAGGTTAGCTTCGCGCTCCAATAACTGACTCTTTTGGTTAATTTTTTGTTCGCTAAAGCTTGCTTGTTGCCGTGCAAGCTCCAATCTCGCGATCGACAAACGCTGCGCTTGTAGTGGGTTCACTAGGCTGATAATAACCGTGTCTTTGCTAACACGTGTACCTGGATACACATGAATGGCCTCGACCATTGCAACATCTGTGTTGGTTAAATAACGTTGATACTTGGATTTTAATCGGCCAAAGCCTTTCACTTTTACAACAAAATCAGCTTGTGTCACGCTGGCAATCTGTAATTGGCTGGCAGAAATTGTTGTAGGGGCGAGCCAAGATTGCACCAGCCATATAAAAATTATGATGCTAACCATTAAGGCAGCAGCAATGAGCTTTTTACGCTGATTTGGTTTTTTACTCGTCTTTAAAGTGCTATCTAAATCCATTGGCTGTGTTTCATTATATTTTAATTAATGAACACAGTAGCGAGGAATATGCCAAATCTTAATGCTTTGATTTAAAATGGTTTTATGTTTTTATCAGAAGTTGCCTTTCCCATAAATGGGATTATTTAATTGAAACTGGGATAGCAGTTTACTGATTTGTTAGCCCTCTACTGCTTTACCAACTTGTGAGAGCTGATTAAATAAAATGCCTGCTTGGGTGCGGTTATATACGTTGAGTTTGCGCAAGATTGCGGATACATGTTGTTTGATAGTGGTTTCTTGAATCGACATTTCAAACGCAATTTGTTTATTCAGCAGGCCATCAGCAATCATGGCTAAAACACGGTATTGTTGCGGGGTGAGTTTTTCGAGGTTACGGGCAAAACTGCTTTGTTCGTCATTGACAACGACATCGGTTAAATCTATGTCGAGTGGCAGCCAGGTATCGCCGTTGAGAACATGGCTAATAGCATCACTGATAACATCTAATGATGATGACTTTGGAATATAGCCTGCAGCACCTAAGCTCATTGCTTGTTTAATTATAGTGGGTGTTTCGTTGGCTGATACCATAATAACAACAATATCAGGGTGGCGGTTTCGCAGTTGCGACAGTGCTTGCAAGCCATTAGCGCCGGGAATGGTTAAATCTAAAAAAATAAGTTCAGTTTCCGGGTGGCTTTTAAGTAAAGTGAATAAGCCATCTATATCGCTGGTTTCTTTTATATGCTTTTCAGGCACACAGGTTGCGGCCGCTTGGCGCAATGCGCTTCTAAATAGTGGGTGATCATCGGCAATTATTGTGTTCACAGCGAAAGACATTCCTAATACTCCAACACGTTATGTTATAAGTGATTTTTTAGATTGAAACAAGGTTTACCTGCTAGGGAAATATCAGGTAAACCTTTAAACACTAGCTTAGAAACGATAGCCCACAGTGAATGACACTGTACGAGGGTCGCCGTAATAGCTGATTAGCGTATTATCACCACCAAGGCCTGGCGTATATTTACTGGTATCGCTAGGGTCACTTGGATCAGGGGCAACAAATTGATAACCGCCAATCATATACTCTTCGTCAGTGAGGTTTTTACCATATAATCCGGCACTCCAGTGGCCGTCAGTGCTGTACCATGTGATACCAATATTCAGTAACCCATAGGCATCTTGCGTGAGCAGGCTATCTTCTTCAAAGAGTGCGTAATCACCACGGTAATAGTAGTTACCGTTCATAACAAAGTCGCCCATATCGGTATACATGCGGTATGTTGCACCTAAATTAAAGGTGAGGTCTGGCGTGTTAGATACACTAAAACGGTCTGATTTATCGAAGGTTTCGCCAGTTTCAGGATCTGTATCAATGACATTATCAAAACTACTGTCAATATAACCAATAGATGCATCAAAGCTCAGTGCTTCGGTAGCAATATAATTGAGCTCAATTTCTATGCCGTCGGAGGTCGATTCACCAATGTTACCTAAGCGCTGATTTAAGTCGGCAGCGTTGTCGCCTGGTAGTACAGAGATGTATTGGCGGTCTTGGTGATCAAGTGTGAAAAGTGTCACATTGGCGCGTAGGTTATTGTTCCATTCACTTTTCATACCCAGTTCAAATGAGTCTACTATCTCAGGTTTTGCAGCCGGTTCAGCGGTGGTTGCACGCGGGTTGAAGGTGCCTGATTTAAAACCTTGTGCGTAACTGGCAAAGAACATGATATCGCGGTTGTATTGATACTCAACCCCTGCACGCGGTGTAAAGCGTGACCAGTCTTCGCTGTCATCCAATACTGTGGGGACTAGTTGACCTTCTGGGCGAACATAGCCTGGCACCCAGCCAGATTCAGGGTAAACGGTATCAAATATAAGGCCATTATTGACTTGGGCTTCTTTGCTGTCTTGAGTATAGCGAGCGCCTAACGTCATCGACCACTTATCATCAAAAGCATAAGTACCTTGAATATAGGCTGCTTTACTGGTGGAGTTGCTACAACCACTTACTTCGCGGGTAAGTCCTGGTGCGGCTAAGCTTTTACCGAGCTCTTCTAAAATAGCTTCAAACTGACCACACGATTCACCATCGTAATAATAAAGTCCTGATACAAGTTTGTAGTTATCACCTTGATGGTTTAGCTGTAATTCGTGTGTGGTTTGTTCGTCATCATAAATAGCGGGTACGTCAAAAATACGGATAGAGGTATTATCAAAATCAATATTTGTTGGCGAGTAGCTTTCACGGCTTGAGCCGATGTACTTTAAGCTGGTGCTGTTACTCATATCCCAGCGCGCGGTTAAGCTATAGCCTTCAAGCTCAACCTTGTTCCATGTTGGCAAGCTGGTATAAGAGTTGTATACGCTATCAGGGACGGGAGCATCAGTGAGTAAGCTCGGCAATAAGCGATAGCCGCCTTTTGCGTTAGATTCATCCTCGGTTTTATCCCATGCGAGTTTGAAGAATAAGTCGTCGGTGGGTGTGTACTCTAAGGTCACGCGTGCAGCGGTAACGTCTTTGTTGTAGTTTTCACGGTCTTGATTATCAAGGTCAGAGGTTAAAAACTCACCAAAGCCATCACGGTTCAAAGTGGCAAAACCAAAGCCTACATAGAGCTTTTCATCGATAAGTGGCAGTTGCCCGGTTATTTTTAAATCTTTTTGATTGTAGCTCCCTACGGTCCCTTGTACGTTAAGTGTAGCATCACCACTCATTTCTTTGGTAACGTATTTAATTGCCCCACCAATGGTATTTTTACCATATAGCGTGCCTTGTGGGCCGCGTAGTACTTCAATTTGTTGTACGTCTAGTAAATCCAGTACAGCACCTTGTGGACGAGCTAAATAAACGTCATCGATATAAATACCAACACCGGGTTCATAGCCCCAAAGAGGGTCTTGTTGGCCAACTCCTCGAATGAATGCCGTGATGGTTGAGTTAGTACCGCGGCTGGCTTGCAGTGTAGTGTTAGGTGAAAACTGTTGCACTTCAGTCATCACGCTAATGCCGTTCTCGGCCAACTCTTGTGCGCCGATAGAGGTCACTGCCACAGGGACTTCTTGTAGGTTCTCTACGGTTTTACGCGCGGTTACTTCAATGCGTTCTAACTCGCCTTTGGCTTGAGTGGTTTGCTCGGCGGCAATACTGCTGGTACTTAATAGTGCCAGTGAAACGGCGAGAGTAACGGGTGTGATTTTTTGATTGAGCTTAATCATGGTGTGTTCCTGTTTTTGTTGTCTTTGTTGATTGTTTCATTGCTCATGTCACCTGCATTTAATGTAGAAGATAGTTGCAAAAAAAGGAATTAGTACCATAGTGCTATACGCTCTCAATGCCTTGACTTATATAGCTTTTAAGCCAAATTTAAACGATGTAGTACCTTAGTGTTATGTCATTTTTAATGTTTTAACGTAAGACTTAAATCCAATTACTGCGATGTCACCTCATCTTTGTAATAACAATAATTATAGGAATGTCTATGCTGAGCATGATAGGGCTGTTAGGCGGTTTAATACTGCTGATTATATTAACGTTGCGTGGCGTAAACTTGTTTATTGCTGCGCCAATCTGTGCGCTGCTGGTTGCGTTAAGTAGTGGTATGGCAATATTTCCAGTAACGGCAGAGAGTAATTTTATTACTGCCTATATGGATGGTTTTGCTGGGTTTTTAAGTGCATGGTTTTTTATGTTCTTACTCGGGTCGCTATTCGGTAAGTTTATGGAAGACACCGGTGCGGCAGATAGCGTAGCAAGCTACATAGTTGGCAAGCTAGGCATGAAACATGCGGTGCTTGCAGTGGTCATTGCCTGTGCCGTACTTACTTACGGTGGGGTTAGCGTGTTTATTGTGGCGTTTTCGGTCTATCCGATGGCGCTTAGTTTATTTAAAGACGCTGATTTACCCCGGCGTTTTATTCCTGCCACCTTGGCATTTGGCTCGGTGACATTCACCATGACCTCGGCAGGCTCGCCTGAGATTCAGAACTGGATACCGGTTAAGCACCTTGGTACATCACCTTATGCCGCATGGGAAGTGAGCCTAGTAGTGGCTATTTTTATGGCGATAGTGGGTTATGTTTGGCTTAACAAAATGATTAAAAAAGCGGTTTCAAACGGTGAACGATTTGCTGCCCGTGATGATGACCCTGTGATCTTGGAGCGTGAACGACCACACCCAATCACTGGGGTAATTCCGCTTATAGTGGTGTTGCTTTTATCATTTATGTTGCACGATATTTTACAACAAACAGCCTTAATCGTGGCGTTACTCGGTGGCGTGTTAAGTATTGTAGCAATCAATTTTAAATACTTTCATAACATGGGCAAGGCCATCAATGTTGGGACCACGGGTGCGCTGGTTGCCATTGGGAATACGGCCGCCGTGGTAGGTTTTGGTGCAGTGGCTAAAGTGTCGCCGGCATTCATTGCAGCGGTTGATTTAATGACTCATATGCCCGGCAATGAGCTGGTTGGTGCAGCGGTAGCGGTGAGCGTTATTGCTGGCTTAACTGGTTCTGCCTCGGGCGGGCAAGCCATTGCACTGCCACTTGTCGCCCCTGGTTATTTAGATATGGGCGTCAACCCAGAACAATTACATCGTGTGGTGGCTATTAGCTCTGGCGCACTCGATAGCTTACCTCATAATGGATATGTTGTGACCACTATACGGGCTATCTGTAATGAAACACATCAACGAGCTTATTGGCCGCTGGCTGCATTAACCGTGGTTATTCCACTTATTGGTGTCGCATTGGCATTGGGTCTATTTATAACTTTTTAAGGAAGGGCAATGAAAACAACACTAATAATTATCGGATTGCTTTTATTTTATACGAGTGCCGCGTTTTGTGCAGACAAAGCAGCGCCTATGCTGGTGGAGAAACAACATTTTACCAGCAAAGATTTTACCACTGTGTCTGGTAAGACTTTACCGCAGGTTGATATTGGTTGGGAAAGCTACGGCACGCTGAATAAAGCTAAAGATAATGTGATTTTAATTACTCATTATTTTTCTGGCACGTCTCATGCGGCGGGTAAATACAACGCTGATGACGCTCTGCCTGGGTATTGGGATGTAATTATTGGCCCTGGCAAAGCCATTGATACTAATAAGTACTTTGTGATCAGCTCTGACACTTTAGTAAATGCAAACTGGCATGATCCGAACGTAATTACAACGGGCCCTGCTTCAATCAATCCTGCGACTAATAAACCCTATGGGCTCGACTTTCCTGTGGTGACAATTACTGACTTTGTAAATGTGCAAAAACGGTTGCTCGATAGCTTAGGCATCAAAAAGTTACATGCAGTGATGGGGGCATCAATGGGATCATTCCAGGCGCTTGAGTGGGCGGTACGTTACCCAGATCAGGTGGAGCGACTTATTCATGTGATTGGTGCTGCAACCATGGATGCGTGGACGGTGGCGGCCCTTGAAAAATGGGCATTACCGATTCGGTTAGATAAAAATTGGCAGCAAGGTAATTATTACAACAAAGAGCGCCCGCTAGATGGTTTGGCAGCAACCATGCTGAACATTACTCAAGATGCCATGCACCCGATTATTTATAACGCCAGCTTCCCGAACTTTAATGTGCTTGATAAAGGAGCATTGAATGATATTCGCACCTTGCCACAGCTTAGCCAAACATTAGCAACACGGGCTATGGCACGCGCGAAAACCCAAGATGCTAATCACGTGTTGTATTTAGTACGTGCATCACAGCTTTTTACCGCGGGTATGCAAGGCGACTTAACGAGTGCACTGAAAAACGTGAAAGCAAAAACCTTATTGCTGCCTGCAACAAACGATTTATTACTTCGTCCTGAAAATATGCGCACAGTGTATAGCGCCATGAAAACAGCTGGAAAAGAGGTTGAAATTTCAGAGATTAAAGGCGGCTGGGGACATTTAGATGGTATTTTTTCTATCTCACCAAAGGCTGAGCTTATCAGTGACTTTTTAAAGGAGTAACCGCATGAGTAAAACGGTATTAATTACTGGGGCTGCCAGTGGTATTGGTTTTTATATTGCTGAGCAACTAGCCAAGGCTGGTCATTACATTATCGTCACCGATTTACATCAACACAGCGCCAAACAAGCTGCAGCTAAAATTATTGAGCAAGGTGGGAATGCACAAGGCTTTGCACTGAATGTGGCTGATAGTGATGCAATTGAAGTATTTTTTAATGAGTTTAAACGGCCGATTGATGTATTGATTAACAATGCCGGTATTCAGCATGTAGCCAAGCTTGAGGATTTCCCGGCTGATAAGTGGCAGTTTTTACAGCAAGTGATGTTAGTTGGGCCAGCGATGATGACCAAAGCGGTGTTACCGCGTATGCGAGAGCAAAATTTTGGCCGCATTATTAATATTGGTTCTATCCATGCGATGGTGGCGTCTAAATATAAGTCAGCTTATATTGCTGCCAAGCATGGCTTAATTGGCTTTGCTAAAACCATGGCGCTGGAAACAGGGGATGCCAACATTACCATTAATACGGTATGCCCTGCGTACGTAAAAACGCCGTTAGTTGAACAACAAATTGTATCACAAGCTAAAGAGCATGGCCTATCAGAGCAGCAAGTCATCGATACTATTATGCTTGCACCCATGCCTAAAAAAGCCTTTATTGGTTTGGATGAAATACATCATACCGTCGCGTTTTTAATGGCAGATGCGGCACGTAATATTACCGCACAAGCAATAGCGATAGATGGCGGTTGGACAGCACAATAGGGGGTATTATGGCAGGTTTTGATAAAGTAGTAGCTAGTTACGATGAGGCCATGGCTGGTCTTACTGATGGCATGACAATTATTGCCGGTGGTTTTGGTTTATGCGGTATTCCTGAAGGACTTATTGCGCAGGTTAAGCACCAAGGTACTCGAGATTTAACCGTGGTATCAAATAACTGTGGGGTTGATGGTTTTGGCCTTGGGGTGCTGCTAGAAGATAAACAAATTAGCAAAATGGTCGCCTCTTATGTGGGTGAAAACGCGTTATTTGAGCAGCAATTATTAAGTGGTGAGCTCGAAGTAGAGTTAACCCCACAAGGCACATTAGCCGAAAAAATGCGTGCCGGTGGGGCGGGTATACCTGCCTTTTATACCGCAACTGGAGTGGGTACCCCTGTGGCTAATGGCAAAGAAACACGCACCATTAATGGCCGTGATTATTTACTCGAACCGAGTATTACCGGAGATTTTGCCATTGTTAAAGCGTGGAAGGCAGACCGCTACGGTAATTGCATTTATCGTCACACAGCGATGAACTTTAACCCCATGGCCGCCACCGCAGGGAAAATAACCGTACTAGAAGTTGAAGAAATCGTAGAATCTGGTGAGCTTGAACCCAGTCAAATTCATACCCCAGGTATCTATATCGATAGAGTAATAAAAGGCGAGTTTGAAAAGCGCATCGAAAAAGTCACTACGCAAGCGGCAAAGCTTTAAGGAGTAAATAATGGCGTTAACACGAGAGCAAATAGCAAAACGCGTGGCTATGGAATTACAAGATGGCTATTACGTTAATTTGGGTATTGGTATTCCCACGTTAGTGGCGAATTATGTGTCTGAGGATATTGAAGTAATGTTGCAGTCTGAAAATGGCCTACTAGGTATGGGGCCATACCCCAGTGAAGCGCAAGTCGATGCAGATATGATCAACGCAGGAAAAGAAACCGTCACAGCGGCTAAAGGTGCTGCCATTTTTAACTCCGCAGAGAGTTTTGCCATGATCCGCGGTGGCCATGTTGATTTAACTGTGCTCGGTGCGTTTGAAGTGGATCAAAACGGCAATATTGCCAGCTGGATGATCCCTAATAAGCTAGTCAAAGGCATGGGCGGTGCAATGGATTTAGTCGCAGGGGCTAAAAATATTATTTGCACCATGACCCATGCAAACAAACATGGCGAATCAAAGCTGCTCTCAGAATGTAGTTTACCGCTAACAGGTGTGGGGTGTATTAATAAAGTGATCACCGATTTGGCTCTGTTAGAAATTAAAGATGGTGCATTTCACCTTTTAGAGTGCGCACCAGGTGTGTCAATTGAAGAAATAAAAGCTAAAACGGCAGGTAAGCTTGTTGTTAGCGAGCGTGTAAAAACCATGAATGTCGATTAATAATATAGGCAGACACTTACCGAAATTATCTTCTATGTAAAAAGTACTGTTGCATGTTTTATATAGGTATAAAACATGCTCCTCTATCACTTTGAACCCACCTGTATAACCAAATAACAAATCAACCACTTACCATTAAACTCTGTGCGCTAATTCATTGTGTTCATAAAGTTCATGCACTTTATGGATTTAATTATTTTTAGTTCGATCAATGCAGCTTAACTTCTAAACATTTCGTTAATTTCACGTTAACACTATGCTCGATGATAGATAGCAGATTGCAGTCGCTCATCTAACGACAACAAAATCATACACAGGTGTGGAGAAAATAATGAAAGCAAGTAACACACAACTGGCTTTGGCCATTGCAGCCGCTTTAGCAAGTACTTCAGCATTAGCCGCCAACGATACTGAAAAATTACAACAGCAACTGGATGAGCTACAAAAAGAAGTTGATTCAATGAAAGGCAATAAAGCTTTTAACCTTGAATTTGGTGGCCGCTTACAAGTGGACTATAACCACTTTGACGGTGCCTATAATGCAGGTCCTAACCGCTCAGGTGAGGCGGCAAGTGATTTATTTGTACGCCGAGCTCGCTTGTATGTTGAAAGTGAGCATAGTGACTGGGACAACAAATTACTACTCGATTTTGCCGAAGATACGGGTGAAATTGTGATGGCACGTTTACGCTACAGTGGTTTTGGCAATGGTTTAAAAGTACAGGTGGGTAAACTGCGTGAAGACATTTCTTTAAACGCATTAACCAGTTCTAAGCATATTGCCACGATTGAGCGTAGCTCGCTTGCAGATAACGTATCGCCTTACTTTCAGTGGGGTACATCGGTATACCAATATTTTAAAGACACTGGCTTTCGTTATGCCGTTGGTGTTTATAAAAATGAAGCGTTTGGAGCCAATGGCCATAATGACGATGATGGTTCGCTCGCTCTATCACTGACAGGGCGTTTAACATGGCAACAAGATTTAGATGACGGCGTATTGCATCTAGGTAGTTGGTACTCAAAACGTGATATGGGTGGCCGGGTATTAACTGGTGCGCTTGCGCGTGGTGAAGTACGTAGTACGAACACGCGATTACTTAATTATGCTGTAGGCGGAGAGTTAGTTCGTTTAAATAGCTTTGAGCAAGTAGGCCTTGAAGCGGCATATCAAAACAAAGGCTTCAGTGTCGAAGCTGAGTATGCAACCCGAGAAATCGACACGTTAGAAAATAGTTCTGCATTAAATGGGGAACGTTTTGATGCCTATGCCGTAACTGCAAGCTACTTCTTAGATGGTTCACAAAAGAAATATTCAAAAGGCAGCGCGGTGTTTTCTCAACCTAAAGGGGTGAAAAATGCCTGGGAGCTGGTTGCTCGCTTTAGTGGCGCAGATGCAACGTCTGAATCACAAGGTACTGAAGTGACTACCTATACTGCGGGTGCTAACTATTACTACTCTTCACAAATTAAGTTTATGGCTAATCTTGTTTACTCTGAAGTTGAAGGCCCAGGTGCTGATGACTTAGTCGGTAATGAAGATGATGGCTTAGGCTTAGCTGCGCGTATTCAGTACTTATTTTAAGGGGCATAACACATGAAGTTACTTACAGAAACGTTTAAATCATTTAAAACCACAGTACTGGCAGCTTCGCTGGTACTAAGCAGCCCTTTTGCGATGGCTGATATTCACTTTTTAGTACCAGGTGGCCCTGGAGGCGGTTGGGACACGACGGCACGTGGTGTTGGCGAAGGCTTGGTCAAAGCTGGCATTGAAGATAATGCGTCTTTTCAAAATATGTCAGGTGGCGGCGGTGGTCGTGCGATAGCCTATTTGATTGAGTCAGGCACTAAAAAAGGCGATATCCTAATGGTTAACTCAACACCAATCGTGTTGCGTGCATTAACCGGTAAAATTCCTTACAGCTACCGTGATTTAACGCCAGTTGCTAGCATGATCGCCGATTATGGCGCATTTGTGGTGCGTAACGATTCGCCGTTTAAAACCTGGCAAGATGTAGTTGCCGCAATGAAAGAAGATCCAAGCTCTGTAAAAGTCGCTGGTGGCTCAGCACGTGGTAGCATGGATCACTTAGTGGCAGCGCAAGCGGTCAAGTCAGCTGGCCTTGATGGGCGACGTTTACGTTATATTCCTTACGACGCAGGCGGTAAAGCCAAAGCTGGGCTGTTATCTGGCGAGGTTAACTTGCTCTCTACAGGCTTGAGTGAGGCACTCGAAGTTGCCAATGGTGGTCAAGCACGTATTTTGGCTGTCACTTCTGGAGAGTCTTTACCTGACTATCCACAGATCCCAACACTTAAGTCACTAGGCTATGACATGGAATTTGTTAACTGGCGTGGCTTTTTTGCAGCCCCGAATTTACCCGCAGATAAACTGGCGCAGTACACCGAAAAATTACGCAAGCTACAAACTACCCCTGAATGGGAAGCCGTACGTGCTCGTAATGGTTGGTTAAACCTGTTTCAAGAAAAAGATCAATTTATAAAGTCACTTGAGCAGCAAGAAGCACAGCTTAAAGTAGTCATGGAAGAACTCGGCTTTATTCGTACATTACGTTAATCGGGGCTAATGATGTTAAACCGTGAATTACTAGGGCCAGGTTTATTCCTGGCGCTATTTACCTTATACGCCATTGTTGCATGGCAAATTCCACTTCTTCCTTTTGAAGAGTATGAAACAGTGACCTCGGCGACATTACCCAAAGTATATGCTGTCTTTGGTATTGTGGTCTGTTTATTATCGATAGGGGCAACACTCTTAAAATCTAAAGAGCAAACCGCTGAGCCAGTACAGCATTTAGAAAAGGAGAATGTATTACGTACTTTCGCCTTGCTAGTGCTAATGGTTTTATACAGTGCAGCATTAGAACCTATTGGCTTCTTGATCTCAACGAGCGCCTTTCTATTGGTTGGTTTTTTTGTGATGGGTGAGCGACGTAAAAAGATTTTATTGTTCGCATCGATTCCTGTTGCCGTGGTTTTTTGGTTTTTAATGACCCAAGTGCTCGGTATCTATTTGGTTCCTGGCGATCTGTGGAGTTAAGTTATGTTTGATGGAATTATGCTGGGTTTGTCGACCGTGCTCGACTGGAATAATTTGTTGTATGTGATTGTTGGTTGTTTTGTTGGTACCTTTATTGGCATGTTACCAGGCCTTGGTCCTATTACTGCTATCGCGTTAATGATCCCAATTACTTATAGTATCGGCGCCGACTCAGGCATGATCTTAATGGCTGGGGTTTACTACGGTGCTATTTTTGGTGGCTCAACATCATCAATATTAATCAATGCACCAGGAGTAGCAGGCACGGTAGCCTCCTCATTTGACGGCTACCCGTTAGCTAAACAAGGTCATGCTGGTAAAGCGTTGGCTATTGCTGCTTACTCCTCCTTTATCGGTGGCACAATAGGCGCAATATTACTCATGGTAGCAGCGCCACTACTGGCAAAAGTATCCCTTAGCTTCCAGTCTCCGGATTACGTTGTATTGATGTTTTTAGGTTTGACTGCGATTGCTGCATTCTCTAATAAAGGGCAATTTTTAAAAGCCATGATGATGACTGTATTTGGTTTAATGCTTGCAACAGTGGGTATTGATCCATCATCTGGCACAGAGCGTTTTACCTTTGGCCAAGCAGACTTACTTGATGGTATTAGCTTTTTATTAGTCGCAATGGCAACCTTTGCACTTGCTGAGGCATTGATTAATGTTGTTCGCCCTGAGAAAAAAGAGGTGAAAAGTATTAATGACTCTGACACTCCGCAAATTGGTTCAACCAAATTAAGTAAAGAAGAAATTAAAGAGATGGCACCAACTGTTGGCCGATCTTCTATTCTTGGTTTTATTGTTGGTGTACTCCCAGGCGCTGGGGCGACAATTGCTAGCTTTATGGCGTATGCAACCGAGCGAAACTTAGCACCAAAAGCATTAAAAGATAAATTTGGTAAAGGTTCATTACGTGGTTTAGCTGCGCCAGAGTCAGCTAACAATGCAGCCTGTACCGGTTCTTTTGTGCCATTATTAACATTAGGTATTCCAGGTTCTGGTACTACCGCTATTATGTTGGGTGCATTAATTGCTTATGGCATTCAGCCTGGTCCAATGTTGATGGAAGAAAACCCAAGCGTATTTTGGGCTGTTATTGTTAGTATGTACTTTGGTAACATTGTACTGCTTATCTTAAATTTGCCACTGATCCCTTACTTTGCAAAAGTATTGGCGATGCCTAAATCAGTGCTCACTATCATGATCTTATTCTTTAGCTTAATTGGGGTTTATTTAGTCTCTTTTAATACATTTGATCTGTTTATGATGGTTGGTTTTGCGCTGGTGGCTTTGGTGTTAAGGATTCTCGCTTTCCCAATGGCTCCTTTACTACTAGGCTTTATTTTAGGTGATATGATTGAGCGCAACTTCCGTCGTTCGATGATGCTATCAGATGGTTCGCTAAGCTTTTTATGGGAGCGCCCACTGACGTTGAGTATTTTTATCATCTCAATCTTGGTATTGTTATTCCCTTTAAAAGACTTTATAACGCAGCGCCGTGCAGATAAAGCCGCACTAAAAGCGAATCAAGAGCATACCTAATAATTAAGGTTAAGTATGAAGTACACCAAAAAGCGAAATTCGTTGCACAGCATGGTTAAAAAACCTAAACGTTTAGAAACGCGGTTAATAATATGGGTGACTGGATTATGCGTACTACAAGCAATATTATTTGGCGGTTTGGTGTATCAAATTACTGCACAAAGTTTGCATAACCACATTGGTGATAAAGCGTTAGCTGTTGCCACTAGTATTGCATCCAGTAAAGATGTGGCTCTGGCTTTACAAGAACCTAGCAATTTAGTAGCAATCAATCAAAAAATAGAAAATCTGCGTCAGCTTACTGACGCGGATTTTATTGTTATTGGTGATAAAAATGCCCATCGAATTGCGCACCCAGATCGTAATAAACTCGGCCAACCTATGGTCGGTGGTGATAGCCAAGCTGCGTTGCGCGGAGAGCGCTATATATCTGTAGCCCAGGGTAGTTTGGGTGAGTCGATTCGAGGAAAAGTACCTGTATACGATGAACAACAAAATATTATTGGTTTAGTCTCGGTTGGCTTTTTAGTTCAGTCAGTGGAGCCTTTGATTCAGGCGCGTATTGTTGAAATAGTCGCTTGGGGCCTGCTATTAGTTGTACTGAGCATTTTAGCCGCCGTGTTAATTGGCCAACGTGTTCGTAATGCTATTTTTGGTTTGCAGCCTGATGAAATCGCAAGGCTATTTTCAGAACAGGACGCTATTTTGAACACTATGCGCAGTGGTGTTATAGCTCTTGATCCTGATGGCCGAGTGCGTAAATTAACGCAGCGCGCGTGCGAAATTTTAGAGAAACCGACAGCTTACACTGAGCAAGACTTATTGCTCAGTGATTTACTGCCAGAACATGCTGATTTTTTATTACGTAATCAACGCCGTAAAATGGTTGGCTTTGAGCTGTTTGCGGCTGATAAACGGCTTGTTTTATCTCGTTTTTCATTGCAAGTACAAGGTCAAAATGATGGTATTTTATTGACTTTGCGCCCCGCTGATGAACTTGAATATATGAGTCAGCAACTCACGAAAATGCAGGCATTTGCTGAACTTTTACGCGTGCAAACCCATGACTACTCAAATAAGCTTAATTTAATTGGTGCTTTGATCCAAATGGGTGAAACCGATAAAGCAATTGAATTAATAGGCCAAGAAAGCCAAGGTTCACAAGCGCAAATACATCATTTGTTGGAGCGTATTCAAGATCCTGTACTAGCAGGACTATTGGTTGGCAAATATCATAAAGCGCGAGAACTAAATGTAATTCTTGAGCTGAACCCAGATAGCTTACTGAGTGAAATTACCCATAAAGACATGATTGAACGAGTAGTGTCAATTTTAGGTAACTTGATTGATAATGCGATTGATGCGGCAATTCGCGCTGCAGAGCTACGTAAACCCCATGTGCGCGTTACGGTTGATGAAACAAGTAAAACGTTATTATTTGATGTTGAAGACAGCGGTATGGGCTTAGGTAGTGATCATGAAGTGATATTTACTCCGCAATATAGCTCAAAATCAGGGGCTGAACATGGCGTAGGTTTGTACTTAGTTAAAACCAATTTAGATTCATGCGGTGGTAGTTTAGAAATTGGTGAATCAGACCTTAAAGGCGCTCGACTAAGCGTTTATATTCCAAAATGAAAAACATAAGAGTGATAGTAAAATGACATATTCAGTGATCATTATTGAAGATGAAATCGAAGTTGCGCAATTATTAGCACAATATTTACTGTTACCTAATGGTGGAGCGGGAAACCAAGTGGCGCGGCAAGGACTACGTAAAGGGCAGTATCAAGTTGTTGGTATTGCGGCGAACCTTGCTACTGCGGATGCACTGTTAAAGGCGATAGAACCTGATTTAATATTATTAGATATTCACTTACCGGATGGAAATGGATTAGATTTATTAACAGAATTACGTGCACGGGCAATTAAAAGCGATGTGATGCTACTCACGGCTGCAAAAGAAGTTGAAACTCTTGAAAAGGCAATTCAACTAGGTGCATGTGATTTCTTAGTGAAACCGTTAATGTTAAACCGCTTAGACCAAGCATTGGCTCGTTTCGAAGCACGTCATCAATGTTTGTCAGATGCTAATGAAGTTACGCAATCTATGGTCGACACTTTATTTGGTTCGAGTGAGCAAAGTAAAGCACCCGCTCGGTTACCCAAAGGGGTTGATCAATTAACATTAAGAAAGATACTTGATGCTTTTAATACGAATAAAAAAACATCGTTCACTGCCCAGCAAATGGGCGATCTTGTGGGAGTGAGTCGCTCTACAGCAAGGCGTTATTTGGAATATTTACTTGAAGCAGAACAAGTGGGGGCCGACCAAAGCTATGGTAGCATTGGCCGACCAGAACGCTGTTATAAAATGGATTAGTGTTTAGGCAGTGCACTCAAATCAACATCAGGTTCAGCGGTTGTCATGCGCTCAAACTGACTTTGCAATTTGGTAGGACCAGTGAAGAATCCAGTATTACGTAAGTAAAATTGCCCATTGTGAGTGCCGCCTTGGTAATCCATTCTAGATTGTTTGGCGGCAGTTGCATCATAGGTAAAACGTGCTTTAGTAAGTGCATGCCATTTTCCTTCGGTATCTCTGAGCCACTGATTACCGTATAACGCTTTACGCTCGAATTGCCCAGCGTCAGGAATGAAGTTTTCTAAAAAGCTATGTGGTCTAGCTACATAAGTATTTGTGTTTGGGCGCCTGAATGATGCGATAAATAACCAGCCTTCATTCAAAGGGTCATAAAAATAAGCGCTGTAATCAGTGTGATTGACCAGATTGTCGGTAGGGTTGACCTTTAGCAAAAAACGATACGTTTGCTCTGCTTGCCATGGAAAGATTAAATAACTTTGTCCACCCGAGCCTTCATTACCAAATTTACCAGTGTAAACATTTTGACCCTTTGCTAGCAGTTGAATACGCATATTATTTGGTATCGCAGTTGGATCATCTGTTTGAAATGGACTCCAAACTGAAAACAAAACTCTGCGCTCTGTTTCAGAGTTAACCTGTATACCAAAGTAACCCTCAGCAAAGCCATTGGCCATAAAATAGGCTCCTTGATGATCATATCCATGTGGTACCGTGAGTTCTGAGTAAAACCACTGATAGCTTTTTGAAGTATCGTTTATTGGGTAGTTTAAATGTACAGATGGACCGCGACGTCCCCAATAAATATCATCCTTTACATACAAAGGTGCTGGCAACTCTGTATCTAGCGTGATAATTAGCCCTTGAATATCAGCAAAGGTTTCTGCTGTTTTAGCTATACCGGTAAGTTGCAATTGTTGGTATCCGATCTGTTCTGGCATAAACTCACCAAGATCGATATCTTTATACTGTTGATTAGTTAGCGCAATTAACTGACTCTGTTGATTGAAATCGACTTTAAGCTGGCTTTGTTCACCTGTAACTTTTACGCGCAACTTTAAATTAAAGGCGGCTTTTGTTGGCAGATAAAAGTAGTGATTGACGGGTATTGTTGAGTCTTGCCAGTGCGTGATCCCCGCATCACTAATCAGTTTTTTATTTACTGAGATACTATGACTAGTAGCACTATTACCGTAACTAGGAATAAAGTAATCTGTGGTTTGGTTCGCCACTGCAAATGAAGTCCATAATAATGAACCAATAAATAGTAATACTCTCATAGCGAGCTCCATAAATAGCGCCGACAAACGGCGCTAATATAAGTAGGTATAAGCTTAAAATGATGCTGAAAAACCAAGGCTTACTGAGCGTCCATAACGTGCTAAACGACGGATCTGTTCTTCGTTTTTCACATATGACCATTGTCTTTCATTAGTTAAATTAGTGACGCTTAAATCTAAACGTATTTTTTCGCTAATATTGTAGCTGGCACTAAAATCATATTGGCCATAGTCAGCTGCCCATTCAGGGCCACCCCAAGCATCAGGGTAAACTAAATAATCGTCGCGCCAGTTATAAGCTATACGCGTTTGAAATGCCTCTTTTTCATAGTAAACAACAGCATTATATGAGTGCTCAGACATACCAACAAACGGTAGATCGTTTAGTTCTTCATCGTCATAACTACTGTCTGTGAATGTGTAGTTTATTTGCACTCCTAAACCATCAAATGGTGCAGGTAAAATGTCGTCAAATGATTGTTGATAGGCGGTTTCAAAGCCTAAAATAGTCGCGCCTTTTTCTGATGTCGGTGATATTTTAGTAAAAACAGGACCATCTACTTCAACACCATCTTTAAAGTAATTACCTACCTGCGCAGTGCCTATACGGCCACGAGCGATTACTGATTCTATGTCTTTATAATACGCTGCAAATGTTAGTGCGCCATAATCAGAGAAATACCATTCAATGGTGCTGTCTATTTGGTTGGCTCTCAGTGGCTTTATACCTGGATTTGAGGCATGGTATTCAGCATTATTAAAATCTAAATAACTATAAGGTGAGAGATAGTCTAAATTTGGTCGCGTGATCACTTTTGCGGCACTAAAGCGATAAAGTAAATCATCACGTAAATTCAATTTAAAATTTAAACTTGGTAGCACATCGGTGTAGCTTTCTTCTGTGGTAGAGCGAGTGTAGTAATCTTCAATTTCGCCATCAACACGATAGCTCAATGCGCCATCTTTTTCAGTTACATTGTAGCGAACGTTCTCAACATCAAAAGTATAACCATCTGAAGAAACATCAGTTTGTATCACCCTTACGCCCATGTTAAGTGTAAATGGTAATTTGCCTAAGTCACCTTGCAGGTTTGTTTCGATAAAAGCAGCTAAAGTTTGCTCTGTTAAGGCAAACGAATCATTTGGACTACTCTTAGCTGTGATTTTATCTTGTGCAGCTTGTGGGTTAATTGATTCATAAAAAGCATAAAGTTTGTCGTAATCAAAACTTGCCCATGGATCAGGGTGTTTACCAGGCTCACCATCTAAAAAGTTATCAAAGTTTGCAGGTACTAATACATCGGCAGGTAAGCGAAATAAATTCAAGCCACCCAGTTCTTCAACGCTAGAGTCATCAAAACTAGGGTATTCTGAGTTTTTAAAATACGCACCACCGTTACTAAACATTGAGGCGTTTTTAGACTTATAAACACTGCGCTCTTTTGTTTGTTTGCCATAATGCACACCAAATTGTATATCTTTGACTAATTCAAAAGTTGGGATATAAGTTGCTGCAAGTCGAACTTCTTCAATCTTATCTTTTACATCAGTGCCATAATTATAGCTGTAATGTGCACCAAAGGGCTGCTCGGCACTTAAAGCTGGAGTCATGGTTACATCGGGCAGCATATTACTACCTGTTTGGTCAATCGTGATTCCATCGACAAAACCGCGGGCTACAATAAAGCGATTATTACCATTGCTTACATTCTTAGCTTGTGACTGTGAAATATCTAAATCAAATGTTAGAGCTTCTGTTGCGTACCAAACGGTATTAAAGCCCCATTGCCAAGTATCCGTATTACGTGGCACAGATACATTTAATAGCTCTGCCATTGCTCCATCGACTAACTCGACATAATTTGCATTGCCGTCTTCATTAAACTTTACTTCACCAATTGACGGTATACCTGGTGTCCAAGATTCATCGTATGTCACAAACGAGATTTGGTATTGCTCACCATTGGTCTCGTACTGTGAATACATGCTGTCAAAGTTGACGTCTACACTGTCTGAAGGGCGCCATTGCAAGGCTAAGCTTGCGCCAAGTCGTTCGCGAGTATCTTGCCAGTTTGAATAGCGGACGTAGCCAGGAATAACCGATGGGTGCGATTGCTCGTTATCTTCAAGTGTGCCGTTACCATTACTGTCAATGGGAATACGTACATCCACATTCTCATCAGGATCATAAAAACCTTCACCTTCGTATGAATCGGCACGTTGTGTTCGTTCAGAATAAACGGCAGTAAATAGTGCGCCAAAAGTGTCATCAAAAAATGTGTCGCTAATTAAAAAAGATGCTTGCGGGTTGGTGTCCCCAGTACGTTCTTCGTAAATTCCTTTTGCGCTGCCAGATAAGGTAAAGCCATCTAAATCTAGGGGTTTACGGGTTTTAATATTGATAACTGAACCAATCCCGCCTTCTTGCGTTTTACTTTGTGGAGATTTATATACTTCAAGTGATTGCACTATTTCTGGGGCAATCAAATCAAAGTTAAAATTACGACTAGAGTGCTCAGAAGCCATGCGCCGGCCATTGACTGTGGTTACATTGTAGTCTCCGCCTAAACCCCGAACCGTAACGTTTTGCCCTTCGCCACCGTTACGCGTAATGGCAATACCGGTCATTCGTTGCAGTGCTTCTGCAATATTTTGATCCGGAAACTTACCAATATCTTCTGCAACGATGGCATCCATAACCCCAACAGCTTGTTGTTTTAAATACAGGGACTCCTTAATACTCGAGCGAACACCTCTAACTTCGATTACTTCTACTTGCTCGGTTTCGGCTTCTTTTTCCTTTTCTTTGTCTTCTTCAGCAGCCAATATTGTACCACTGAAAATAGCACTCATGGATAAAAAAAGGGTGGGCAGTTTTAGTTGTGTTTTCATAATAGTTACCTGTATTTTACTTGTTGATGGTTGTTTTTATTAATTTATTTAGAGCTAAGGGCATTAGCGTGGTTACCCACTAATACCCTTGAGGGTTAATTACGAAATAATGCCTAGTGGTTTTGCTTGTTGCCACAGACCACGAGTAAAGTCAGGGAAGTCTTTACTGTTACTACGATCGGCGACAGAAGCAACGGAAAGTGGAAAAACGGCTGACCATGCTGCAGCGTCATACACATCTTGATCAAGTGGCTCACCGTTGCGAAGGCAAAAAATAATGCGCCAAAACATTAGAAAATCCATGCCACCATGGCCGCCGTTACGCTCAGCTTCTGCGCCCATTTTTTGCCAAAGTGGATGATCATATTTGTTATACCAGTCAGCCATATCGTAGTCCCACTCGTGGTAGCTTTTACTGCCCCCTTGCTCAAGGGCAATGCGGTTAGGGAAACCTGCAAATACACCATTAGTACCTTGAATTAAGTTATGACGAGAGTAAGGGCGTGGCGTGGTTGTATCGTGTTGGACCATAATGCTTCGGCCTTTAACCGTTTTAATGATGCTGGTATTCATATCGCCAGCGACGTAGTTCAACTTATTGCGACCATGATCTGCTGGAAATTCCTTTTTAGCGTATGCTGCGCGTCCTAGTGATGGTGAGCTCATTGATGTTATGTAGTCAAACCGATCGCCACGGTTGATATTCATATACTGTGAAACAGGACCTAAACCATGAGTAGGGTATAAATTACCGTCAACAGCTGCATGCCAAGGAGTACGCCATGAACCTGTTTTATGGTCAATTTCTTTCATTTGCCAGCGTAACTCGTGAATATATGCCGCTTCACCATGCAATAGTTCACCAAAAACACCTTGGCGAACCATATTTAGTACCATGAGTTCATCACGGCCATAACAAACATTTTCCAACATCATGCAATTCATCTGGGTGCGCTCAGACGTATTAACTAGTTGCCATGCTTCTTCAACAGTCACCGCTGCAGGCACTTCAACAAAAGCATGTTTGCCACTTTCCATAGTGGCTACTGCCATAGGAGTATGCCATTTCCATGGGGTTGAAATTATCACAATATCAATATCTTGGCGTTCTAACATACGAAGGTAATCATGATCGTTTTTGCCGTAGGTATCTGGCTTTTTAAAGCCTTTATCGACAACTATTTTTACTGCTCGCTCTACAACGGCCTGATGGGTGTCGCAAATTGCTTTGATTTCAACACCGTCTAAATGGCAAAAATGTTTAACGGCGCCAACACCCCGCTCACCCACACCAATAAAGCCGACTCTTACCACATCCATTTTAGGTACTGTTAAGCCAAGTGTTGAATGCCCTTGTGTTGCCGTTTTTAGCATTGAGTTGGCATTGGTTGTGGAGGCACAACCTAACGCTGCGCTGGTTGCTGCAATTGCGGCCATTGATTGAAGAAATCGTCTGCGGTTTAGATCGCCCATGATAGTGCCCTTATATGTTTATTATTTGTAAAATTGTTTTCACAGGGTTTTATTTGTACACGTAAGGAAATTCCAATGCAAGGTAAAAATCTTTCGTTTGCTTTCACTTCTTGGTTTGTTAAATTATTTTTATATTTTAAATTCTTGTATTTCAATTGCTTGATGGCTTTTGTTGTGAATTGAGAGGGAATGTAAAAAAATTGAATTGAAAGTAAACGAAAGCTGCGTACAATGAATGAAAGTTAATTATGAAAGAGAGCGAGCATGCTTAACACTATCGAAAGACGACATGAAATTGTGCAATTGGTTTTCAAGCAAGAGCGTGTACAGGTTCCTGAGCTTGCTCAGTTGTTTGGTGTATCAACGGTGACGATTCGCAATGATCTTAATGAGCTTGACGAAAAGGGCTTGCTAGTACGTTCCCGTGGTGGAGCTGTGGCGAGTAATCGTTTAACTCAAGAGTTATCATTAAAAGAAAAACATGACGCAAATCGTGGCATTAAAGAGCGATTAGGTAAGTTTGCTGCCAGCCTAATTAAAGATGGTGAATCGATCATTTTAGATTCTGGCACCACGACCGAAGAAGTCGCTAAAAACTTAACCAATCATCATAGTGTTGTTGTGATGACAAATGGTTTAAACGTCGCACACTCTTTACTCAATGCACCTTCTGTCGAAGTGCTGATGACAGGTGGAACTTTGCGTAAAAAATCACTGTCTTTTTATGGTCGTCAAGCCGAACAGCACTTGCAACAATATCATTTTGATAAGTTGATTTTAGGTGTTGACGGTTTTGAGAAAGATATTGGTATTACCACGCATTTTGAACTTGAAGCCTTGTTAAATCGAGTCATGTGCGAAGTGTCACGAGAGATCATTGTTGTTACCGACTCAAGTAAATTCAATCGAAAAGGAGTGCACAAAATAATTTCTGCTAGTGAAGTAAATACAGTGGTGACAGACAGCGATATTCCAGCCGATATTAAAGCGGCTCTCGAAAGTGTTGGTGTCGAGCTGCACATAATCGACCTTTAATTTTCCATAGTAATTATACAACGACTAATCAATATAGAGGCTTGCAATGACGATATTACAGAAATTAATCGCGGCGAATAAATGTGGTGATAAACGGGGGATTTATGCCGTTTGTTCGGCGCATCCATTGGTACTCGAAGCCGCTATATTGCAAGCCAAGCAAGACAATAGCTATTTGTTAATTGAAGCTACTGCGAATCAGGTCAATCAGTTTGGTGGTTATACCACGATGATGCCAGCAGACTTTATGGCATTTGTCCAAAGGCTTGCAACAGAGCAAGCCTTTGCAGTTGATAAGCTGATCCTCGGAGGTGATCATTTAGGCCCAGTGTGTTGGTGTGATGAGGACGCTGAAGCAGCGATGCAAAAGGCTGAACAGCTAATAGCTACTTATGTGGCGGCAGGGTTCAAAAAAATTCATTTAGATACCAGTATGCGTTGTGCTGATGACGATGCAATTTTAGCGGATGAAACGGTGGCAATACGCGCGGCGCAGTTGTGTGCAGTGGCTGAAAAAACAGCCGTCAATACATTTGGCCACAGTGATTTAGTGTACGTGATAGGAACTGAAGTACCCCCACCAGGTGGAGCTGATGAGCATATCGATACGCTTGCGGTGACAGAAACAGACCATGTAGCGAGTACATTAGCGCTACACCATGATGCATTTTTAAAGCTTGGTTTATCAGCTGCTTGGCAACGTGTAGTTGGCTTAGTTGTTCAACCGGGTGTTGAATTTGATAATACCCAAGTATTTGATTACGACAGTAGTAAAGCTCAGCAGTTAAAACAATATATACAAACAGTGGATAGAATTGCTTTTGAAGCACATTCAACTGATTACCAAACCCCAGTTGCCTATAAGCAATTAATAAATGACCATTTTGCGATTTTAAAAGTGGGCCCTGAGCTTACTTTTGCTTTGCGTGAGGCGTTATTTGCATTAAGTCATATTGAAGATGCGTTGGTTGATACTGAGCAATGCTCACATTTACGTACCGTTATTGACGCTGATATGCAGCAATTCCCAAAGAATTGGCAACGTTTTTATCAAGTTGATAGTTCATTGCAGAAGCTATATCGACGCTTTAGTTTTAGCGATCGAATCCGTTATTACTGGGGACAGCAAGGAAATCAAAATGCGGTTGAAACGTTATTCAGTAATCTGCAAGCACAGCCGATCCCGTTACCGCTACTAAGTCAATATATGCCATTACAGTACCTTGCTGTACGTAATGGTAGTTTAGAAAACAACCCTAAATCTTTGGTGCTTCATCACATAATGCAAGTAACCAGCCGCTACGCAGATGCGTGCTTTAAACAACAGTAGACGTAGATGAGGTAGTTATGTCGAATTATTTAAAAATAGATGAGTCTATCTTGCAGAGCAAAAATAGTTTTTGGACTGCGAAAGAAATTATGCAGCAGCCAATGAGTTGGCGGGAAACACTTGACTTAGTGAGTGCTGTTCGTGATCAACTAGATGATTGGTTATCCGATATTTTAGAGCAGCCTAATGCACAAATTATTTTCACAGGCGCAGGTACGTCGGCATATGTTGGAGAGGCGGTCGTTGGCTATTTAAATCAACATATATCAACTCCGTGTCGAAGTGTTAGTAGCACTGAGTTAGTTGCATGCCCAGAGCAGTACTTACAAAAGGATACACCAACTTTACTTGTCTCGTTTGCGCGCTCGGGTAACAGTCCTGAAAGCGTTGCTGCTGTTGATGTGGTCAACCAAAGTGTGCGCAGTGCAGCACATTTGTTTATTACATGTAACTCAGAGGGAGCGTTAAATAAGCAGGCTGTTGATAATCAAAAGTGTTTTTCATTGTTAATGCCAGAGCAAACTCTTGATAAAAGCTTTGCTATGACGAGCAGTTTTACTTCAATGTTGGTGGCAAGCTTGGCGGTTTTTAGTAATGTCGATGATGCTGTAATAGCAACCGCTGCGAGTGTTGAACAAGCCATTCCTGAAATGTTAAGTGAATTGAAAGTATTAGCTGAGCTGCCTATGCAGCGTTTGGTGTATTTAGGGGCTGGTTCATTAAAAGGCTATGCACAAGAGTCTGCACTAAAGTTGTTGGAGTTAAGTGCTGGACAAGTAATGGGGTATTTCGAATCACCACTAGGGTTTAGACATGGTCCTAAGTCGCTGGTTGATGAGTATACTTTGATCATATTATTTGGTGCTTTAAACGCTCATACCCAGCAGTATGACAAGGATCTACTGACAGAATTAAATGATGACAAAAAAGCACTTGCGGTAAAGGCGTTGTCATTACCTGACTCACTGGTTAATAAACAATTAGACGATGTATTTAACGGGCTGTTTTATATGGTGTGCGCGCAAATCATTTCTTTTTATAAAGCATGGCAATTGGGTATTACTGTTGATAATCCGTGCCCAACAGGGGAGGTTAACCGTGTAGTTCAAGGTGTGACTATTTACCCGTTCACACAAGGAGATATTAATGACTAAGCAGTATATTTACGGCATTGATATTGGTGGTAGTAAAATTGAACTGGCTGTATTTGACGCGTCATTAAAGCAACTTGAATCATCACGAATTGTGACTCCACAAAGTAGCTATCAAGATTTCTTAAATGCGTTAGTGGTTATGATTCTAAGCGCTGATAAAAAGTATCAATGTCAAGGCGCAGTAGGCATTGGTATGCCAGGAATTATTAACGCAAACCAAGAAGTGCTATCAGCGAATGTACCTCATGCAACCGGACATAATACCGCGCAAGATTTAGCGAAGCTCATTAATCGCCCTGTAGCTATTGAAAATGATTGCCGCTGTTTTGCATTATCAGAGGCACAAAGTTACATAGGCATACAACATACACGAGTGTTTGGTGCAATTATAGGAACCGGTGCTGGTGGAGGGTTATGCATTGACGGTAAGCTTTACAGAAGTGCTCAAGGTATTGCTGGCGAGTATGGTCATTATGCGCTGTCCGCCGTGTTGCAACAAAAGTATCAATTGCCTATTTTAAAGTGCGGCTGTGGTTTAATGGGTTGTGTTGAAAGTTATATTGCAGGGCCTGGTTTAGCAAAAATTTATCGACATTTTTCCGGTGAAGTGCTGACTACTTTTGAAATCGTTGAAGGGCTAAGAAAAGGCGATGTGCTATGTCAGCAAAGCTTTGCCTGTTATGTTGATTTGATTGGTAGCACGTTTGCAGCAATTATTATGGCTTATGATCCTGAAGTGATCGTAGTTGGTGGTGGTATGTCGCTGGTAAGCGAGTTAATGGATAAACTGGAGCAAGCAATCACACCTTACATTTTTACTGGTATTCGGGTGCCAAAAATTGTACTTGCTGAATTTGGCGATGCAAGTGGTACGCGTGGCGCTGCTATTTTAGCAAAAGCACAAGTTGGGGCGTTGTCATGAGTGAGTCAGTATATTATGTCAAAGCTGCAGCTATTTATTGCCAAGATCGTGTGCTTAAGGAGCACTTTATGTTGGTAGAAAATGACCGCATCAGCGCTTTTACTCAAACACCGCAATTGGAATTTCCTATACATGATTATGGCGATGCTGCGATTATTCCTGGATTAATAGATTTACATATTCATGGCCGTGAAGGCTGTGATGTGATTGATTGTAAAATGAGTAGCATTGAAACTATCTCAAGTTCATTAGCACAGCATGGTGTAACGGGTTTTTTAGCAACAACAGTAACGACAGATTGGCAGCAAACTTTAGATGCAATGGCTATTATTGGTCAGGCATATGTACAGCAGCCCAGAGGTGCCCAAGTACTTGGTGGTTATAGTGAAGGGTTGTTTTTTAGTGAAGTTCATAAAGGCGCCCATAACCAAGAGTACTTTTTGGAGCTATCAAAACCTCATTTAGAGGCCATGATTAAAGCAGCCGCAGGGAGTCTGAAAATTGTTGCTCTAGCACCAGAAAAACCCGGTGCTAATGCGTTAATTGAGTACCTTACTGGGCAAGGTATCAGAGTTATGCTTGGTCATTGCGATTCTAATTTTGAGCAAACAGAACAAGCTCTTGAGCACGGTGCGTGCGGTGGGGTGCATGTTTTTAATGGCATGCGTGGTATACACCATCGAGATCCTGGCTGTGCGGGGGCTGTATTAATGAACGATGCCGCTTTAGTTGAAGTTATCGCCGATGGCATACATCTTCACCCTACTATTTTACAATTAATTTATAAGCTAAAAGGTCCGCAAAAAATTGCATTGATCAGTGATTGTATTAATGCTGGTGGCCTAAATGATGGACAATACAAACTGGGAAAAATGGATGTGTTTGTTGATAATGGAGTTGCGAAAACAGCATCAGGCTCCTTAGCGGGCAGTACATTAACTTTAGAGTTGGCTGTGAAAAATATGCATCTGCTAGGTAGTGTTACTCTGCTAGAGGCCATAAACATGGCCAGTATTGTACCAGCTCGATTTTTAAACATTGCAGATCAAGTAGGCTCTTTAGCAGCAACTAAGCAAGCAAATTTTGCTATCTTAGATAACAATTTTACTATTCAAGCGACCTACATAAAAGGCCAAAGGTGCTTTTTAAGAAGCGCTGATAATGCTTAAAGTGTTTTGTCATCAGCGTTAAATAGCATGGAAAGTAAAATATTATAAAATTGATTGCATTTTAAGCGACTTCTATGGTGATGTTCGCTTTAACTAATGCTATACTCCCGCCGAATAATTTTTCGACTTTATTAAGAGTAAAATAATGGCAGATTTATCGAAGTACAGAAACATTGGTATTTTCGCGCACGTTGATGCGGGTAAAACTACCACCACTGAGCGTATCCTTAAACTAACGGGTACTATCCATAAAAGTGGTGAGACGCATGATGGTGAGTCAACAACTGACTTCATGGAACAAGAAGCTGAGCGCGGTATTACTATCCAGTCTGCGGCTGTAAGCTGTTTCTGGAAAGATCACCGTTTCAACGTTATCGATACTCCAGGACACGTTGACTTCACAGTAGAAGTTTATCGTTCACTTAAAGTATTAGATGGCGGTGTTGGTGTATTCTGTGGTTCTGGTGGTGTTGAACCACAATCAGAAACTAACTGGCGTTACGCTAACGAATCAGAAGTTGCACGTATTATCTTTGTAAACAAATTAGACCGTATGGGTGCTGATTTTTACCGTGTAACTGAGCAAGTACGTAAAGTACTTGGTGCTGTACCACTAATCATGACTTTACCAATCGGTATCGAAGATGAGTTTGTTGGTGTTGTTGACGTTTTAAACAAACAAGCATATGTTTGGGATGAGACTGGTCTTCCAGAAAACTACGAAATCACAGACGTTCCTGCAGACATGGTAGAAAAAACTGAAGAGTACCATGAGATGCTTATCGAAACTGCTGTAGAGCAAGACGATGACCTAATGGAAGCGTACATGGAAGGTGAAGTTCCTTCTATTGAAGATATCAAACGTTGTATCCGTAAAGGTACGCGTGACCTTGCTTTCTTCCCTACTTACTGTGGTTCTGCGTTCAAAAACAAAGGTATGCAATTAATTCTTGATGCTGTTGTTGATTACTTACCAGCTCCTACAGAAGTTGACCCTCAACCTCTTATGGATGAAGACGGTAACGAAAACGGCGAGCATGCAATTGTATCTGCAGACGAACCATTCAAAGCGCTAGCATTCAAAATCATGGATGACCGCTTTGGTGCATTAACTTTCGTACGTATCTACTCTGGTAAACTTAATAAGGGTGACACTATCCTTAATGCGTTTACTGGTAAAACAGAGCGTGTTGGCCGTATGGTTGAGATGCAAGCTGATGATCGTAAAGAGCTTACTTCAGCACAAGCTGGTGATATCATCGCTATCGTAGGTATGAAGAACGTGCAAACTGGTCACACTCTATGTGATCCTAAGCACCCAGTAACACTTGAGCCAATGGTATTCCCAACGCCAGTAATCTCGATTGCTGTACAGCCTAAAGATAAAGGCGGTAACGAGAAAATGGGTGTTGCTATCGGTAAAATGGTTGCAGAAGATCCATCTTTCCAAGTTGAGACTGACGAAGATTCAGGCGAAACTATCCTTAAAGGTATGGGTGAGCTTCACTTAGATATCAAAGTAGATATCCTTAAGCGTACTTACGGCGTAGACCTTATCGTTGGTCAACCACAGGTTGCTTACCGTGAAACTATCACTCGTGAAATCGAAGATAGCTACACGCATAAGAAACAATCTGGTGGTTCTGGTCAGTTCGGTAAAATCGACTACCGTATCAAGCCAGGCGAAGTGGGTTCAGGCTTCACGTTCTCTTCATCAGTTGTTGGTGGTAACGTACCTAAAGAATTCTGGCCTGCAGTTGAGAAAGGCTTTAAGTCAATGATGGGTGAAGGTGTTCTAGCTGGCTTCCCAGTACTTGACGTTGAAGTTGAACTTTTCGACGGTGGCTTCCACGCCGTGGATTCATCTGCAATTGCTTTCGAAATCGCTGCTAAAGGTGCTTTCCGTCAATCGATCCCTAAAGCGGGCGCGCAACTTCTTGAGCCAATCATGAAAGTTGATGTGTTCACGCCAGAAGATCACGTTGGTGATGTAATCGGTGACCTTAACCGTCGTCGTGGTATGTTAAGCGACCAAGAAGCTGGTTTAACAGGCGTTCGTATTAAAGCAGACGTTCCGTTATCTGAAATGTTCGGTTACATCGGTTCACTACGTACTATGACATCTGGTCGTGGTCAGTTCTCTATGGAGTTCTCACACTATGCACCATGTCCACAAAACGTAGCTGATACTGTAATCGCTGCAGAAAAAGAGAAAAAAGCGGCTAAGTAATTAGTCACTTAAACTCTTAAAAAGCCCGCACTTGTTGCGGGTTTTTTGTTTTTATAAATACTATTAATATATGAAAACAATAATCTATATCAACCGTTTGGTTAGTATTATTAATAATAAACAACCATATTTACCTACCGCAATATTTGTAACTAGAAAACTCAGAAAAATAATATATCAGGGATAATGTTGATATATTAACTAGTTATGATAAATCCTTTTGTGCTAGTTAAAAAGTAGTGCAAATACTCTTGTTAACTCTTTTATTGTGTGTAAAATTATGCACCTAAAACATTGATTTTAGACTGTAAATGGAAAGCCTTCCTTGAAGAAGAAGGTCATAATAAAGGAGCTTCATTCAATGAATGTAGTAAAATTATCGCCAAATTGGACTTTGCAAATAGTAAAAGTAATTTTCGCATTACTTGTTGCCTACATTCTAAGTGCGATAACTGCTTTAGGCTTTGAATCAGCAAGCGTCATTATCATTCCTCTCGTTTTAATGATTAGCCTCTTTAATATTATGCAATTAAAGTTTCTACATTGTTATAAAGCAGGGGTAAACTATTCTCGTGGTCTGGGTAAGCGATATATTAATGCAGATGAAATAAAAAGTATTAGTTTTAAACGTTATGGAATAATCACAGAGTTTAAAATTGTAACGTTAGCAGAGCAATCTCATCGCTTTATAAATTGGCATATAACAGCAGAGCAAAAAACAGGAATTAAAAACTTATATGCAGCAAAGTATGTGGGTTGTGATAACAATAATACGCAAAGTTGTAATGCTTAACTGGTAGGTTGTTTAGCTTTAATCTTACTAATTCAGGTGTAAATTAAATCAATGCCACTTTAAATTAAAGTGGCATTTTTATTACTTATAATTTATTTTTTGGCTTTTCTTCTCGCCAAAAATGGTAATGCTAATAAGCTGAACCACGCTAATGAGCCCGAATCATCTTCATCATCGTCTGTTTCATCATTGCTTATATTTATAAATACTAATTGTGCAGCGGACAAATTGCCTACGCTATCCTGTGCCTGCACCATTAATGTGATCTTATGTTCAAACTCATAGTCAAGCGCTGCTGCGACAATAAGCTGGCCTTGTTCATTTATAGTGATTGCTGAGTGACCAGACACAATAAATTTAGTGACAGGCGTGTAGTCACTATCTGCATCTGTAAACTCTAAAGTGCCAATAACAGTGCCAATATCTGCGCTTTCAATGATATTAAAGCTTTGCTCAGCGGTTAACACTGGAGCTTGTGGCTCTGGAGTTGGCTCAGGCTCTACTTCTGACTTGATATCAATGATAACAGGGTCGTGATCAGATGCGCGATAAGCACTTTGTGAGTAAAGGCTAGCGACTTGGTTATCTGACTTAAATTCAACGTTATAATCCAGACTGATCGGTTCGTCAGCATTGATATGCCAATCAGTTGCGGCGACAACTTTATCCAGCAGGCTTTGTGTTGCTACAGCATGATCTAGGCTGCCCAAGCGGCCTGAAAAGCTATATGAATAGCCCAGTGTATTACCATCAAGCTCAGCAATCACATTTTTATAGCCCTTATCAGCGAATGCACGAATTGGATCTTCCATTGCATATGCGTTCATATCACCAACGAGAATGATGTCTTCGTCTTCAACACCTGTTGGTTTGCTGTCTAGCCAATCGGCAAAGGCATTCGCACCTGCTACACGAATTTCATTCCAGCAAGATTGTCCATCACCTAAATCAGCATTATTACCGTCAGCGCTGCCGCAGCTACCTTTTGATTTTAAGTGAGCTACAGCGACAGTGAATACTTCACCTGAATTTATTGCTTTAAAGCTCTGAGCAATTGGCGCACGGTTACTGTAGTCAAATGGGTACTCAGTGGTTATTGCAGGAGTACCCACTTCATTGACCATATTTGCACGATAAATTAGGGCAGTAGTAATGGCATCAGTACCAATTTGGCCAACGTTAAAGTCTACAAACGCGTATTCGTTATTACTGTCAGCGTCGTTCAATGCAGACACTAAGCTTGCAACAGCACTGTATTCATCAAAGCCATCATTTTCAATTTCCATCAAACCAATAACATCAGCCTCTAATGCGGTGATAGCACTTACCAATTTAGCTTCTTGACGAATTAACTCCTGCTCAGAATCGGCGCCACGGCTGGTCGGGAAGCCACCGCCTTGACCGTCACCATTAAAGTAGTTTAGTACATTAAAGCTCGCTATCCGTAAGTTTGCATCAGAGTGTAATTTAGGAGCATCAGTACGTGGGTTTGTAGCAGTAAACTCAGGTTGTACTGTTGGGTGAATACGGTAACGGTCAAAGCTGTAACCCAAAACGCCAGTAATAACGCTGACAGAGTCGCCCAAACGTAATGTATTGAAGGCATCCAACCCTGTTCCAGGATAAGGTACCGAGTCAAGGTTTTGTTTCGTTGAGCCATCATCCAATAGAATTTGTTTCTTCTGATTTTCAATTTCTACTGCATTTGCAGTATCACCCGGTAAAGCTACTTGTGTGCCTTGGTATAAGCGTTCTGTAGCAAGGCCAACCTCTCCATAGCGACCAAGACCATAATTGTTGGTGACAACGAGTGTCTGATCTAAGGTCACTAGCATACCTTCATAGGCTTCTAGGTCGCTTACACTTGCAACTGGCAAGGTAATTTTTGTAGCCGTTGTTGTTAAGCCTGAAGCACATATTTCGATTTGGCTTACATCGCCAATTTGTGTCGCACTGTAATATTCAGCAACTGTACCTTTGACGCGAATATGGTCACCGACAGCTACATCGGTATCTGAAAAATATACAAACACGCCTTCCGATGTTAATGGGTTGGTATCAATATCTGCTTCAAGAGAAGTAATAAAGAAGCCATTTAATTGCTCGCTTCCTTGGAAATCAGCAGTAACGATACCTTCAAGCTCAATTTCTTGATTTAGTAATGGGCTATCGCCTCCTTCGGCTTGGACTGCATTAATGAGCGTTTTAGCTGCGCCACACTCTAACGGCGTTACCGGTTCTGGCTCTGGTTCAGGTGTTGGCTCAGTACTTTCTCCGTGGAAGCCTAGTCCGCTAAAGTCATCTTTATCAAATTGCAGCCATTGCTCACTCGGATCAAACTCGGTAGTTGCATCTGTATGGCCAGATGCTATATCAGACTTGCGGCGTAGTGTTTTATCTTTAGTTGTTACACCACCATTGCTCCAAACCCCATCAGCTCCTATTTGACCAAAGCTATCAACTACACTGGCACCTAAGGTAAGGGTTAAAGCATCATCACCATTAAAGTTTACTGCGCTACTGAATAGATCTGCTTTATTCTTTAATTCATCTACAGCTCTACTATCAGAAGTAACAATTACATATGTGCTGTTTGCGGCTATTGAACCTGTCAGATTCTCGCTTGATGTTGCTGATACATTTTTATTTGAAAATAAATTAAGTGTATAACCGTCTAAAGATATGGCATCAGATGATGTGTTATAAATTTCAATCGCTTTATTATAACCACCCCCTTCAACATATTCTGAAATGATTAGGTTTGCTGATGCTGGAGCACTAAGGCTTGCAATAACAAGCGCCAGTGGCGTTATTTTTGTAGTAAACATTATTATTTTTTCCCGTGTATTGTGTCCCAAATGGGACAAACAGTTTAAGGAAAATTTATGACAAAGAAAATACAATATGTTAATTTTATGAAAATAAAAAGGGCGGATAATCGCCCTTTATTGAATGATCTATCTAGAACAGTATCTATTTAACCTACCATTCAAGTTACTTATTAAGCCATTGCGCAGCTTGTTTTGCAAAGTAAGTTAAGATCCCATCAGCTCCAGCACGTTTAAACGCGAGTAGAGACTCCATAATTGTCGCTTCTTCGGCTAACCAACCGTTATCAATGGCAGCTTTATGCATCGCATATTCCCCGCTGACCTGATAAGCAAAGGTTGGCACGCCAAATTCTTCTTTGACACGTCGTACAACATCTAAATATGGCATGCCGGGTTTGACCATTACCATGTCTGCACCTTCTTGTAAGTCTAAAGCAACTTCGCGAAGTGCTTCATCAGAGTTTGCAGGGTCCATTTGATAGGTTTTTTTGTCGGCGCCTTTTAAATTACCAGCAGAGCCTACCGCGTCACGAAAAGGTCCATAGTAACTAGATGCATACTTTGCAGAGTACGCCATAATACGAGTGTGAATGTGACCATCAGCTTCAAGCGCTTCACGAATAGCACCAATACGACCATCCATCATATCGGAAGGAGCAACAACGTCAGCGCCAGCCTCAGCATGTGAGAGCGCCTGCTTAACTAAAATTTCGGTTGTAACTTCGTTAATTACATAGCCTTCATCATCAATAATGCCGTCTTGGCCATGAACTGTAAACGGATCAAGTGCAACGTCGGTGATTACTCCAAGCTCTGGGAATGCCGCTTTTAATGCGCGAACAGTACGCTGTGCAAGGCCATCATCACTGTACGCTTCCTCGGCTAGAAGCGATTTCTTGTCTGCTGGAGTGACGGGGAAAATAGCGACAGCAGGTACGCCCAAATCAACCAATTCTTGTGCTTCTAAAAGTAATAGATCGATAGATAAACGCTCAATACCTGGCATTGACTCTATGCTTTCACGGCGATTTTTTCCTTCAAGTACAAATACTGGATAGATTAAATCATTAACACTTAGTTGATTTTCAGCCATAAGGCGACGTGAAAAATCATTACGACGCATTCTACGCATGCGTGTATATGGGAAAAGATCCAGACCTGATTGGGCCATTATTTGCTCCTAGTCTAATATTGGAAAGCTGATTACGCGATTACGACCATTTTGCTTGGCGTGATAAAGTGCTTTATCCGCGCAGTCAGTGAATAATCCAGGGTTATTAATATCTTCTGCGATAGCGCTATAGACACCTGCGCTAATTGTAAATTTTATATCTGAGTTGGCAATAGTAATCGTAGTATTCATTATTGATTGTCTTATAGAGTCGGCAATCTCTAAAGCACCTTGCATCGGGGTGTTGGGAAGTAACACGACAAACTCTTCACCACCGTATCGAGCAACTTCGTCAAGTGGGCGTTTTAAGTGGCTTTTTATTATATCAGCCACAGCACGAATTGTTTGATCACCGATTAAATGACCATAACTATCATTGATCACTTTAAAGTGATCGATATCGAGCATGATAATACTTAAGGGGGTTTGTTCTCGACGAGAGCGGCGTAAATCCATGACTAACTTTTTGTCGAAATAACGTCGGTTTTTAATTTTTGTTAACGGGTCTTCCATATTGAGCTGCTCTAACTCGCGATTTTTTTCTTCAAGCTCACGTAAGGTAACTTGTAGCTCAAAAGTTCGCTCTTCAATATTGCTTTCTAAGTCTTGTCGAGCTTGCTCTTGCAATGCCAAGCGTTCGTGCAATAACTTATCTTGAGCCTCATTTTGCGCTATTTTTGCTTGTTGTAAGGCTGTTTGTGCATCGCGCTCAATGATGAAATGCCTAATAGTGGCAAAGCTTAAACTTAAGGCGCAGATTAAAAAGCTAATAAACATAAAGGGCAAACTTCGAGAGTTTAAGTCGAAGATGTTAAATACAACGATGTTTAGATAAATTAAAGAGGCGCAAAAAATTATAGCCCCTGTTAACAAAGCATTCAGTGGTTGGCTGGGTTTATGCTTAATGTTTATAGTAATAACAATGCTGTGTATGAGCATCATTAACAGACTTGCAAGTAAACTATAGCTTACAAATAGTTGAGTTGGCAGCCACCAAGTAATAAGTAAACTGGTAAGCAAAAGATAATTACTCCAAGTATGTATCTTATCGAACTGAGGCCAAACAATCTCAGCTTTTAATTGCTCAAATAAGGGCTTGAATAAGTAAGTGGTAATTAACAACATGCAGGGAATAGCAAGCTGTTGCAAGCTTGGTAAAGAAGGGTGGAAATAACGATAACCAAAGCCATAAAGGTAGATGAGTAATAACCATAGAGTAACAAGTATACCTGCGGAGAGCGCAAAGTAACGTTTTCTAGAAAAAACAAATAACACAAAGCAAGTAAGAGCGAGAGATAAAATAAAACCTACAAGTAAGCCATAGAGTAGGTTAAATTTACTTTTATATTTTAAATACTCATCGTTTTGCCAAATACTTAGGGGCACTCTTAAACCGGCTTGATTTTCAACTCGTAATAACAAGGTGGATGTACTTTGTGCAGGCAGGTTTAATTTTACTAATAAGGATTCATTTTTTATTTGCCTGTTTTTAAGGGGTAATGCATCACCAATCTCTTTAAAAAGTAAAGTTTCATCACGGTGATAATGATAAATAGACACTCTATCTAATAGCGGATTATCAATAGATAATAAGATAGCCAGATTGGTTTGTTCAGTATTATTTAGTTGAACGCGTATCCACGCGACTTGTTCACTGAGACCTAGATTTAAGTTATGTTTGCGAGTAGTATTACGCCAGTTTGTTATTGTTTTAGCTTGTTCGATTGTCAGGGGCTCAGCTGTATATTCAAAAGGAATATCTTGTAAGTGACTGAGCTGTTTATCAAGCGAAATACTGGTTGCAAAAGTTGCAGAGGAACTAAATATAAGGAAGCTAAGCAGCAACCACCAAGCACACCGCATAATCAAGCCTTAGTGATAAATAGCTGTTGAAAGTTAAGTGTAGTTTGTTTCGCTACTGTTGCAAAGTCTAAGCCTTTTAATGTTGCAATAGTCTGGCAAACGTAAGGTAGGTAGCTGGGCTCGTTACGGCGTGATTTTGGTTTTGGCTTAATTGTTCTGGGTATTAGAAAGGGGGCGTCTGTTTCTAACAATAACCGCTCTAATGGAATACTAGGTATAAGCTGCTGTAACTCTTGACCCCGACGCTCGTCGCATACCCATCCAGTAATGCCTATATATAAATCTAATTCTAGGTATTGTGCTAAAGCACTCTCATCACCAGTAAAACAGTGAAGTACACCGCGTATTTTATGTTGCTTCAAAATTTTCAGCATATCTTCACTCGCATCGCGTTCATGCAAGTATACCGGTAAATTTAACTGTTCAGCTAGTTTTAGCTGACGCGTCAATACGCTTCGTTGAGTATCTCGAGGTGAAAAGTCGCGGTTATAATCTAGGCCACATTCACCAATAGCCACTACCTCAGGTTGAGCAGCAAGTAAACGTAGTTGTTGTTCTAATTGTTGGTCCGCGGTTTTAGCGTCGTGGGGATGGACACCAGCAGTAGCCAATAACAGGTGTTTTTTTGCAAGATTCAATGCTTGCTGGCTGCTTGGTATATCGCAGCCAATAAGTAGCATTTGGTTAATGTTTTCTGCTTTAGCGCGGGCAATAACAGCTTCATGGTGGCCATCAAATTGATGATTTGTAAGGTTTATACCCGCATCGATCAGCATAGGGTTCATTAATCAGTACGTTTCACACGAATAGTACGATTTAGCCCTTTTTTCTTCAGCAAAAAGGAATTGAGCATACCACGTTCGATAATGACTGTGTCACCAGAATCTAAACGTAATCGGTCTGAACCTATTTGACGCCATTGCTGGCCGTTATCAAGTGTAATGATCAGCTCGCCATATGGTGCTTCTTTAACATTAGTAACGTTTGCTGTAATTTCGTCATCATTTTCTTTTGCGACTTTTTTGTGCTCTAAACCAAAATCTTCATTTTTTGTTTTCACTATTTGATCTGTAGCTACCACTGCAACGGCTGTTGCATCAGATGCGACCGTCTCAGTAGAGGTTAATTGTTTTGTCGTTGTTGGCTTGCTTAATGATTTTCCTGCCATAGTGTTGTCGTAGCATAAGAGACGATTAAAATCATTTTCAACGAAGGTGCAGGCCTGTAGTGCCTGTAAGTTTACTTCGTCGGCATAAACTGTTGATGCACTTAAAAGTACTATTATTGGTAATATTTGTTTTTTCATTTATTCCTCTGACTCATCTTGCTGAGGCTTAACACTATAAAAAGCCGCTAAAATTAATCCCAATTCAAATAACAGTAGCATCGGAAATGCTAATAAAGTTTGTGATAGTACATCTGGTGGGGTTAAAAACATGGCCACCACGAAAACACCAACCACAATATAAGGGCGTTTCTCTTTTAAACTTTGAGTAGTTGTAGCGCCACTCCAACATAGCAACATGATTGCTACAGGTATTTCAAATGCGACACCAAAGGCAAAAAATAGCTTTAGAGCAAAGCTTAAATAGCTGCTTATATCCGGAGCTAATGTCATCATTTGTGGACCAACACTGGTAAAAAAGCCCAGTATGATAGGTAATACCACAAAATAACAAAACGCAATACCGCTATAAAACAATAGAATACTCGATGCTAATATTGGCATTAACATGCGTTTTTCGTGTTTGTATAATCCTGGTGCAATAAACCCCCAAATTTGGTGTAAAATAACCGGGATTGCAGCAAATAAAGCGACAAATAAGGTTAACTTAAACGGTGCAAAAAAGGGGGCTGTTACATCGGTTGCAATCATAGTCGCAGTACTAGGTAAGTGCGCGACTAAAGGTGCTGCAACAAAGCTGTAAATATCATTTGCAAAATAAACGAAGGCAATAAAAAACAATAAAATAGCTAGTAGTGCCTTCATTAACCTATTACGTAATTCAATTAAATGACCAACAAAGCCAGATTGAGTTTGTTCAGTCATAATTTAATCATTACCTATGAATAGACCACGGACAGCAAAAATAATTTCATTTTTGTTCATCAATATTCACTTTATCGGTTGGCTCAGACGTTTTTTTATAGCTGTGGGTAACTGAGTCAGCTGCTTTTTGAAGTTCATCAACAGAGTCTTTTAAAGCGGGGCTTAAGTCTTGCATACTTTGTTGCTCAGCTTTTTTAAGGTTTTGATGTAACTCATGCACCCGAAGTTCTTCGTTTACTTCTGCTTTGACTGAGTTTGCCATCGTTTTTATTGTTTTAATCCAGCGGCTTACAGTTCTAATTGCAACAGGTAATCGCTCAGGACCAAGTACAATAAGGCCCACAATCAAAACCACAATAAGTTCCCACATGCCCATTTTAATTAAGCCTTATGGTCTTCTTTGCTTTTGTCAGTCGTTTCTTTATTTTGCACTGAGTTATTAGACTGCTCTATGTTGTCAGTGGTTTTTGCTTGTTCTTCTTCAGATACAGCTTTTTTAAAGCCTTTTACAGCGTTACCTAAATCACCGCCGATACCGCGTAGTTTTTTAGTGCCGAAAAGTAGCACTATAATTGCTAACACTATTAATAATTGCCAAATACTGATACCGCCAAAGCCCATGATCTACTCCAAATTTTATTGTATGTTTACGCTGATTATACTCAGCAAAATGTAAATAGCACTTAGTTTATGCGTTTCGCCACGCTAAAATAAAGCCAATTAATGAACAGCTAGCTGCAACAATGCTGGCTATTATGTCGCTTTGTAAGTAACACAAACCTGAGACTATCATTGCGGCGCCAGCAAACACTCCCATGATAAGTGGTTTATGTGACGCTGGTGCTGCTAGTGGTTCACTTGTTTTGCATTGCTGCTTCAAGTTGTAATAAATTAGATCTGGTAATTCGGGCATTTTTTCAGCCCAAAATGGCAAATTAGCATACATTTGCTTAAGTACCGCGAGTGGCCCTACTTGCTGCTTGACCCAGTCTTCTAAAAAAGGCTTCGCTGTTTGCCACAAATCAAGTTGTGGGTACAGTTGCCGTCCGAGGCCTTCAACATACAGTAAGGTCTTTTGTAATAGCACTAATTGTGGTTGAACTTGCATATTAAAGCGACGAGCGGTATTAAATAGGTTGACTAACACATGACCAAACGAGATCTCAGCTAGCGGCTTGTTAAAAATCGGTTCGCACACTGTGCGAATGGCAAACTCAAACTCTTCTACACTGGTATCTTTAGGCACCCAGCCTGAATCAACATGCAACTGCGCAACTTGGCGATAATCACGGTTAAAGAAGGCGATGAAGTTTTCTGCTAAATAACGCTTATCTTCTTTATTAAGTGTGCCAACAATACCGCAGTCTATACCAATAAACTTAGGGTTTTCTGGCGTATCATAAGAGACAAATATATTACCCGGATGCATGTCAGCATGAAAAAAACTGTCGCGGAAAACTTGTGTGAAGAATACTTCAACACCACGCTCGGCAAGTAGTTTCATATTGGTGTTTTGCGCCATTAGGGACTCTGTGTCAGATACCGCAATCCCGTAAATACGCTCCATCACTAAAATATTCGATCGGCTGTAATCACTGTAAACATAAGGTATATATAGCGAGTCAGAATTTTCAAAGTTGCGTCTTAGCTGAATAGCATTGGCACCTTCACGCATTAAATCGAGCTCATCAAGTAAGGTTTTTTTGTACTCTTTGACGACCTCTACTGGGCGCAGGCGCTTTGCTTCATTAACGAGTTTTGCTACTACCTTTGCAAATTGCTCCATTAACGCTAAATCAGCATCAATTTGTACTTTGATATCAGGACGAATCACTTTTATCACCACGTCTTGTGGTTGATTGTGCTCGTCAATTAAGGTGGCAGTATGTACTTGTGCGATAGATGCAGAAGCAAGGGGCGTTTGCTCAAAATCGCTAAAGCACTCACTAATATCGTTTATTTCCAGAGCATTTTCAATAAGCCGTTGCGCAAGCTCGCCTTCAAAAGGTAATACTTTATCTTGCAACAGAGCCAGTTCTAAAGCGATATCATGCGGCAGTAAATCACGACGTGTCGACAACATTTGGCCAAACTTAATCCAAACAGGACCTAGTTGTTGTAACGCAAGGCGTAAACGTAAACCCGGTGGCTTTTCTTTGTGTTTGTTTTTCAACCAAAATAAACTGGCTCGGCCAACTTTGCCATACCAAGGTATTTTTTGCGGTGGAATTAATTCATCTAAACCATAATTAAGCAGGGTTTTGGTTATGTAATAAAGCCGAGCTGCTGACACAAATAATCCTTACTGATTTAGTGGTGCTGAAGTAATTGGTTAATACGTTGCTCAAGTTGAGCAACTTGCCCTTTAAGTTGGCGCGTTTGCAGTTTGAATTGGTCAAGCTCAAGAGAGTGAATCGTCACCTTAAGTTCGTCTTGGCATAGCTGGGTTAAGGTAACAGCCAGTTTCTTGTCAACAATAAGACCTTGGCGTTTCGCATTTCGTATTGCGTACCACAGTTGTTGTGCAGGTGCATCGCCTAAGTAATGAGAAAAATGTTCCGGCCAATCTATATCCATAGCTGAAAATGCGTTGCTAAAGCTTTGCGCTATATTTAAATCGCCTTGTAAATCTAACTTGTCTTGGCGGATTAATTGCGTCAGCATTGCAGGGTTTTTAAGTGCTATCAGAGTTTCAATGTCACCGCTGATCATGCAGTCGTATTGCTGTTCATTGGTGCAATATAAGTGCAATTGCTGCCCAGTAAATACGAGTGAAAATTGCTGCTGCCAATCACGAATATCAATTAATAGCTTTTTATGAGCTACAGGCTCAAGCTTATCAATTAAGGTGTTATCAAGTTTTAAGCTGGTATTTAAAATGCGTTCAACTAGCGCAACAATAAAGTTAGTCAACATAACAACACCTTAATTCGGTTTTGGTAAGAATTATATTTTAATATTTAAAACCACGGTGTAGGGCAACAATACCACCGGTTAAATTTTGATAAGTCGTTTGTTCAAAGCCTGCGTCTTCCATCATGCTTTTAAGGGTATCTTGATCTGGGTGCATACGAATCGATTCTGCCAAGTATTTGTATGAATCGCCATCATTAGCAACGAGCTTACCCATTGTTGGCAGTAGATTAAATGAGTAAAAGTCATAGGCTTTACTTAAAACTTCATGTTCAGGTTTTGAAAACTCTAATACCAATAAACGTCCGCCTGGCTTTAAAATACGGTACATAGAACGTAGTGCTTTATCTTTATCCGTGACATTACGTAGACCGAACGCAATAGTGATTAAATCAAAGCTGTTATCTGGAAATGGCAACGCCTCAGCATTCATTTGCACATAGTCAATATTACCAACGAGGCCTAAGTTATGCAGTTTTTCACGGCCTACTTTTAGCATCGATGAATTAATATCACCTAATACGACTTGCCCTGTATCACCGACAAGTTGGCTGAATTTAGCGGTTAAGTCGCCAGTACCACCGGCTAAGTCGAGAACGTGATGCCCTTTACGAACACCCGAGCTGGCAATGGTTTGGCGTTTCCACAAACGGTGAATACCAAAAGACATGAGATCATTCATTACGTCATATTTTGCTGCAACGGAATGAAACACGTCAGCAACCATAGAAGCTTTGTCTGTTTCGGCAACGGTTTTATAGCCAAAATGCGTAGTCTTTTCTTGATTCTCGTTCATGATAAATCTCTATCGTGGTAATAGAGACTAGTGTACTTGATAGTACCCCTGAGGTGCAATTTGATTATAGAAAAAATGCTTTTGGATCAAGCGTGAGGTTATTGTCCAGTGATAAAGCTGCTTTGTCTTAGTGACTTTGCTTTGTAGGCCGCATTTGATGCTTTACGGGCGAGCTTATTAAAGTCCTTTTCATCTTGGTGCTTCGCAATGCCAAGGGACAGGTCAATGGTGGGTAATTTAAGACCGCTCTTAGAGCTGACAAAACGTAGCTTTTCAACACCATTACGGACTTTTTCAGCAATAACATTGGCAGTTTCAGGATCTATATCAGCTAATAAAATAGTAAAAGCATCTTTGCCCGTGCGACCCGGAAGTCCACTTTCAAACACGTACTTTTGTATTTGCTTGGCTACTTTATTTAAAATAACTTCGCCAATCATGTCGCCATAATTATCGATAAAGTGGTCTAAATTATCAATTTGAATAGCAATTGCACATACAGACTTGTTTTGCTCTAACCAAAGCTGAGTTTGCTGGTTTAAATAATGGCGCTTATATAAGCCCGTTTGCTGGTCTGTGATATGTTGTTTACGCAGCTGTACTAATTGTTGCTGGGTTTTTTCTTGCAGCCTTTTTGCTTTGATAAGTTCTTTTTTAAACTGTTGATGTTGGGTAAGTAATTGAGCTGTATGTTTGCTCAATGTATCAAGTGCTAGTCGACTTTTTTGAACATTCTTTTCATCGAGCGAATGTACGCAATCACTCACTTGGTTAGCAAAACGAACAATATCATGTTCTGTTGATTTAGCACTGCGTGATAGTGAGTTAATTATACCATCGACATTGCGCACCATTGATGTTTCAGTCTGGTGGGCTTGGTCCATATAATCAAAATATAGCTGCTCTATATAGACACAGTCTATTTCTTGGCCAAGCGCAATAGCGCGGTCTAAAGTGGCGTTAAGTTGTGCATTTACTTGACTGATATAGCTATAAACAACGTTATAATTTAAGGGGGAGGGTGGTAATGCATGACGTTCTAAAAAGATACATACTTTTGTCATTTTTTCTTGAGCAATCGCCATGGAGTCATGGAACATCATTTATTTATACCAATTAAATACGCATAACAGCTAAATTAAATAACTCACTCCTTAAGACATCAGCGCAATCCCAGCATTTGATACTTACCTACATTAATCTGTATCGCGCGTATTTAAAAGTAAAAAAGTGCTTTTTACCATGGATATTTACTTTTTTGCCGAACGATAGCTTGTTTTATAAACGATAACAAAGTGCTGTTTAAGCACTAGACAAACCTTGATGTAAATTCAACCTGAGCAAAGTAACTCTTGGTCGCATTTATTTTGGTAAAACTGATCGAATAAGGTAGTTTAAAATCAACTAAAGTTCGCAGAGCCTTTTAAGATGAAAATAAAGTTCAAAAATAAACTACCAGCAGTTTTTCGCCATTCTGTATTAAGCATCGCGTTTGCATGTTCCTTAAGTGCCTGTCAAATGACGAGTGTTGATAGTGATCAACAATTCACTGCAGTGGCGCAATCAATCGTTGATTATCGCAAAAGCATCAGCCCATATAGCAATCCTGAGGGAGTTGATGGTTATTTATTAAATAACCTATCAGCTGAGTTTTTAAAACAGAAATATCAAAAAAATACCGATCTTTTGGCGCAACTTGATGCTATTAATAAAGACACGCTAAGTGAAGAAAACCGTATTAACTTAACCATCATACGTGCTCAAGTGCAAAACAGCGTCGATGAGTATGTGTTTAATAGCCATTATATGCCGCTGACATCTGAGTATGGTTTTCACTCAAGCTTGTCGTTTATGGTTTCGCAATCTGATTTTAAAACCTCAGCAGACTATCAGCTATATTTAGAACGTTTGCAGCAAGTTCCACGATTTTTCGCACAAAACATTGGGTGGATGCGTAAAGGCTTAGAGGTCGGGTTAACTCAGCCTAAAGCGGTATTGGTAGGCTATCAAGACTCAATTACTGCCTATATTGTAGATGATGTAACGCAATCAGAATTTTATAAACCATTTTTAACTAACACCGCAGGCTTACCTAATAATGAGTTTAGTGCGCTGCAACAGCAAGCAAAAAAAGTAATTAAAGAACAAGTGGTTGGTGCATATAAAGATTATCTGACCTTCTTTAACGAAGAATATCAACCGGGCGCGCGCAGTGAAATTGGTATTTCAAGCACGCCAAATGGCGAAGCATTTTATGCAAACCGTGCAAAGCATTACACTACGACAGACATGACACCAAAAGAAATCCATGAGCTGGGTTTAAAGGAAGTGGCTCGTATTCGTAGTGAAATGGACGAGGTAATTAAAGAAGTGGGTTTTGAAGGTTCGTTTGCCGAATTTGTACATTTTTTACGAACCGATCCACAATTTTATGCCACCACACCAGAAGAGTTGTTAAAGGAAGCCTCTTATATTGCGAAGAAAATGGATGCGCAATTACCAAAGTTGTTTCATACCTTGCCTCGTATGCCCTACGGTGTAGCTCCTGTGCCTGCTAGCATCGCGCCAAAATATACAACAGGTCGTTACTCTGGTTCGCGCCGTGATGATCAAGCTGGGTATTATTGGGTAAATACGTATGCACTTGATAAGCGCCCGCTTTACGTTTTAGAAGCGTTAACTCTGCATGAAGCAGTACCTGGTCATCACTTACAAATTTCGTTAAATGCAGAGCTTGAGTACTTACCAAGTTATCGTCGCGATGCATATTTATCCGCGTTTGGTGAAGGGTGGGGGTTATATTCTGAATACCTAGGCCTTGAAGCGGGTTTTTATCAAGACCCTTATAGTAATTTTGGCCGTCTAACTTATGAGATGTGGCGCGCTGCACGTTTAGTGGTTGATACTGGCATGCATATGTATGGTTGGAGCCGTGAGCGCGCGATGAACTTTATGAGTGAAAACACCGCACTTTCATTGCATAACGTCAAAACAGAAACCGATCGTTATATTTCGTGGCCTGCACAGGCGCTATCATACAAAATTGGTGAGTTAACGATTAAGCGTTTACGTAAAGAGACAGAACAAGCGCTTGGCCAAGATTTTGATATTCGTGAGTTCCATAATCAAATATTACGCCATGGTTCAGTGCCATTGTCAGTGCTTGAAGAGCAAATCCAGTTATACATCCAGTCTGAGTTAGCTAAATCTAACGCTTAACTCAAATCTTTATTTATAGGTCAGTAGTTTAATGCTGCTGACCTATACATTTACATTGAATTATCTGCTCTAAATTGTATGCTCTTTATTAAGAATGAAAAATAACCAGCAAGGGGCGTTGCGTGAGTAGTTTTATTATTTTTAGTATCGATGTATTTGCCAGTTTATTTATCGTGGTATTTGGGTGTTTAGTTTTATTAGTAATTTACTTTTATATTAGTGACGTTACTCAATCCAAGCACGCGATTCGTAAAAATTATCCGGTGATTGGGCGGTTTAGGTATTTCTTTGAACGCCAAGGCGAGTTTTTTAGGCAGTACTTCTTCGCAATGGATCGTGAGGAAATGCCATTTAATCGCGCTGATCGTAGCTGGGTGTATCGTGCAGCGAAAAATGTTGACCGCACTACAGCGTTTGGTTCGACTCAAAGTTTAGAAGCAACTGGTACTGTGATGTTTATGAACTGTGCATTCCCAACGTTAGATGAAGATGCTCTCGATCCCAGCGCTGTTACATTGGGTCCTTATTGTCCTGAGCCCTACATAACCAAATCATTATTTAATATTTCAGGCATGAGCTTTGGTGCTTTGTCTAAGCCTGCGGTAAGAGCGCTATCAAAAGGCGCAAAAATCGCTGGCTGCTGGATGAACACGGGGGAGGGTGGATTAAGTCCATATCACTTGGAAGGGGGCGCTGATCTGGTATTTCAAATTGGCACAGCTAAATATGGTGTTAGGGACGAACACGGTAATTTAAGCACTGAAAAACTTAAAGCGATTGCTGCTCATGAACAAGTTAAAATGTTCGAAATTAAAATGAGCCAAGGCGCAAAGCCGGGCAAAGGCGGTATGTTACCAGGCAAAAAGGTCACCGCTGAAATTGCCGCTATTCGTGGCATACCCCAAGGACATGATTCGATTAGCCCAAATGGACACTTAGAAGTAAAAACACCATCAGATATATTAGATATGGTTGCTAAAGTGCGTGAAGCCACAGGCAAGCCGACAGGCTTTAAAGCGGTGATCGGTGCTTATGCTTGGCTAGAAACGTTATTTGCGGAAATAAATCACCGAGGCATAAAGTCAGCTCCTGACTTTATAACTATTGATAGCGCAGATGGCGGCACTGGTGCTGCACCGCAGCCATTAATGGACTCTGTTGGTTTACCACTGAGAGAAAGTTTACCTTTAGTTGTGAATATGCTGGAAAAACATGGCTTACGCGACCGAATCAAAGTGATTGCATCAGGCAAGTTAATTGTACCATCACGCGTAGCATGGGCGCTTGCGCTGGGTGCTGATTTTGTTGTATCAGCCCGAGGCCATATGTTTGCATTAGGTTGTATTCAAGCGTTGCAATGTAATAAAGATACTTGTCCTACAGGTATAACAACTCATAACGAGCGACTGCAACGAGGCTTAAATGTTACAGATAAAGCTCAGCGCGTAGCTAATTATAATAAGTATATACATTATGGTGCAGGCTTAATTGCTCATTCTTGTGGTGTGTTTAGTGCGCGTGAATTATCGCGAGAGCATGTACGTGTAGTTCAAGAAAATGGTTTATCAGAACCGCTTGATAAAATGTATGAAAATTACCAATAAAAATGGCGCCTAGGCGCCATTTTTAATTAGTTGAGTAAGCTGATCAATAAGGCAAAAAAATCATCTTTGTTGTTGCAGCTGTGCGCGTTTACCATCAATTGCTCACCAAGAATCAAGGTTTGCTGTTGCACCGCTAAGCGCGCTTGACTGTCTTCAATCCCATCTATGTCAGCCACATGGGCCAAGCCAATTGTGCGGCGAATTAATTCTGCGCCGCAATAACCTACCGCATCTTGCAGCACTTGTTGTAAGTAATAGCGTGCAAATTCAGGGGTCGCCAAACTTGCATCATTACTATGGTGGGTAATTAAATTCAGCCATTTTTGTTCAAATAAAGTGTAACAATCTTGCAGGCAGGTAAGTAAATGGGTTTGGTATTGGCGGCGTTTTGCCAGCTCAGTTATACGAGCGTTTTGGGCACAATAATTTAATAAGATATTACCCATAAATGAGCCGATATCAAAGCCAACAGGACCAAAAAAGCCAAACTCAGGGTCGATGATCTTAGTTGTTTTTTGATCAACAAAAATACTGCCACTGTGCATGTCACCATGTAACAGTGTTTGTGGACACGCTAAAAACTTAGCTTTTAATTTTGCTGCTGCTAATTTTAGTGCTGAGTTATTACGAATGCTGGCTACATTTTCACTCAGTTCTGTGGGGAAATTATTACGTTCATGAATAATATAGGGGTCACTAAAAAATAAATCTTCGGTGATTTGACACAATTCAGGGTTACTAAATTGGCAGACCTTGGCTTTTTTATGTTGTGCGGTTAGATAAAAATCTGAGTTATAAAAGCCTGTATAGCTTAAGTAATGTGCCACATGTTCTGCAACTAAAGGAAATTGTTCAGCCTTAATTTGTGCGCCCCGTAATATTTGAAGATGGCCTAAATCCTCTAGTACTGTGAGTGCGAGTTCAGGGTTGTAATGCAGTACCTCTGCTGTGTGTTCTGAGCAAATAGCACCGTGATTAACAAGGACTTCAGCCTCAATACGGGCGCGATCTAATGTAAGTGGCCATGATTCTCCAACACAGCGAGCATAGGGCAGTGCTTGTTTTAAAATCACACTGTTATTGCTTTCATCGTTTACTCTAAATACCAGGTTCAAATTGCCATCGCCAAACTCATAGGCTGTCAGTTTTGCTTCTTTTTTAAAAAAATCTAGGCCGCCATTTTTAATAAGGTGTTTAATATAATCAACAGCATGTTCGGCATTAAAAGCAAAGTATTTGGCCATAAATAGAATCTCATAAAATAAGCAGTTGTAGCATTCTATACCTTCAGCTATTTAGATGTCTATACTTCTTGGTTGTGTGATTTAAAAACTGCTGTAGAATAAATAACAGCGAAAACATTGTCAGGATTAATGATGCAAGATCTCATAGCGAGCAGCTTAAAATATCAAAATAATACATTAAGTGTATTAGATCAGTACCTATTGCCACATCAGCAAACGTGGCATGTGTGCGATGATGTAGCCACTATGCGGGATTTAATCTTAAGCTTAAAAATACGTGGAGCACCACTTATTGGTTTAGGTGCAAGTTTACTTGTTGCGCATTTAGCTGAGCAGGGCGCCACAAAAGGCACATTGGCAGCAGCGATTGATGAGCTAGAAGCTACCCGGCCAACAGCGGTTAACCTTATGCACTGTATGGCAAAGTTACGTACTGCCTTACAACAAGATGATTTTGTTACAGCCATTGTAAGCAGTGCGGTCAACTTATTTAATGAAGATATCGCCTTATGCGAAAGCATGGCTAATCATGGCGCGGAGCTGGTGAAAAGTGGTGATAATATTCTTACTCATTGCAATACTGGTGCACTTGCAACGGCAGGGATTGGCACTGCTTTAGGTGTTATTTATAAAGCGCAGCAGCAACATGACAATATCCATGTTTGGGTTGATGAAACTCGGCCACTACTTCAGGGTGGAAGACTAACTGCGTTTGAGCTTGAACGCTGGCAGATACCGTATACGCTTATTTGTGACAATATGGCAGCAAGCTTAATGGCCGCAGGCAAAGTGGATAAGATTTTTGTTGGCGCTGATCGTATCGCTGCTAATGGCGACTTTGCTAATAAAGTTGGTACGTATAATTTAGCGGTATTGGCGCACTTTCATAACATCCCATTTTATGTAGTTGCCCCACTAACAACTTTAGATGTAAACACCGCATGCGGCGAAGATATTGAAATAGAGCAACGTAATAGTGCAGAAGTGCGAGGTGTTAGAGGTAGTTTTGGTGAGGCGTTATGGGCACCAACAAATGCTCACGTTTACAACCCCGCATTTGATGTGACTCCAGCCAAGCTTATTACTGGTTGGGTGTTAGATACAGGCGTCTATAACCAACAACAAGTGTTAGCTGGTGAATTACAAAGGCTGGTTTAACAGCCTTTTGCCACATATACCCATGCATTAATTCCGCTGCTAAATGACTCTTCTATACGAATGTAGTCATCAACTTCATAGCCATCGGCATTGGCGAGTTCTTGCTCGGTGATGATAAAAATAGTGCCGGTTACGGTATCTGTTGCAAGGCCAGTTTTAATTAATGCTGGATGAAACCGCTGGCCACTGCTTTTCAGTACGGCGGCATCGGTGATCTCAACTTCGCCTACCACGTAACCTTGTAGTGTATCGGCTTGGCCCTCAAGTAAGCGGCCAAAGGTATCAAGCTGTACTTGATCAAGTTGCAGCGTACCGTATGAAAATAGCTTTTCCATTTAAACTCCTTTACTAAATGATGCCTTTAATCTAATAGTGGAAACTGCTTAGCAATATTAGATTCTGTACTTTGCGCCACCCATCCTTCAACATTATTGAATAAGCGAATAGCGGTAAACTCAGGATCGCTGCCCATATCAAACCAATGAGGGGTAAACTCTGGTACAGAGATTAAGTCACCTTGTTGGCAAAGCACTTGATAAACCTTGTCGTTAATATGTAGGCAAAATAGGCCTTGGCCTTTAACAAAAAAGCGCACTTCATCTTCACTGTGGGTGTGTTCGAATAAAAACTTAGCACGAAGCTCTTCAGCAGCTGGATTGCCTTTTGCTAATGAAATTACATCAACCGTTTGATAGCCACCTTGTTGTTTTAAGCGAACAATATCAGCGCTGTAGGCTGATATTATTGCTTCATGGCTGGTATCTGAGTTAATCGGAGCACTTGCTTGCCACTGTTCAAAACGAACATTCACTTTATTCAGCTCAGCGGCAATTTGTGTTGTATCTTGGGTATTTAATAAGGCGTTGCCGCCGTTACAATCAGCAAAAATAGTCAGTTCGCTCATGCTAAATGCTCCGCAGTGAATTGGCTAAAGTCATTTATATAGTTATGCTCAGTAGAGTTTGCTTGACCATCACGAATCAAATGTAGGGTCTTTAAACCTGCGGCTTTAGCAGCATCGAGCTCTGCGGCTACATCACTTAAAAATAACACTTCGTTAGCGGCAAAAGGTAACTTGGCAATAATATTCTTATAAGCGCTGGCTTCTTGCTTGGCACCCACTTTGGTATCAAAATAATTCGTAAATAAAGGCCGAATATCGCCAAAATCGGAGTGTTGAAAAATTAAATGCTGAGCTTTTACTGACCCCGATGAATACACATAAAGCTGTTGACCTGCTTGCTGCTGAGCTTGTAAAAATTGGTAGGCATCGGGATATATATGGCCAGTAAAATCACCATTTTCATAGCCAGTTTGCCAAATCAGGCCTTGTAACTGTTTTAGTGGGGGGATTTTTTTATCTGCACTAATCCATTCAAGTAACGTGTTAATTACGGTGTCTATATTTGCATTGGGTTGATCAATAAGCACCTTAACCGCATCTATTTGCTCAGCAACAACAGTCTGTTGCTGATTGGCTTTTACAAATGTAGGCAATTGCGCTGTTGCATAAGGGAATAGCACTTCTTTTACAAACGAAATGCGGGTGATTGTGCCTTCAATATCGGTCAGTAGCGCTTTGATCATGATTCTAATCCAACTAATTTTAAGCGTTCTAGTTCACATGAGAATAAGAACTCGAGGCCTTCTAATTGTCGGCGTACTTCACGAATATCACGGCCAACTACGTATAGGCCATGGCCTCGAATAAGCACACCGTGCTCAATAGGAGTGTGTAAATGATGGTCACTAACTAATAAACTTAAACGGTCAATATCTTGGTCGTTATCAAAAATAGGAATGCTTAAAGTATCTAAATGAGAGGTTACCCCACGCAGTGACTTTTGCATTTCGTAGCCTTGTAGGTTTAAGCTGTGGCCTTTAATAATGCGAGATAAAACAGTCGCTGCGACGGAGTGTGTATGTAACACAAAGTTAGCATTAGGAATTAGTTTATACATGCTTAAATGTAATTCAGTTTCAGCTGATGGCTTAGCAGCGCCGGCTTGTCTATTTCCCTGATGATCCAGCTCAATGAAGGTATGAGTCCCTAACTTCCCTTTATCAAAACCGCTCGCGGTCACTACAAAACCAGTGTTAGTACGGGCAGAAAAATTCCCCCCTGTTGCAGGTACCCAGCCTTGTTGGCTGATCCACTTTCCGGCTTCTATTAGTTCTGAAATAGCGGTATTGTTGTGCATATATTCCTCGAGCTACCAAAGTTGTTTAGACGGCTATACTTCTGCTGTTTGCAATGATAGCATCGCTTCGCGCGCAAAACCATTATTAAGGGTAACCAGTGTTTGAAAGTAAATTGCCGAATTTAGGCACCAGTATTTTTAGTCAAATGACCGGACTTGCAAATCAGTATTCGGCGATAAATTTATCGCAAGGTTTTCCTGAATTTGATGCGCCAGAGTTACTTAAAAAGCAGCTTAATCATTATGTGCTTGAAGGTGCTAACCAATATTCGCCATCAACAGGTGTGCCGCGCTTGCAGCAACAAATTGCCCAACTGGTTAAGCGTAAATATGCAGCTGAAATAGACGCGACGAAACAAGTTACGGTTACCTCAGGGGCAACCGAGGCCTTGTTTGTTGCCATTCAGGCATTGGTGCGCGATGGTGATGAAGTCATCGTATTTGACCCCGCTTATGACTCATACCAACCTGCGATTGAGCTAGCCGGTGGTAAGTCAGTTAATATTGCTTTGCAGGCTCCGAGTTATGCAATTGATTGGCAAGCGGTTACTGAGGCAATAAATAGTAAAACGCGGGCGATTATTATTAATACACCACACAATCCAAGCGGTAAAACGTTAAAGCAGCACGACATCAATACCCTTAAAGCCTTGGTAGCCGAGCATGATTTATATGTAATAAGTGATGAAGTCTACGAGCATATTACTTTTGATAACCAGCTACATTTAAGTGTGCTACGTGATGAAGAGTTGTTTGCTAGAAGCTTTGTGATCTCAAGTTTTGGTAAAACCTTTCACAGTACCGGATGGAAAATGGGGTATTGCATTGCGCCTGCCGAGCTTGCTGTGGAATTTCGAAAAATTCACCAATACGTCACTTTCTCAAGCTTTACACCTGCTCAACATGCGCTGGCTGACATGTTAGAGCAGCAGGGTGAGCATGTTGATCAGTTGAGTGAGTTTTATCAACACAAACGTGACGTGCTCAGTAATGCACTACAACAAAGTCGTTTTACTATATTACCAAGTGAAGGCACGTATTTTTTATTACTCGATTACAGTGATGTGTCGGATTTGAATGACGTTGAATTTTGCCAGTGGCTGGTAAAGCAAGCGGGCGTTGCGGCTATTCCATTGAGTGTGTTTTACCAACAACCCAGCAATGATAAAGTAATTCGCTTATGCTTTGCTAAAAATGAAGCCACATTGATTCAAGCTGCGGAGATTTTATGTCAACTTTAACCATCGCCTCTATTCAAACATCACTAAACTGGCTCGATAAAGAAGCTAACTTAGCTATATTTGACGGTATAATTGCTGATATTGATCATGTTGTCGATCTGATTTTATTACCTGAAACCTTTGCCACTGGCTTTGCTATTAATCTAGATTGTGCAGAGCCTGAAAATGGTAAAGTCCTTAATTGGATGATTGCTACGGCCAACTCAACCAATGCGGTTATTGCAGGCTCGGTACTCGTGCAGCAAGGTGATAAAAAAGCCAATCGCTTTTATTGGGTTTGGCCTGATGGCGAGGTGAAATTTTACGACAAGCGACACTTATTTTGTTTAGGCAAAGAAGGCAACTTTGTGAAAGCCGGAGAGCAACGCGAAGTGTTTACTCTCAATGGCTTTAGAATTTTACCGCAAGTGTGTTATGACTTACGCTTCCCGGTATTTCAACGTAACCGCAACGACTACGATGTGATGGTGAATGTTGCCAATTGGCCAGCAGCACGACGCAAAGTGTGGGATACCCTATTAATGGCCCGCGCCATGGAAAACGTGTGTTATGTGATAGGTTTAAACCGCGTTGGAGAAGATGGCAACGGTGTCGCTCATAACGGTGGCACGGCTGTGTATGATTTTAAAGGAGATACATTGGCTCAAGCGAAGGACAATGAAAGCTCTGTGTTGATCACAACACTTGATAAAGAGCCACTTGAGACATTTAAACAAAGCTTTCCAGCGCACTTGGATGCGGACGAGTTTAGTTTGGAGTGCTGAAATAAAACGATAGGCTTTTCATACTGATATTTGTGTCAAACGTGGGGATGGGCTTGCTTACGTCCATGTAATCAATCGCTTCGCGACGCTTGCAGCGGCCCCAAATGTTCCTGACATGTGAAAAAATACATCCCTATATTTTGCCCTTCGGGCCGCACTGCGTGCGTTTAACTTTGTTCCAGACAAAGTTTGGTCGAACCCTGGTCGAGGGTTCTCACCCTCCTTCATCGGTGTAAAGGTTACGGACATAAAACGATAGGCTTTTTATACTGATATGTGTGTCAAACGTGGGGATGGGCTTGCTTACGTCCATGTAATCAATCGCGGGAAGCGCTTTGCAGCGGCCTAAAATGTTCCACACATTTTATCGAGCCCTAGTCGAGGGTTCTCACCCGCCTTCAGCCATTTTTAACAACAAAAAAAGCCCCACAATAAATTGCGGGGCTTTCTTCGTTATTAAATGGCGGAGAAGGAGGGATGGGCTTGCTTACATCCATGTAATCAATCGCTTCGCGACGCTTGCAGCGGCCTAAAATGTTCCTGACATTTTATCGAACCCTAGTCGAGGATTCTCACCCTCCTTCATCGGTGTAAAGGTTACGGACATAAAAAAACCGCAATTAAGCGGTTTAATTTAATAAATGGCGGAGAAGGAGGGATTCGAACCCTCGATAGAGCTACAAACCCTATACTCCCTTAGCAGGGGAGCGCCTTCGGCCACTCGGCCACCTCTCCGGCGCATAAACTGTCATTTTGATGATCGAGTGAACCACCAAAATCTAATAATGGTGGAGAGATAGGGATTTGAACCCTAGAGGGGCTATAAACCCCTGCCGGTTTTCAAGACCGGTGCATTCGACCACTCTGCCATCTCTCCGTTGGGAAAGAATAATACGCAGGTGATTGAGGTGTGTAAATAGGAAAAAAGATCGTTTGCTGGTTTTTTGTTCTAAAAAGGGAGTTTTTTTCTAAAAGGGGAGAGTTTTAATAGTTTTAAGAAGAGGTTGCAGCAAACGAGGGAGCTAAAGAAGTATCTTCGTTTAGTGGTTGGGTGTTTGCTGCACCGCTAAAATAATCATGGTTGGGTGATTATTTGTATTGAATTACACCGCCTAATGCGAGTGCTTTGCTGTATCGGTTAAGTCTAGCAAGCATTTTAGCTTTGCGATTGCTTGATTTTACGGCAACATGGGTTGCTGCATTTTCATTTAATGTGTTTACTGGTTTCATTACTTTTGCTCCGGGCTATATCTGTTTTGAGAACGGGGCTATTTTGACGCTAAATTGCACAAAAATAAAACGATAAAAAGTAAGGTGAACAGATAAGAAAAACTAATGGATTGGCTTGTTATTAACGTGCGGTTAAGTTTCGTTTTTAACTAGGGTTTGCATAGTTATGTGTTTTCACCTGTTGCTAAGACGCTTTTATATGGGGTTTTTATAGTTTTTATATTTTTAATATGCATCTCACGCTGAATAAAGTGACTATTTATTCAGATTAATTTATTTTTTGTTTATATGTGTTTTTACATGGTGGTATAGGTTTGCCTATCAATGCTAATAATAATTAAGCCGAGTACGAAAAAAATCATAAAAAAATGTGCATGTGGTTGTATAAAGAGTGCGAAAAAAGACAAATTCGATTTGATGTCTTTATCACCACAGGCAATTTTGCAGTAGATTGCGCGGCCATTGCAAAATTAGCAAAGCCGCATAAGCGCGTGGTTGTGATTGGGGGAGATGGCACATTGCATTTGACGGTCAATGCGTTAATTAATACTGAGTGCTCGCTGGCGTTATTACCGCAAGGCACTGGCAATGATTTCGCTCGGGGCTTTTCTTGTAATATAAGCGATTGGCAAGAAAGTGTTTTTTCACAAAGTGATGAGCTTATCGATATTGGGCAGATAAATAACCGTTACTTTATAAATATTGCAGGGATAGGGTTTGATGCTTATGTAGTTAAAGCCTTACAAGATAAGCCTGCAATGTCTTCATTTGGCTATAGCTTTGCAGGGTTTAAACATTTACTCAGTTATAAACCGCGTAGGTTAGTGGGTAACTTTGCAGGACAGGCTGTATCTCAGATTAATTTAATTACTGTGTTTGCTAACCACCGTTACTTTGGTGGTGGGTTAGCCATTGCTCCCAAGGCACAATTAAACAATGGCCTGCTTGATTGCTATGCTATGAATGCGCGAGGGTCATTCGCAAACTTATACCGCTTTTTGCGTTTACTATTGCGTAGCCACCACAGCATGAAGGGGCTTATCTATCAGCAATTAAATAGCGCTGTGATTACAAGTGAAGGGTTATCAATAGAAGCAGATGGAGAGCTGATCGGCGAAACGCCGGCTACTATTAAAGTCCACCCGCAGGCACTACGGTTTTGTATCCCCGTTAAGGGCAATAAAAAAGCGCCTAACAAGTAGGCGCTTTGGCGTTAGTTGCGCTATTGCGCATTCTAACTGGGGATGGAGCTTTTTTGCTGAATTGCTCTTGCAGCAAAAAAAGCGTTTATTTTTTTAGTGGGCGTCAGCACGATTGCGTTACCAAGTAGTACTAAACTAAACCCTAAAAAGGTATTGCCTTGCCAAATAAAACCTTCGAACAATGTACTCAATGTTACTGCTACAAGTGGAAATAAAACGATAACGTAGCTTGCTCGTTCTGGTCCAATATTTTTAAGTAGTGCAAAATAGCAAGCAAAGGCAACAACAGTGCCAAAGACGGCTAAGTACAGCAGTGAATACCAATAACTTGCTGGTGCTGAAAAGCTAAAACTAGCATCGCTCAATAGTAAATAGATCAACAAGCCAACAGCGCTGTATAACATACCCCAAGCGTTGCCTTGCATTACACCGATGTGCTGTTTTGAGTTACGTACGCTCACCATATTTCCTAATGAAGCCACAAAGGTGCCACCTAGAGCAAGTAGTAAACCGACCAACACCTCGTTATTCAAGTCGAACTGCTGTAATTGTGGCCAGAACAAGCAACCAATACCTATCACACCGAGTAGTGCACCAAAGTAAATGCGTTTCGCGATGGGTTTGCCAAAAAATAACCGGGTATTCACTATGTTCATTAAAAGTAATAGCGAGAATGCAATTGACGCCATAGCTGACGTTAAATGGTTTTGTGCCCAATACAGCATTATGTAATTTAATCCAAAATTACATAATGCTAATAAAGCGAAGAAGCCATGATCTCGCTTGCTGTAATACATAGGCAGTTTTTTAACACTTACCCAACACCACATTAAAATGGCGGCTAAACCAAAGCGGTAAAATAGCGAGGTTTCAACTGCTATATCACCTAATTGAAATTCAATTGCGAGCCAGGTTGAGCCCCAAATTAAAACGGTGACAATATAAAGCGCGATACTTTTCATGGCTTTTTATCCAATGGGTTGACTAAGTGTGTATTCTAGTGCGGATGTGTATACTTAACATATACAGAAAACCATAAATGTAACCTATACAGATTTTGGGTTTGTGAGGCCGTGCTATGTCATTAGTGATCAGTAAGAGTAAGCAAGAATTTTTATACCAACAGGTGATGCAGTTAGTTCGCGAATTGTGCGATCAAGGTACCTTGCTACCGGGTGAAAAGTTACCTTCTCTGAGAAAAATGGCTGATAAATTAAATGTTAGTATTCCGACTGTTAAATTGGCTTATCAAACTTTGGAGTCGCAGGGGTTGGTTGAGGCGCGCGAAAAGTCAGGTTATTTTTTAAAGTCCGTTGCTATGCAGTCAGCCAGACCTAAGCGAGTTAAATTAAGCCGTGAACCAGTGTCGGTTAATATGCAGGTCTTAATTGAGCAGGTCTACGATGCAATTCATCAGGCTGATGTGGTGCCTTTTGGTATTGCAAACCCAGTGGCCGCTGCGCCGACCGACAAAATGCTTGCTCGGACTATGCGCCGAGTTATGTCGATGGCAGGTAGCCGAGCAATTAATTATGGGGCGATTGATGGCTATGCACCGTTAAAGCAGCAGTTGGTTAGACGTTATTTAGATTTTGGTATTGGGGTCGATAGCCAAGAGTTGGTGATCACCAATGGTGCTCAAGAAGCATTAACCATAGCGTTAAAATGTGTAGCAAAAGCTGGGGATATTATAGCGATCGAATCACCATGTTATTTCGGTATCATTGAATTGATCGAAAGTTTAGGACTTAAAGCACTGGAGATCCCTTTGTGTCCAGATGATGGGATCTGGCTTGATGATCTGAGTCAGGCTTTACAAGATCATGATATAAAAGCCTGTGTTTTTTCAACGGCGATCAATAATCCGGTGGGTAGCTTTATGCCGGATCATAAACGTAAAAAGCTGGTTGAGCTGTTGGAATCACAGGATGTAGTATTAATTGAAGATGATGTATACGGTGATTTGCACTTTGGCGCTGCGCGGGGCACACCCGCTCAAGCCTATTCCAAAAAAGGCTTAGTGTTAACATGTTCGTCGTTCTCCAAAACAGCGGCACCGAGTTATCGAGTCGGCTGGTTGATCGCTGGTAAATTTGCTGCACAAGCACGCCGTTTTAAGCGAGCATTTAGCTGCTCAACATCGTTGATCAATCAATGGACATTGTATGAGTTTGTTGCCAGTGGGGAGTACGAACGCAATTTAAAATTACTCAGACAAACACTGCGTAGTAATAAAGAGCGAATGATCTGGTGTTTACAACAGACCTTTCCTAGCTCCGTAAGAGTAAGCGATCCGCAAGGTGGTTGTGTAGTGTGGATTGATTTAGGTAAAAACTATGATAGCGTCAAATTATTCCAATTGGCATTAGAGAGTGGAATTAGCATTTCACCGGGTTATATTTTTTCAGCAACTAATAAGTACCGAAGCTGTATTCGTTTAAGTTATGGTCTGCCGTGGAGTGATCGTTTGGAGCAAGCAATTAGTACATTAGGTGAGTTGTTACCTTTGGCTAAAAAATAAAAAAGCAGCAGGGGCTGTTAAGACCAATGCTGCTAAAGGGATATCAAATTTTATATATTGATTTAATTATTTTGCTTATAGCTAAATAGTTGGTAATTTTTAAGTTCTGGAACAAGTTGTACGAGTTGCTGCTCTTGTTCTGCAATGGTTGAAAAATTACCACATAATGCATCGGCACGCTTTTCAAGTTGATTAGCTTGTAACTCTACTTTTTGTTCTATTTGCTCGCCCATGTTTTCCATGCGTTGCTCAAATGCTTGCATATCGCCGCCAGAACCCATTAATTCAGAGCCTAGTGCCATTAATATACTGCCCATTGATTGCATCATGGCCGACTCGACAGCGCTTTCGATTTGCTCATCAAAGTGGCTTTCAAAGTTTTCACCAAACTCATTGAAGCTTTGCTGACCCATTACAAAGGCGCCTTGCTGATAGAATGTATTCTCTACTTCAACTTCAATGTCGGCCATTAATTCATTTATACTATCAAAGCCTTGAATGTTAAACGCGCTAGCGACTTCTTCAATGGCGACACCCGCTATTTTTACGCCCTCAAGCGCAATATTTGCAACTTCAGGAAGTTGGCTACGTAAGCTGTCTGAGTAATCACTGATTGCTTGGCGTTGCTCGCTATCAAGCGCTAGTGTTTGGCCATCAATTAGCAGCTCACCATTATCACTAAAAACCATACTGTGATTATCAGCGGTGAAAATTTCTAACTCACTTGGTTTGATACGCACATCATTTTGAAATTCGACTTCACATGAATCACCACTAAATGAGATATTTGTATCGTGATCGTCATGAGCAATTGCACCTGTAGCAATAAATAAAGAGCCGACTAATAGTAATTTTTTCATTTTTGTAATCCTGCTAAGTGTTGAATTTAACTTTTGTTGATAAAGAGATATCAAGTTTGATGCCAACAATATAAATCAATTAAAAACAATGGTTTAATTGTTTTTAATGCAATTTGATATAATTTAAAAATTTAAAGAAACACTATAAATTAGTCATTTTGACTAAAATATTTAAATGCATAAAAGATGTTTATCGTTTCGATAAAAAACTCTCACTTTCCAGAATTCAAATTAAGCGCTATTTATTCACATTACTGACATACCTTCTTTATAAGATAGAAGGGTGGCTGTATTTGATGCTTTTTTACTGTTTAAAAGGCACTAAAATTTTTAACTTTACCAATGCTTGTATGAAGCTTGCATTGGTCTCAAACACTTTATGGAGTGGGTTGTGGGTAAGACATTTAGTTATGATGCGCTAGATGATGATTTTGTTGAAGACGAATATGAAATGGTTGGGCGCAATCAACACGACAAGAAGAAGCAAAAGGTGAAAAAAAAGTTGGAAGACTATCTAGAGCAAAAGCGTTTGCGTAAAAACTTAGGTGATGATGACTTTGATGAGTATTTAAATCACTAAGGGGATTTAAATAGGCTGTTAGTTAATACAAACAGCCTTTTACTATCTGAGCTAGCTTTTGTTCTGTAAAGCTTTCACTATGGTGCTTTCTATTTGCTGTGGTTTAGTAAACGGGGCAAAACGTTTTATTGCGTTACCGTCTTTACCTATTAAAAACTTGGTAAAGTTCCACTTTATTTTACGAGTTAAAAAACCAGGTAATACAGACTTTAAATGCCTGAACACAGGGTGTGCGTGTTTGCCGTTGACATCTACCTTGCTCATTATTTGAAAATCGACACCATAATTAATTAAACACCCTTGTTTAATTTGCGTTGCATCACCGGGTTCTTGCTTACCAAATTGATTGCAAGGAAAGCCTATGATCACTAAGCCTTGCTGATGGTATTTTTCATGTAATGTTTGTAAGCCAGCATATTGCGGGGTAAAGCCACATTGGCTAGCAGTGTTAACCACAAGCACAACTTTTCCTTCAAAGTTATTAAATTCAATAGGTTGCCCTTGCAGGCTGGTGGCACTAAGCTTATAAAAGTCGTTCATGGTGAAGGTTTTTTTATTTTTGTTTGTCAAAGTTTATCCTGTGTAGCAACAGACTTAAAGCCTAATTTTTAGTCATCAGAAAAACTAGCTAATAAGTATTCAATGAGTAATCGAACGCGGTACGGCATTAAATCCTTGCGCGGATACACCAGCCATGATGCATTATCTGTCACTTGGTATTCATCAAGTAAAGTGACTAGCTGACCTTGTTGCACATAGGGCTGTACAATATCACTGGCTAAGTGCGCAATTCCTAAACCAGCTAAAGTAGCGCTCAGTAATGCTCTTGGGTGGTTACTGCGCCAATTCCCATTTATTTTTACTTCTTTTATGTCACCAGCAAAACTAAACCGCCAGCGCTTACCCATGGCAACTAAGCAATTGTGATCTATCAGCTGTAATGGTGTAGTGGGAGATGTGTGATGCTCTAAGTATTCAGGGCTTGCAACTAAGGTCATAACACGTGAGCACAGTGGCCGAGCTATTAAGTTTGAGTCTTGCATGCGACCAAAGCGAATTGCTAAGTCAAAACCTTCTTCGACTAAATCAACATTACGATTGTTAAAGTCCATATCTACTTCGACTTCTGGGTAACGCTTTACAAACTCAACAATTTTAGGTGCAACATTGGTTGCGACAAACTCACCTGCACCCGTAATACGAATAAGGCCTTTTGGCTTGCGCTGCTCACCTTGCAATTGGGTGTTGGCATCAATTAACTCTTGTTTAATTGCTTTGAGTTTGATGGCGTACTCACGCCCGGCATCGGTGAGGCTTATTTTACGAGTGGTGCGTTGAAATAATACTGAACCTAAGCGGTTTTCTAATTGCTGAACCTGGCGGCTAATATGAGATGTTGAAACTTCCATCGCTTTTGCAGCATGAGTAAAGCTGCCATGCTCAACAACATGTAAAAATTCATCCAGGCCTTGCCACATTATTCTATCTCATAAAGTAAGTAATATAAGTATATTGCATTAATTATTGCAGCTGTGCAAAAGTGATTGCCTGATTTTAGTCTTTAATTTAGCGTTTAAACACTTACAATTACTTGGTCACCGAAAATACACACTATTCAAGCAATGGAGCAAGCATGTTAAATTTTAGTTTTGCAAACCCAACCAAGATTCATTTTGGCGAACAACAAATCGCGTTAATTAAAAATGAAATCCCAACTGACGCAAAAGTATTGGTTACTTATGGCGGCGGTAGCATTAAAAGTAATGGTATTTATGATCAGGTTGCTGAGGCTTTAAGTGATCATACTTGGTTTGAGTTTGCCGGTATTGAACCTAATCCTAGCTACCAAACATGCATGAAAGCAGTGGCTGTAGTTAAAGAGAAGCAAATAGATTACATTCTTGCTGTTGGAGGTGGTTCAGTCATCGATGGTAGTAAATTTATCGCTGCAGCGGCTAATTTTTCTGGCGAGCCGTGGGACATTCTGGCTAAAGGGGCAGAGATTAAATCTGCTATATCGATAGGTGTAGTACTAACTTTGCCAGCCACAGGCTCAGAGTCGAATAAGATGAGTGTGATATCAAACCTCGATACCGATTCTAAATTACCGTTTGGTAGCCCATTTGTACAACCTGAATTTGCAGTACTTGATCCTGCAGTTACTTACTCGCTGCCAAAGCGCCAAGTAGCTAATGGGATTGTTGATGCATTTGTGCATACGATGGAGCAATATCTAACCTATGATGTGGGCGGCAAGTTACAAGATAGATTTGCTGAAGGTATTTTAATGACCTTAATGGAAGAAGGCCCTAAAGCATTTAGTGAGCCTGACAACTATCAAGTACGCGCTAATATTATGTGGTCAGCGACGATGGCATTAAACGGCTTAATTGGCGCAGGTGTACCGCAAGATTGGGCGACTCACATGCTTGGGCATGAAATGACTGCAATCTATGGACTTGACCATGCACAAACGTTAGCGATTGTATTGCCGCGTATGATGGCTGAGCAAAAAGAAGCGAAGCGCGGTAAAATTTTACAGTATGCTCAGCGTGTTTTAGGGCTTGATACCAGCGATGAAGATGCGGCTATTGAGCAAGCGATTGCTGCAACAGAAGCGTTTTTCCACAGTGTTAATATGCCAACACGCTTAAGTGATTATGAGTTGGGCGAAGAAGTGGCAGACAAGATTGTAGAGCAACTAGAGCGCCATGGTATGACTGCCCTAGGTGAGCGCGAACAAGTGACGTTAGATAAAAGTCGAGCAATTTTACTCGCCAGCGTTTAACACTCGCTTAGTTTAATATCAAAAATAAACCCATACCGACCAGTGTTGTGTAGTAAATGTTGTGTGTTTTATACGCGACAATTATTGCAGCAATAGCAGCACTCAGGTATGGGTTTTGCCAATCAAGATTAATACCCTCCTCATTGACGAATACAATAGGTACCCATATTGCGGTAAGCACCGCAGGTGCACTAAAACTCAAAAATTGCTGCATTTTAGGGCCGACTCTAAAAGGTAGCGTGTGGTGTAAAAATAAGTAACGCGTGAAAAAAGTGATACAGGCCATGAGTAAAATTGTGCTCATCATAGTTTATGCTCCTGTGTTACTTGTAAGCGACTAATCATGTAACCAACAGACATGGCAATGAGTGCCGCTGTCACAAGCCATAGCTCAAACCCGTGGCTTTTTAAAATGGTTGCAATAACCCCTGCGGTGATCACTGTAGCCAAGGTGGCAATATTTTTAATGCCGGGGATAACCAAGGCAATAAACGTTGCTGCTATCGCAAAGTCTAAACCTAAGTTTGTTAAATCGGGTAATAAGCTACCGGCGAGGATGCCAATCAAAGTCCATAGGTTCCATGCTATATAAAAGCTAAACCCAGCGCTTAATGCATAGATCAATCGTGTTTTTGTACGATACGCCTTACGGTGATGAGAAAATGCAAATAGCTCGTCGGTCAATACAAAGCTAACTGGTAAGCGCCAACGCAAAGGTTGGTTGATTACTTTGTGGCGAACGGCTAAGCCGTATAGAAAATGCCGAGAACTGATTATAAAAGTGGTAAATAAAATTGTCATTAAGGGAGTATTACCCGCAATTAATTCAATGGCAACGAGTTGCGCCGATCCTGCGAAGACCAGTAAAGACATGGCTTGGGTTTCAACTGCAGTAAAGCCATTTTGTATAGCTAAAGAACCACACAATATGCCCCATGGGATCACTGCCAAGCACAGTGGTAGCATATCTAAAAAGCCTTTCAATAAAGCGCGCTTTGTAGTTAGTTTCATTATTTTTATTTATTATGAAATTTATATCGGTAGTCTGCCATAGATCAATTAACTATGAACAGTAAAGATGCTAACTTAGTGAAAGTTTGGGATAATAATATTTTTACTTAAAGGGGTTAATAATGGGTAAGCTTAAGGTGTGGGATGGTTTTATCCGAAGTTTTCACTGGTTATTAGTTATTGCAATTGCCACTTTGTATTTTAGCGCTGAAGAGGGCATGCTCGAACTACACTTTGTTGCAGGTTTTTTTACTTTAGCATTACTACTCACCCGTTTAATTTGGGGGGTAATTGGTAGTAAAACCGCAAAACTCACTGCGCTCATTCATTCTCCACTGGCTGCTATAAAGTCATTTAAGCTTGGCGATACTAAGCCTGGACATGGGGCTGCTGGCAGCTATATGGTTATCGCATTTTTTATTCTGATTTTGACACAACTGATCAGCGGCCTAATGACCACTGACGACATTTTAACTGATGGGCCGCTAGTACAATACGTATCGAGTAATATTGTTGAGTGGGCAGGTTGGGTGCATCATAGGAATTTTGATTTACTTTTCTACGCCATCATTTTGCACATTAGTGCGATTGTTATATACCGTTTAAAAGGCAAAAAGCTCGTCAAAGCGATGATCACAGGCAAAGCTGACGCTGAGCAAGAAAATGATCACACCCCGGTAACTAAAGCACCTTGGACTGCATTTGTCATCTTTGTAGTGCTATTACTCGTGTTAATGACGACATGGGGTGCAGAGCCGTTAAGCTATTTATTTAGTTAAACTTGCTTTGAAAAATAAAAACGGCGCTTTTAGCGCCGTTTTTATTGAAATTGAGATTTGCTTAGTCTTTAAAAGATTTATGGCAATCTTTACAACCTTTAGCCCAAGGGCCAAATGCTTTAGCAATGGCTTTTTTGTCGCCACTTTGTGCTGCAACGGCTAATTCATCAGCGTACTGCTGAAAAGCGACCGCTTTTTTCATAAAGGTTTCGTTGTCACTCCAGATAGCGGGTAACGCAGAAGTGTCGCCTTTATCTGAGCCCTCAACAAATGCTTCCCATGGCATTTTTGACAATGCAGCTGCATTATTTGCGCGGTGCTTAAAGCGCTCAGCGTCAAATTCTACTTTGCCTTTTAGCATGTCGCCCATGTCACCGATTTGTACTCGGATCATCGAAAACGCTGCTTGACGATATTCGATTGCGTCTTTAGGTTCTTCAAATGCTGAGTTAGCTGATGCGCCAAGTGTAAGAGTTGATAGGATAGTTCCTAAAAATACCTGCTTAAATTTCATTCCTTTTGCCCCTTGATAGATAATATTAGCTTTACAACGTCTGTTGTATCTTAGCATTAATAAGAATACAAGTTTATTGCGGTTAAACTTAACTGAGCTTTAACCGTTAAACGTAAGTTATCGTTTTTGATTCATATTTTTAGTCATTGATATCTATGTCAGCAAATATCATTCCTCTGCGCATACTGCGTGTGGCTAGGAATACTTCGCCAAGTAGCGACATGAATGCACAAATTAACAACGCCATCGCACCTACAAAGCAACTACCTATAGTCACCCCTAAGTTAATAGATTGAATGTGCGACAAAAATAGCAGCATGACCACTGCACACACTAATACCGCACTTAATACACTTAAACTAAATGCGATGTGAATACAGCGAGAACGTTTTAATAGAGCTCTAAGTTCAGTGGTAAGAGATAGGTTAAAATCTTCATCAATGCTTACTTTAAGTTTACGTTCAAGCTGGCGAGCGCGATCGGTGATACGTGCTAAACGATTTGAAAGCACGCCAAGAGTTGCGGCGATACCCGTAATTAAAAATACCGGAGCAACGGCCGTTTGAATAACTTTGGCCATTGTTAATATGTTAATAACTTCGCTATTCATTTATTTCCTTTTAATATTTTTCTGCTGATTTTTACAAAGTTTTACAATTAATGAAAAATCAATAAAGTTGTTTATTTACATGTTGTTATTGCTTTTTTTTGATGTTTTTAATTACTTTATGTAATCGATATGTAACTATGTTGTTGTCAATCTTTGCCAGGTAGTTTTATATTAGCTCACGAAATGTAATTTTAACCTTCGCTAGACACAATAATACAATAACTCATCCAGGGGAAATCATGTCTAAAAATCTAATAAAAAAAACAGCTGTCGCAACTGCTGTAACCGGTGTATTAATCGCAGGTGCAGCAAATGCCAACTCATTAAACCAAAGTGCACTTAAACACACCAGCTATACATCAATTTCGCAGGCAGAGGTCGCTGATAAAAAAGAGCCAACATCATTTTTAGTAGTATTAAAAGCAACCACTGCAGCAGATATGATGGAGCAAGGCACTTACAGTGTATCAAGTGCACGCACTAGTTATGACAACGTAGCTACACTACAGAGCCAAGTTAAGGACACCTTACTTTCTCTTGATAATAACGTAAAAGTATTGGCTGAAACCAAGGTTTTAGCGCCAACACTTATCGTGCAAGCAAGCCCAGGAGCACTCGAAAAAATAAAGAGTGATCCTCGTGTAGAACGTGTTCTTCCTATGTTTGACTACGATTTACATGTGGCAGCAACTGCTGACTATATTCAAGCATCTCCGCTAGTAAGCAGTGGTACATACACAGGTTCTACTCAAACAGTTGCTGTGTTAGACACCGGTATTGATTATACCCATTCTATCTTTGGTGGTGAAGGTACTGTAGAAGCGTATGAGGCAGCTCAAGCAGACCCAGAGTCAGTTACTTGGCCACAAGGTCAAGTTATGGGTGGTTACGACTTTATGCGTGACGATGCCGATCCAATAGAACATGATCCTGAAGTAGTAATACCTGATGTCGATGAGCCAACAAGTCATGGTACGTCAGTTTCTCACTCAGTTACCGGTATTGCACCAGAAGTTGAACTTTATGTATATTCTGTGTGTGGTGGAGGCTGTCCAAGCGCTGCGCAAGCTTCAGCTCTTGAAGCTGCAATGGATCCAAATGGCGATGGCGATACTGCTGATCATGTTGATGTTATTAACATGTCACTAGGTGGTGAATTTGGTGATACTTATATTGGCGGCGGCACACAATTTTTAATACAGCAAGCTGTTGAAGCTGGTGTAAACGTTGTTATTTCTGCAGGTAATGATGGTGATAACCCATTCCGTATCGGTGGTCCGTCTACGACTCCAAATGCTCTTTCTGTCGGTGCGATGACGCACCCTGCTAATGATGTAGGTGTTGCATCTGGTACAATTGCTGGTGAAGAAGCAATCATTCAGCCTTCAGGCTTTGGTCCACAAACTGCTTTTGCAATGACAGAAGCAGATGCTGAAGTAGTATACCCAGAAGAAAATCAAGATGGCTGTGTTGAATTTTCAGAAGAAACAGACTTTACAGGTAAAGCGGTAATCATAGATCGCGGTGCATGTAACTTTACTCAAAAAGTATTAAGTGCACAAAACCGTGGAGCGGCATTTGTATTTATCGCAAATAATGTTGACGATGGCACACCTGCACCAATGGGTGGTTTTGATGCTGCCGTTACTATTCCTAATGTAGGTATTAACTTTGCTGCAGGCGAGTCGCTAAAATCGGCTTTAGAAGCTGGTGAAGTTGCAACTTATAGTATTACCGTTGAGCGTAAAGTAACAGCTGGTGCTGTTGCATCGTTCTCATCACGTGGTCCATCAATGGACGGCTTGTTAAAGCCTGAAATCACAGCTCCTGGTACTGACATCATGGTTGCAGCTACAGGTACTCAAGATGGTCTTGCTCCAGCGACAGGTACTTCGTTCTCAGGTCCTATTACAGCAGGAGCTGTGGCACTTGTACGTGAAGCCCACCCAGATCGTACTGCGCTTGAAATCAAAGCAACTATCATGAACTCAGCAGACTTAAATGTGACTGTTGAGCCACTAAGTATTAACCCAGATTCGCCACTTGCACCAATAAGCTTAATTGGTGCTGGTTTAGTTAATGTTGATAAAGCAGCTAACCTACCTGTTGCCGCATGGGTTGAAAGCGATGAATTCCAAACAGCACAAGCTGCATTATCATTTGGTTTAGAGCGGATGACTGAAGCGACTAGTTTCATGAAAACAGTAACGCTTAAAAACTTCTCAGATGAAGATAAAACGTACGACCTTCGCATCGAAGAACGCTATATGAATGATGTTGATAGCGGTGCTGTTAGCTTTGATATCCCTCGCAGTGTAACGGTTGCAGCTAATTCAGAAACTACATTCGATGTAACGATGACTGTTGACCCAACTAAACTACATGAGTGGACTCTAGAAAACCCATTTGATGCAGATGATTTAGCTGCTCGAAGCCCTTCACTTACAATGGCAGAGTTTGATGGTGCACTCGTATTTGATGATACAGCAGATGCTGATTCAGACCACGCTTTACACCTTGTTTATCATGCACTACCTAAAGCAGGTGCTGAGCTTGAATTCTCATATGAAGAAGTAAATGGTGTTGGCGAGTTAGTTGTAACCAACGTAGGTGCTGCAACGGCTTATCCAGTTGCTGAATCTGTAGTTGCTACTAGTGAGGAGAACTCAGAAGCTGATTTTGATATCCTAAACACGACGTTTGCAGCTTATGCATCTGAAAACTGTGAGTCGGGCGTATTTATTACATCTTCTATCCAGTTACGTGATGAGATTACTCATATGCGCCAAGTAGGCGTTCGTATGAACTTAGATACTGATAACGATGGTGTTTATGATCACTTCATGATGAACTTGAATGATGTCGGACAAACTGCTGCAATACCTGGCCGTAGTCGTACATTAATTGGCACAATTGATGCTGATGGTATAGATGGTTGGCAGTGGGGCACGCCAATGTTCCATGCTGCCGGTGAAGATACTGTTACCTTCTCGGGGTGTAGTGAATTACTTGGCTTAGATGCAAATATGTTAGGTGGTACTGTTAACATTGAAGCTTCTGTTGGTTATCCAAGTTACCAAGCTGGTGTTTACTTTGAAACTGACAGTGTAGTTGGCTCTACAGTATTTGGTGCAAACCCTGTAGTAGATTTAACATCGACTGAAGATGCGGATACTAAAGTATCAGAGTTAGCTCCAGGACAAAAAGCGGTTGTAACAGCAGAAGGTGGCTTTGCTCTTGCTTCTTACACTGGAACGGATGTTTACACTAACTCTATGACGGACATGCCTGAAATGCCGGCCGTTCCTGACATTGTTGCTGCTGAACTTTCAATTAACGAAATGGCGCTTGATGGTATTACTATTGGACGTATTGAATTTGTTGAAGAGCCTACTTTACGTATTACAAACTTCACTGTAGTTGATATGTCTGCTCCGGGCTTAATGGTTGATGCAGAAACTGGTGATATTATCGTAGCAGATAGTGGCTTATTAGACTTTGAGTCAGATGTGAAAGAAATTTTATTAACAGTGAAAGCTACAGATTTATTAGGCTCTGAGTCAGAAGCTGCCGTGATTAAAGTTATGATCACCAATGATGCTGATGAAGTGCCAGTTGTTGCACCAGGTCAAAGTTTTAGCGTGATTGAGACTGCTGCAGAAGGTACTGTGATTGGTATGCTTGATTACACATTGTTTGAAAGCGCAGCAACTATGGTTACAGGCGGTAAAGTGTCTAATAGTACATCCGTAAGTGTAAATGACAAGGGTGAGTTAGTTGTGTCAGGTAGCATGAGCTACTACGATACACCAACACTGGCATTAGACGTAACTGTAATGGATGATAGTGGACTTGAATCTGAAGTTGTACAAGTAATGCTTAATGTAACTGCAGATCCAAAGGCTCACGCACCTGTAATTGAGGGCGGTCAGAAATTCCGTACAGATGAAAATGTGCCACTTGGTACAGTGTTAGGTCAACTTGCATTTTCAGACCCTGACGCAGAAACTTCCCCAATCACTCGTTTCATAGTATCAGGAACTACATTGGTTAAAGTTGAGCTTGATGGTTCAATTGTAACAATGGGTGAAATTGACTATGAATTTGATAACGAAATTGTATTTAGTGTTCAAGCTGAAGATAGTAAAGGTTATGTTTCAAAAGCTGTCAGTGTAGAAATTGACGTAAATAACCTACGCTCTAATGACGATGATGATAATGATACATCAGGCTCATTAGCTTGGTTATCATTACTAGTTGCACCATTTGCGTTTATGCGTCGTCGTAAACAAAAATAATAGTATAACTAGTAAATAATGATAGTTAATAAAGGGAGCTTAGGCTCCCTTTTTACATTGTGTTACAAAGCGCTATTGGTAACATACAAGTACATATATATTATGGAACATGGAAAAATAATAACTTTAGGGAATACTATGAAAACTCTCCATTCTTTTGCACTCGCAGCGCTATCTGTCGCTGTTTTATCGGCATGTGATAAAGCCTCAGAACAAAAAACACAATCAACAATGAACAGCACACAAAGTGTGACCGAGCAAACTCAAGTGAATGCGCCAGTGGCAAAAAAAGTGCCTCATAAAATGACTATTCATGAAGATACGCGGATCGATAACTACTACTGGATGCGTGATGATGAACGAAAAGACCCTGCAGTTATAGCGCACCTTAATGCTGAAAATACCTACACTGATGCGATGTTAAAGCACACTGAAACGCTACAAGCGACTTTGTTTGAAGAGTTAAAAGGGCGGATTCAAAAAGATGATGATTCAGTGCCGACTAAAAGTGGAGAGTATTACTACTCATCACAAACTCGCGGGGATAATGAATATCCAACGTATGTACGCAGCACAGATGCTACAGGCTCTGACCAAACGGTTATTTTAGATGTAAATAAATTGGCTGAAGGGCATGATTATTATTCAGCGACGGGTTTGTCTGTCAGCCCTAACGGTAATCTCCTTGCGTATGGCGAAGACACTGTTAGTCGTCGTATTTATACTATTTTAGTAAAAGACTTAACCACGGGTGAGCTATTAAAAGATAAGCTTGAGGGCACGAGTGGCGATATTGTTTGGGCCAATGACAATAAAACCTTTTACTACATCAAGAAAGACTTACAAACATTATTAGGTTATCAAGTATATCGTCATACGCTTGGGTCGGCGCAATCAGAAGATGAGCTAGTATACGAAGAAGCCAATACCAGTTATTACACTGGCCTAGGCAAAAGTAAAGACAAGCAAGAAATTTACATTTGGCATGGTAGCACGAGTGCGTCAGGCGTATCGGTTATCGATGCTAACAATATTAAAGCACAAGCCAAGCGCTTAATTGAGCGTGAAGAAAACCTTGAATACGATATATCTAAGCATGGTGATTGGTACTACATTGTAACGAATTTGAATGCAGTAAACTTTCAGCTCATGAAGGTACATAAAGACAAAGCACACGATAAAACGAATTGGCAAACGGTGATTGCACCGCGCGAAGATATTAAACTCGAAGGAATTGATTTATTTGCCAATCACCTTGTTTATAAAGAGCGTGAAATGGGGCAATCTCGTTTAACTGTGCGCAATTTAACATCGGGCGATGAGCAAACATTGAGCTTCAATGACAGCAGTTATATGGTTCATGCTTATGGCAATAACGAGTTAGATAATCCAAGTTTACGTGTTTACTATGCCAGTATGACGACCCCAGGTACCTCATACGATATTGATTTAGATAGCGCTGAAAAAACCTTACTCAAACAGTTAAAAGTTGTCGGTGATTTTAATGCTGATAATTACGCATCGGAACGCTTATTTATTACTGCTCGAGATGGCGTGAAAGTACCGGTGAGCTTGGTTTATCGCAAAGACAAATTTAAACAAGACGGCACCAATCCATTATTGCAATATGCGTATGGTTCATACGGTGCGACAATGGATCCTAGCTTCTCAAGCTCTCGTTTAAGTTTACTCGATCGGGGTTTTGTATTTGCCATCGCTCACATTCGTGGCTCACAAATGCTGGGACGTCCTTGGTATGAAGATGGCAAGCTCCTTAATAAAAAGAATACGTTTAACGATTTTGTTGATGTCACTAAGGGTTTGGTAAAACAGCAATATGGTGATGAAAATCAAATGTTTGCTATGGGTGGTAGCGCTGGGGGCTTATTAATGGGCGCGGTGGCTAATCAGGCCCCTGAGCTTTATCAGGGTATGGTCGCAGCAGTACCGTTTGTTGATGTAGTAACTACGATGCTTGATGCGAGCCTTCCGCTGACAACGAATGAATATGGAGAATGGGGTAACCCGAATGACAAAGTGTATTATGACTACATGTTGTCGTACTCTCCTTATGATCAAGTAAGCAAACAAGCTTACCCAAATATGTTAGTGACAACGGGCCTACATGATTCACAAGTACAATACTTTGAACCCGCTAAATGGGTTGCTAAGCTGCGTGAATATAAAACAGATAACAATAAATTGTTGTTTAAAATAGATATGGAAGCTGGGCATGGCGGGGCATCAGGACGCTTTAAGAGCCTGCAAGACACCGCACTTAATTATGCTTTCTTATTAGACTTAGCGGGTATCGAGAAGTAACTTTAAAAATACTAAGGCGTGATTTAATATCACGCCTTTATTTTTTGCACTAAATTAAAGCTAAATTGCGTACCTTTACCCAGTTCACTTTGCACATTTATTTCGCTGTCCATCAGTTTGAGTAACCCTTTGCAAATAGCCAGCCCTAAGCCGCCTTGTTGCCGACCTGCTTTATTGGAGTTACTCGCCTGATAATGAGGTTCAAAAATTGCAGTGAGCTCCTCTTGTTTAATACCAACCCCAGTGTCGGAAACATCAACATAAAGCTGTTCATTATCAACGTTATGTACATGGACTACTACTTTTCCACCTGTGTCAGTGTGACGTAGAGCATTATCAATTAAATTACTAAGCACTCTTTCTAATTTAGCAATATCTGCTTCTACGGTAAAATCACAAATGGCAGGTTCAACACTAAGTTGAATGCCTTTTTTATCTGCAGCGATACAAAACTTGGCTACACAATCATAAATTAGCTCACCTAGGTTAAGCGTTTCAGTGTTTATTGTAATTTGACCATTTTCTAAATGAGCAAGCTCAAATATTTGTTCAATTAAGTTTTTTAACTGGTGGCAGTTATTAGCGGAGACGTGTAAATAGTGCTGTTGTTCTTGTGGGCTTAATTGGTTATTAGGTTGTATTAAGACCTCTAAAAACCCTTGCAGCGAGGCAAGTGGAGTGCGTAAGTCGTGAGATAAATGAGTAAGTAGCTCTTTTCTTTTTTTATCACTTTGTTCAAGGGCTTTAAACTGCTCGTCGATACGTGTGACCATTGCTTGAATACTACGCCCTAAGATGTGTACTTCATTGTTTTTTTGTGTTGAATAATTACTTAACTTTGTATCTGTAAGGCTGTAATTGGCTGCTTCAATATTACTTACATCACGGGCTAGCTGTTGAATTGGGTTGGTAAAAAAACGCAGTAAAATAAGCATAGCAATCAGTAAAAAAGCAAGTGCAGAACCTAACCATAAAGCAGCGAGCCATAAGCTATCGTTACTTTTTATATCTTTTAGTGAAGTATCATAAGCTTCGCCACCAATAATCACATATAAGTAACCTTGTAATTTGTCATGGTTGTACACCGGTGCGACTGAAAATATTTTTTGCTGTGCTTGATTACGCGGATTATCACCATAAACGGGAGCTTTACTTGGGTCATTAATCAATTTTTTAAGGGGAGCCAAATTGATATGAGTACGTTTAACTTTGCCAGGTTCTGCAGAGTAGGTAAGAATTTTTCCATTTTTATCAACAAAGTAAAACTCAAATGCAGGCCCTAAAAGCATTAAAGTATGAAATAGATTTTCAAGCGCTTTGTAGTCGTATACACCCTCTTTTATGAGCGGGTTATCTTGTACTAAGTGTTCAGCGAGTGCTAAGTGTAAATTTTGTTCGCCATGATGCTTTGAATTCAATTCTAACTGCTTACTCCAGCTATAAACGAGTGCACAAATAAAGCAAAATATAATTACCAACGAGATGGCCAGTTTTTGATACAAAGAAAAATTAAGCATGTAAGTTACCCTAGTTGGCTTGGGTTAAGCTTATAGCCTACACCCCATACAGTTTCGATAAATGGCGCTTGATGATGCTGCTCAAGCTTTGCACGAAGGCGGTTAATATGTGAATTAACAGTGTGCTCATAGCCACTGTGTTGGTAGCCCCATACTTTATCTAATAATTGTTGGCGGCTAAATACGTGGTTAGGGTGGCGAGCAAAGTATACGAGTAGGTCAAACTCAGTTGCGGTTAAGTTTAATGCCTGTTGGTCTAAATATACTTGGTGTGAACTAAACTCAATATTAAGAGAGCCTACGATTAGTGATTGCTCGCAGTGTGTATCATTATCGTTATTTTGAATGGCAAGTAATTGTGCTCTGTGGCGTAACTGTGTTTTAACACGTGCTTGTAATTCACGGGCAAAAAAGGGTTTACAAATATAATCATCAGCGCCCATTTCTAGCCCAATCACACGGTCCATATCGCTACTAAGTGCAGTCAGTAAAATAACTGAAATAGTAGGGTAGTGCTCTTTTATTTTACGGCACAGGCTAAGCCCATCCATTTGTGGTAGGTTTATATCAAGTAGAATTAGTCCGTAAGATTGCTTGGCTATTTTTTGTAGCGCAAGCTCGGCGCTTATTACATGATCAACGTGTAAATTTAAAGAGCCAAGCTGTGTTGTGATTAATTGCCCAATCTCTCTGTCGTCTTCTACTACCAGTAACTTTTCGTGCCGCATGGTACACCTCGTATAAAAGGGACATCCATGTCTCTTCATTTCCCCATTACAAGCTGTTTTACTGTGTACGAGTGATCACGATTTTCGATACTGGATTATCAAACTTAAACTCAGCACCAAGTGCAGAAGTTGATAAGCTATCTTGATTAGACACAATACCTGGATGCATAGTGATCATATCGGCAATATCGTCACGTAATTCATTAAATCCTTCGCCGCCAGCAGCAGGGCCTGGCACAGTTTCAGCTGTTTCTGTATTTGCTTCTGTACCCGCATCGTAAGCAGCGGTTGTTCTTGATATTGAACTGCCTACTTCCAATGTTGATACATCTACAGAACTAAGACCGGTAAAAGCGTCATTTGTATTCCCAAGCATTGCAGCAAAAGATAAATTAAGAACATCTTGTGCATCAACAGAGATAGTGACAGTGGTTGTTTCACCAGGACCTGTACCGCCTTCAGCTGAGACTGCAGCAAGTGCATTTTCGTCACTAAGGTACTCTTCGTTAGCGCCGCTTTCTGCAATCATTTCTAAACCAACAGAAGCTGGCTCACCAAATTGCCATGGCGCGGTATCATCAAATGCAATAACAGATAATGGCGATAGAGGCTGGCCGGCTGTTAAGTTACTAAAGGTAATAGTATATTCATAGACTACTGGTTCTGGCTCAACAACAACGACAGGCTCTTGATCTTCAATAGGGTCGTTACTATCGTTATCGCCACATGCAGCTAACGAACTGGCTAACATTAAAATAAGCGCACTTTTTTTGAAATTAGAAAGAGATGACATAATTAACTCTCCTATTTAACCGTCACAGTTAATTTTGCAACTGGGTTTAACCATCTGTGTACAGTGTTACTTAAATCACTATTACCACCTTCTAGGTTGTCATCGCCTAAGCTACCAGGGTGAATGTGCACCATAGTGTTTGTATCCCCCATAGCTACACCTGTGCCACCGGTGCCGGCATCAGCACCTGGTGCAGCTGGAATGCCTAATGTACCTGGTGCACCAGAGCCTTCTACAACAAGCTCGTTATTTGCTTCTGTACCAGCATCGTAGCCATTTAAGTACACGGTGTAAGTACCCGCTTCTGTTGGTACTTTCCAACTATCAAGTCCGACAAAGCCATCATTTGTTGGAAGTAGCATAGCGGTTACTGATAGGTACTCGTTGCCATCGGTAGTTGTTAGTTCTGCTGTTGCTGACGCTGCTGGAGCTAATAAGCCAGCAGCTGGGTTTTCTGCAATATCGCTACTTGATGCTGATGCCTGAGTTACAAGAGCTGAAATATCGCCGCCTTCAGCCATTGCTTGCAGTGCAGAAGAGGCTTCGGTTGCGACTTCAAATAATTTGTCTTCACTGTCGTGCGCTGTTATTAGTACCGGTGTAAAGTAAAGACCTTTAGTAAGGTTCGTAATTTCTACTTCTAGTTCTGCAGCAATAGTTGATTGGCTTGCTACTGCTAAAAGAGATGCAATTGTAAATGTTGAGGCTTTCATTGTTAGTTCCTGTTATTGATGATTCAGCGTTAGTATCAAATAGCAAAATCATGAAAGCCTCACAAACTTATCACTTTTTTATCACAGGGCTATCAGAGCACTTTTTGTAATGTATTAGGACTTTCATCAATACGTGTTTTAACGACTTGGTTTTGTTCATCTAACAAGATTAAACGCGAGGCCTTGCACTAATGTGGATTGTTGCAGTTGCTTAATAACTCTTTGTTAATCAGAGTACCAAGTGGTAAAAAGAATGACTAACTTTCATTGTTGGTTGTTTTATAGACATTATGCCTTAAAACCGTCAATATAGATAAAAAAGGAGGTTATAATGAAAGAAAACCAACAGGTTGAACCAATTGAGGTGGATAAAGAGCAGCGTACATGGGCAATGCTATGTCATTTAAGCGCATTAGCAGGATTTATCGTGCCAATGGGCAGTATTATTGGGCCATTAATTGTTTGGTTAATCAAAAAAGATGAAATGCCCACTGTGGCTGAACACGGTAAAAAATCGTTAAACTTTCAAATTACGATGCTCATTGCTTACATAGTGTGTTTTATTTTAATGTTTGTTGTGATTGGCGTTATTTTACTCCCTATCGTTGCTGTCTTTTCATTCATAATGATAGTGATTGGAGCTATAAAAGCTAATGACGGCAAAGAGTTTAACTACCCAATTACGCTAAATTTGATAAAATAATCTATCAAATTCATTATAAAAACCCAGCACCATTGCTGGGTTTTTATTTGCTTAACCAATAGAGCAATATGGCGTATTTAAGCTTATTTTTAACGGCATTCATCTCGGCAACCTTATTGCCTAGTTCTTCAGAGATTGTGTTAACTGCAATGATAACACAGGGAGATTACCTGCTTTGGCTATTGTGGTTGGCAGCCACAGTGGGTAATGTTTTAGGCAGTTGTATTAATTACTGGCTGGGTACACAAGTAATGCGGTTTAAAGATCGTAAATGGTTTCCTGTTTCGCAAACAAATATAGACAAAGCCCAAGTGCGTTTTGAAAAATACGGTGTGTATAGTTTATTGTTTGCGTGGCTACCCATAGTAGGCGACCCGCTCACTGTTGTTGGGGGGATTTTTAAGGTGCGCTGGTGGACATTTTTGTGGTTGGTCACACTTGGCAAAGGTGCACGCTATTTGGTGGTGCTGGCCTTTGCCGTTGGCTTAGATAAAGCGCTTTAAGGTTTAACCCAATCTAGTGTAAGAGACACCGAATCTGCGAAACGTAACGCATGTGGTTTATCTACACGTGCTTTTGCATAATGTACACTGTGGTGACTATGACAAGCCGCTAAAATCTCTGCCACGAGTTTTTCTAAAAGCAAGAAGTGCCCGTTTTCTACTATGTTTATCACCTCTTTGGTGATCACTTTGTAGTTTAAAGCTTGATCAACCTCATCGGTTTCACACGCTTGCTCAGCAGGGTAATGGATTTCTAGATTAATCACGACATCTTGTTTTTTTTCACGCTCTTCGGGATTAAAACCAATAAAAGTTCGCAGCCGCAAGTTAGTGACATTAATGATCGCATTGGCCATAGCTTACCCTTTTATCAACTGTAAAAACTCATTGCGGGTTTTAGGATCAGCTCTAAAGTTACCTAGCATGACCGATGTACGCATGCTTGAGTTTTGCTTTTCAACACCACGCATCATCATACACATGTGTTTTGCTTCAACAATAACGCCGACGCCTTTCGCGCCTGTTACTTCCTCAACAGCTTTGGCTATTTGATGGGTCAGTTGTTCTTGAATTTGAAAACGTCGTGCGTACATATCAACAATACGTGCAAACTTAGACAAGCCTAAAACTTTACCATTTGGGATATAGGCAATGTGGCAACGGCCAACAAAAGGCAATAGATGGTGCTCACACATTGAATAAAGCTCAATATCTTGGATCAAGACCATATCATCTGCATCTGATGTGAATACTGCATTATTGGTAATTTCATCTAATGTTTCGCGATAGCCTTTGGTTAAATACTCCATCGCTTTAGCTGCGCGTTTTGGTGTATCAAGTAAGCCTTCGCGTTGCGGATCTTCACCCACAGCACTGATTATTTCTTGGTAGCTATTTTTTAATTCATTGTGCATAAAGTTCTCAATTTTTAAATAGGTTATTTTAAATGTCTACCACCATCCACTGGAATTGACCGCCCAGTGATGTAGTGGCTATTTAGTAATAGTTCGACGCTGTTTATAATTTCTTGGCAACCTGGCTCAATACCCATCAGAGATTTTTTTAGCGTTTTTTTGCGATAAGCTTCGTCGTCGTCCTGATTAAATATAATCAACGAGGGAGCAACAGAGTTAACTTTAATTTGCGGTGCAAACTTAGCTGAAAAAGACTTTGTTAGGTTATCCAGCGCAGCTTTACTTGCTGCATAGGCTAGATGTTTTGGGCTACCAGTTTCAACAATATAGTCCGTTAGATGAATAATATCAGCTGGGGTATGTTCATTGTTTTGATGAGCTATTAGAAGATCAGCACAATTTAAATTAATTAAATAAGGTGTTTTAGCATGTATGCGCATCATATTGTCGAACAAGTCTGCTCTATTAGAGTTATTCGCTTCGCAGTCCCAGCTAGATGCATTGTGAATAATTGCTTTTAGTGACTGAGTATGGCTTTTCAGCGTTACTATAAACTCATTAATCGCTTCATCACTATTAAAGTCAGCGGCAATACAGGTCGCGCCTTTTGCTGCTAATTCATCTATAGATTTGTGGCGGGTGCGATAGGTAATAATGATTTTTTGCCCTTGAGTGAGCAAATGCTGTGCTAGTGCTAGCCCAATTCGTTGGCCGGCACCCGTAATTAATATGGGTGATGTCATAAATATGATTGTTCTCTGCTAAACGCTATGTATTGACTTGCGTTACTATAAACTAATTTACAGGATTATTTCACCCTCAGTGTTGTAGGGTTGCTGTGTGTTTTTACGGATTAATCTGTTTATTCGATCAATGTATTAATTATTACTATTTAGAGGCGGTGAATAATGAAGTCGAAGCCTATTTACTTGCTGTAATACCCGTTGTCGTTATAGAGCGCCGCTTGGAGCGTACTTGTGTGCCAAAATGAAAAGCGGGCAATTAATTGCGTTTTTATTGCTATTAATTGCCATTGAGGTGGTGTTTACTTTGTACGAATTAACTCACTACTACTTTTCGTCATAAACAGTTGGAATAGCTTGGCGTTTATGCTGAGTACGTTGGTATATAGCAATCAGTTTGTCACTTACTTCATCAGTTACTGGTTTGTTTTCTAAAAAGTCATCTATTTGCTCATAGCTAAGACCTAACGCTTCTTCATCAGTTAAGCCTGGGCGATCGCATTCTAAGTCAGCAGTTGGCGCTTTATTTACCAGTAATTCTGGAGCACCTAGCTCTTTAGCCAGCGCTCTAACTTGACGTTTTGATAAACCAAATAGTGGTGCTAAATCGCATGCTCCATCACCAAACTTGGTATAAAAACCCGTAATGTTTTCAGCGCTGTGATCGGTGCCAACCACTAAGCCTTGAGTAAAGCCTGCAATCTCGTATTGCGCTATCATGCGTTGACGTGCTTTAACATTGCCTTTAATAAAGTCAACTTGGGCTTGTTCTGGCACGGCTTCACCACAGCCTACAATCGCCGCAAGAGCCTGTTCATGCATCCCATCTGCTGCCGGTTTAATATTGACGGTTAAGCGCTTACTCGGTTGAATAAAATCAACGGCTAGTTGCGCTTCGTCTTCATCGGCTTGTATTCCATAAGGTAAACGTACAGCAATAAATTGATACTTATCAGTATTTTGCTCTTCATTTAACTGGTTAACAGCAAGTTGACACAAGCGGCCACAGGTTGACGAGTCAACGCCGCCGCTAATCCCTAATACCAATGAACGAGAATGTGCCGCAACAAGGCGATTTTTAATAAAATTAACTCGACGGTTAATTTCATTGTTTATATCTATATTCGGCTGAACTTTCATTTCCGCCACTATGTTGGCACGCATCTAGAGCTCCTGACTATTTAAGGGGGTTGAGTGTATTATGTTATTCATCGGACTTAATTTAAAGCCCTAAATGTTGCTTAATTTTTTGTAGTTCGGTTTTTAACTCGTCTATTTCAGCAAGTAATTCGTCCATTTCTTCGCTTTTCATTTGTGCGGGCTCAGGCTCATCTAGCGCAGGGTCATCAACGCTTGGTGAATCAGTAAATAAATGACTGTAACGGCTTTCTCTTTTACCTGCTTCTCGCGGGTGTTTAATTATATATTCTTGTGAAATAAGCGTATTAAGTGCAGCTTCTACTTCTGCCACATTAGAAAAATCGGCAAGGCGATTACTTCGGGTTCTTAGCTCACCGGGTGTTTGTGCGCCACGCAGTAGCATTAAGCATATAATTGCACGTTCTTGCTCAGTAAACTTGAGGTTGCCAAACTCAGTATTGCAAAACCGGTGTGCATATTTACTCACACGGCCAGATAGCCCTTCATCCTTGGTAACGAGACGTTGAGCTTCAAGTTCGTCTAAGGTGTTTTGCACTTGGCTTTGTGTTAAAGAAAGTACAGGTTCTCTGTTAGATTTTTGGTTACACGCATTCACGAGGCTGTTCAAAGAGAGCGGGTAGTGCTCAGGGGTTGTACTTTGTTTTTCTAATAGGCAGCCGATTACACGTTGCTGGTTTGCGGTTAATTGCATTAGATGTCCTTATTATTGTTTTTGGTTGAGCCAGTGATCTAATTTAGGGTTTAAAGCATCGAAGTCTAGAGGCTTTGTGAGGTAGTCGCTCATGCCTGCTGCTAAACATTTATCTCTATCACCTTGCATTGCATTAGCTGTCAGAGCGATGATAGTGACGTTTCGGTACTCTTCGCCAGCTTCACCTTGGCGAATAGCTTGGGTTGCTTGATAGCCATCCATTTCAGGCATCTGGCAATCCATTAATAACAATTTATAGGGTGATGTAGTGTTATTTTTTAATTTATCAATTGCTTCTAAGCCATTTTCAGCGATATCAAAATTGATACCTGCTTGCTTCAAAAGTGCAGAGGCAACCACTTGGTTAACCTTGTTATCTTCAACTAGTAGTATTTTTATTTCACTTGAAGAGCTAGGACTTGGTGAATTAATTGCAGCCAGTGGGAGAATATTATTTTGTTGTTGCTCTATAAACTTATCATTGGCCAGTGAATCGAATAGATCCGAAGGCGTTAATGGCTTGAAAATAATGCAGTCAGCTTCTATTGGTAGGTTCGCATTGTCTTGAGAAAAACTCATTGGTGCCATTAATATTAGTTTTACTTTGTGGTTTTTTAAGTAATTCTTAAGTTGATTTATGGCGTCGTTATTGACGTTTAAAAAGTAGCTATGGTCAACTAGCATTGCGTCTACCGCAGCTAAAGTTGTGTCTAGGTGCTCGCTTAGTACGTTATAGTCATTAATAATAGTCGGCTTTGCCCCCCATACGGTTAGTTGCTTGTGTGCAATCGAGCTATTTAGTGGGCAGTTATCAACGATTAATATGTGTTTGTCATTAATCAGGTGACTAGGTAAACTATTTTCTTGATTTAGCAGGGGCTTCACTTTGATTGCAAAAGTAAACGTACTGCCTTGTCCGGGTACACTAGTGACGTTGACCTCACCATGCATTAAGTGACATAGTTGCTTAACAATCGCTAAGCCTAACCCTGTGCCGCCATATTGACGAGTAGTTGAAGTATCTGCTTGAGTAAATGAGTCAAATAAAGCCGCTTGCTTATCTGCTTTAATACCAATTCCCGTATCAACGATTGAGCAATGCAAGAAGGTGCCATCAGTGGTGTTTTTTAAGTCTGCAATAACAATTATTTCGCCATTTTCAGTAAATTTAACAGCATTGCCCAGTAAGTTATTAATAATCTGGCGTAACCTATTAGGATCGCTGCTAATCTCATTTACGTTGATTCTAGTTGCGTCTAAAATGAGCTTAGTATTGTTTTGCTCAACTTTTAGTGCAAAAGATTCCACCACTTCTCCTAATAATTTAGGTAAGTTAAAAGCAACATACTCAATATCTAGCTTACCAGCTTCAATTTTAGAGAAGTCTAAAATATCGTTAATGATATTTAGTAATGAGTGACCAGAGGATTGCGCTAGTTGAATATGGTGTAATTGTTGTGGATCGAGTTGTGTTTGTTGCACAATATTCAGCATTCCTAAAACACCATTCATTGGTGTGCGAATTTCATGACTCATACTCGCTAAAAATTCACCTTTTGCAGCCACGGCATACTCAGCAGCTTCTTTTGCTGCTACTAACTGTTGCTCGGTTTCAATGCGCTGTTCACTTGAGTGTAAACTACCGATGAGAGCTGCAACTGCAATTAAGAAGCTTTCTTCATTGCGAGACCACCTTCGAGGATTGTTACAATGTTCTGCGCAAACAACACCAATTACACCGCTTCCTCCTACTATGGTAACAATAAGAATAGATTCTATCTCTAAAGGGGTTAAATACAACTCACTAAGGGGTTGTGTTAAGGGGTTACTCAGGGCGTTAGGCGTATTTATAACGGCTTGATTATTAATGGATGAAAATAAAGCACTTAGGTCTTTTTGTTGCCAAGACGTAGTTATTATAAAATCAGCAGTGTTTTTACCGTGATAAGCGTACGTTTGTAGCTGATCTTTATTTTCATTAAAAAACCAAATACTCGCACGATCGGCATCTAATGCCTGGCAAATAGCGTGTGTTATCACATCTTTTGACTGTTTTAGATGCCCTGTCAAAATTGCTTTATTTGTAGTTAAAGAAGCTAGCACTTCATTATGAAGTGCTATTTTGCTATTTTCAATTTCTATACGTTTTCGGGTATCAATATCTTGTAATGAGCCAAATATTCTCACGCAGCGGCCATTACGCATTTCGGCTTCGCCGTGTACTAATACCCAAATTGAATTGCCATCTGAGTCAACAACTTCAATTTCTGCTTCGTAGTTTTCACCAAATTTAATTGCTCGTTCAATGAGGTTTCTTATCGTATCTCGACTTTCACCTGCTTTGAAGTAATTTAAATTAGTTGGCCAGTCTGGTTGTTTATCAAGTGAGTATTTAAATATTTCTTTAGTCATATCTGACCAATAAACTTCTTGGGTATCTAGCCTAAATGACCAAGCGCCTATTTTAGCCAAGCTACTCATAGTAGATAGCATTTTCTCACTTTTTTGCTGGCGATTGAGCATTTTTAAAAAGAACAAAAATGCCCATATTAATAAAGCGATTATTGTAATAATAGCTAAGCGGAGCGGCCAAATAGTTGATGCAGGAGGTGACCAACCTGATTTAGGTGTTACATATATTTCCCACTCACCGCCTTGAAAAGTTAAGTTAAACTGTAGCGGGTCACGAGTTAAAATGTCTGCATTACCAAAAAAAAAGTCCCCATTAAGACCTAACCCGTTTTGTCCTTGAATAGCGACATCAAAGTCTTCTTCTAATTGGCGTATACCTGAATTTTTGTAAATTTTCTCAATATCTAAAACAACGGATAATAAACCCCAAAACTCGTTACTTGGGGGAAGGTAAACGGGTACTCTTGCAATAAGTGCTTCACCGCCTTGGATTAAAGTTAAAGGACCTGCCATCACTATTTCATTGTTATCACGTGCGCGTATAGCATCAGCCCGTTGAATTTTATTTTCTAAAAAATTAAGTCCAATTGCCTTTTCATTACCCTCTAATGGATATGTCATACGAATAACCATATCTGGGGCGCCGCCAATATTACTTAATTCAGAAGAGGTAGAAAATAAAGGAGCTGCAATTTGTGAAAAGCGCTGTTGATCTAAATTTGGTTCAGCAGCTACAGCGACGGCAAGACCTCTGACAAGTTGAATATTAGATACCAGAATTGATTCTAATTGAGTTCGATAGCTGCTCACTTCAGATAAAATAAGTAGTCGATGAGATTCTTTAGCACGATTGTAATTAATATGATCAAATGCGACGCTCGTTATCACTATAAATGAAAGTGACAGCCAAAATGTCAGCTTAAACTTTGAAACTTGTATATGGTCTTTGGTTGGCGACAATGGCATTTTTGCGTTTACTTTTAAGACAAGGCAACTCAACTATAGCTAATTATTAGCGGAAATAAAAATCTCTACTAGAAATAACAGTGTTAATTTCATCGAATTTTATTAACGTTTTCAATAATATTGAAAACGTTAATAAACATTTTTGATTAAATGATAAGACTCACGAAAAATAACATTAATATTTCATAAAACTGTGAGTACTATGGAAAAACTCATTAAGTAAGGAATCTGATTATGCTCAGAATTATCAAGTGGTTGGTTTTAACAATCGTTATTTTAGGTTTGGCGGCAACCGCCATTGTTTATGGTGTATTGTCACTAAGCTTACCTGCTCTTGATGGTAAAGGCCGTAGCCAAGCAATCACCAATGAGGTACAGCTTAAGCGAGACAGCTTAGGGCAAGCGGTTATAGGTGCTGTTAATCGTAACGATGCAGCCTTTGGGCTAGGTTTTGCTCATGGTCAAGATCGCTTTTTTCAAATGGATTTATTACGACGCAATGCAGCAGGTGAGCTGAGTGAGTTATTTGGTGAAGCAGCACTAGAGCTTGATAAAAAAATGCGTTTTCATCAGTTACGTAAGCGCAGCACTGAAATTGTTAAAAAGCTCCCTTTAAAAGATAAAGAGTTACTACAAAGTTATACCGCAGGGGTTAACGAAGGGCTGGCACAAATAGGATTCCCAAGTTTTGAGTATTTACTCACTGGAGCACAGCAGCAACCTTGGCGTAGTGAAGACAGTTTATTGGTTATATTTAGTATGTATTTGGATTTGCAAACAGCAACCTTTGAACGTGACCACAGTTTAATTCAAATTGCAGATTTATATGGCAAGCAGATGGTGCATTTTTTAACGCAACCGAGTCAATATCAAGCTTCTCTTGATGGTAGTCAATTACCCGCTTATGAGCTTGGTATTCCAGAGCTTCCCGTTAGTACAGCGTATACTTACCAACATATTGAAGCCAATCAAGAACGTGGAAGTAATAACTGGGCAGTAACGAGTCAGCTAACCTCGAATGCTGCTGCATTATTATCAGATGACATGCATTTATCTATGGCAGTCCCCGTTATTTGGTATCGTGCACAACTCAATTATGAGCAAGGTGGCGATGCTTATCAGGTGACGGGTGTATCACTGCCTGGAGCTCCGGCAATTGTGGTTGGTACAAACAATGAAATTGCTTGGGGATTTACCAATGGTTATATAGACACGGCTGATTGGGTGGCTTTAACTCGCAGCAGTAAAACGTGGCAGTTAACTGAGCGCATAGCATTACCCGGAGGGCGTTCTGAGCCTTACCAGTTAACCATGAGTGAATATGGCCCCGTACGTAAAATAAATGATAAACAGTATGCACTCAGTTGGGTAGCGCACATGCCTTATGCGGTGGATATGAGTCTACTGCAATTAGAGCAAGCGAAAACAGTGGATGATGCCCTTTCAGTTGCCAGTGATGTGGGAATTCCGGTGCAAAACTTAATGGTTGTTGATAGCCAAGGCAGTGCCGCTTGGAAGCATATGGGAGCAATCCCAGCACGTAAAGAGCCTAGTGAGCTGGCTGTGAGTGAAGCTGATTACTCGTCATTATGGCAACAAAATGAGTCTGAAAGGCCGAGTGTCAAAAATCCAACTGATGCGCGTTTATGGACTGGAAACTCTCGCGTTGTATCTGCTGCAGACGATGTGCGATTTGGTAACGGCGGTTATGCCATGGGGGCTCGTTCAATGCAAATACGAGACCGGTTATTTGCACAAGAGCACTTTGATGAGGCTGATTTTAATGAACTTCAACATGATAATGAAGCGCGATTTTTAACATCTTGGCATGCTTTATTGTTAGCGCAATTAAGTAAACAAGCAGATGTTAATCAACAATACATATCACTTCTTAATAATTGGCAAGCTTGCGCCTGCCCAAGCTCAATTGGTTATACTTTAGTAAGACGCTTTCGTGATGAGGTGATTAATACGGTATTTAGTCCATTGCAAACTCGACTTAAAGGCGTCGGAGGCTCACTGAAGTATATAAAGCGAGACCTAGAGCCCGCTGTTTGGCAGTTAATAGAACAACAACCATCAAGCTGGTTGAGCCCAGCTTATAATAATTGGGATGAACAATTAGCCGGTGCGTTTACGAAAACCATAGCAAAGTTAACTAATAAATTTGGTAGTGATACCCAAAACTGGCGGTGGGGAGTGGTTAATGAGCTTGCCATTAAGCATCCTTTTGCTCAGCAAATTCCTCAATTAAGTAAGTTATTAAATATGCCGAAAGCCCCAGGTTTTGGCGATAGCTTTATGCCTGCAGTGCAAGGGCCTAGTTTTGGTGCTTCACAGCGCTTTATTGCGCAACCAGGTCACTTAGATAATGCAGTAATGGCTATTCCAGGAGGGCAATCTGGTCATCCGCTTTCACCGTTTTATAGAGCAGGTTTTAATGATTATATTGAAGCGAAATTGACACCTTTGTTGCCACAAGCTGTTAATCACCAAATTGTTATTCAGCCTCAGTTGCGTGAGTTCTGAGGTTATTAAATTGATTAGCAGTGCTTATATAATGACGGCCATTGTTTTGTGTTCCACAGGGATTGTGGCTGTGTTTTTATAAGCGGCTATTCAGGGCCATTCAATTACACTGTTTTATTAATAAAAAATAAATAATTATACCTTGTAGGTATAAGCTGTTTAAATGACAGGTAGCAAAAGAACTATGTCTTGCACCTCAAGGAGTTGTGTATGTCGGTAGAAAAAACTCATTTAGAAATTTGTAACTTAACCAAAGAGCAATACCCACAAATTAAGACTTTGATGGATCAAGCTTACCCGGACTTAGGCGGTGCATGGCCAACTCACACTATTTTTAGACTAATAGATCAATTCCCAGAAGGTCAATTAGGCATGGTTGATGATGGTGTGTTGGTCGGTATTGCGTTGAGTGTGCAAGTTGATTACGGGCGGTTTTCTAATCCACATACTTATGAAGATATTGTTGATGGCCATGATCGTGTATTTAGTGATCCAGAAGGGGATGCCTTGTACGGTCTAGACGTGGTCATTTCGTCCACCCACCGAGGTATGCGTTTAGGGCGCAGGCTTTACGATGCGCGTAAAGAGCTATGCCGTCAGTATAATTTACGTGCTATATTGGCCGGTGGGCGTATTCCGCGTTATTACAACTATAGCAGTGAGATGACGCCGACGCAGTACATAGAAAAAGTGGATCATAAAGAATTATACGACCCTATTTTAAGCTTCCAATTATCGAATGACTTTCAAGTAAAACGATTACTCAAAAAGTATCTGCCGGAGGATCAAGAGTCGGTAGGTTATGCCACTTTACTTGAGTGGAATAACATCATGTTCGAACCAACAGATACGGTGCTTGAATCAACTAAATCGATTGTGCGAGTTGGCGCAGTACAATGGCAAATGCGGTGTGTAGAGTCGGTTGATGAACTGCTAAAACAAGTCGAATACTTTGTTGATACGGTCTCTGATTACAAAAGTGATTTTATTCTATTTCCAGAATTTTTTAATGCACCGTTAATGGGGCTGACGGAACAAAGCAATCAAACCGAAGCAATTCGTTACTTAGCCGAATATACCGAGACGTTCCGTGATGCGATGTCACGTATGGCGATTGAATATAATGCAAATATTATCACCGGCTCTATGCCTCTTGCAGAAGGTGATAAAATTTATAATGTGAGTTACTTGTGTCACCGCAGTGGTAAAATTGATGAGCAGCGTAAAATTCATATAACACCGCATGAGCAAAACGACTGGGTGATTCAAGGGGGTGATAAAATTGCCGTATTTGATACTGACGCAGGGCGCGTTGGTATTCAAATTTGTTACGATGTTGAGTTCCCTGAGTTATCGCGAATTTTAGCTAAGCAAGGATTAGATATTCTATTTGTACCATTTTGGACAGATACCAAAAATAGCTATTTACGGGTGCGTCACTGTGCGCAAGCGCGTGCGATTGAAAATGAGTGTTATGTGGTAATAGCAGGCTCCGTTGGTAACTTACCTGAGGTAGAAAGTTTAGATGTACAATATTCGCAATCAGCGGTATTAACCCCGTCTGATTTCTCATTCCCGCATGATGCCACTTTAAACGAAGCCACACCAAACACTGAAATGTTGTTGTTTAGTGATTTGGATATGGATAAGCTGAAAATTCTTCATAGCGAAGGTACGGTGCGTAACTTAAAAGATCGTCGTGAAGATCTGTATGATGTAATATTGAAAAAGAGAGAAAATTAATGGCGTGGATTTATTTGATTATCGCGGGTTTGCTTGAAATAGGTTGGCCAGTTGGTTTGAAAATGTCACAAGAGGGCGAGAATCGCTGGTTGGGGATTGGTATTGCGGTTGCTTTTATGGTCGCTAGCGGCTTTATGTTATGGCTCGCCCAGCGTGATATATCTATGGGCACTTCATATGCCGTATGGACAGGGATTGGTGCCGCAGGTACATTCCTAGTAGGTATTTTATTTTATAACGATGCCGCGACATTCGGCCGTATTGCGGGTGTACTAATGATTATAAGTGGTGTTATCACTTTGAAAATTAGTCACTAATACTTAATAAGCGGTTATTTTGATAACCGCCTATTTATGCTGGCAGCATCACTAAAATTGCCGCAATGGCAATTAATAAAAGCCCTGCGCTGTCTTGGCGTTTAAGAGGTTGTTTTAACCATAAAATAGAAATTAGCATAGTAAAAAACACTTCCACCTGTCCTAAGGTTTTTACATAAGCTACGTGCTGCAAGCTCATTGCGCTAAACCAACCAATTGAACCGATACAACTAAAAAAGCTAACCAAACAAACCATTTTTTTATAGTGCCACATTTTATTTATTGTTTTTGGTTCTTTAACTAGTAAGTAAATAAGCAGAATAAGGCTTTGTAGGCTAATCACAAAGAGCAACACCCAGGCAGCAGAGTGGGGAAACATCAAACCTGAATTTAAACTTGCTTCGCGCACCCATAAAGAGGTGAGAGCAAAGCTCGTACCGCAGGCAAGACCTAAGAATGCAGTTTTGGCATTAAAGTGTTTTACACTGGTTATACCGCTAAGTAAAAGTACCGCAATAGCACCTAAAAATACCCCAAGCCAGCCAAATAAAGTTAATGCAGAGCCAAAAAATAATATCCCTAATATAGCTGCAACGAGCGCTTCACTTTTCGCAAGGCCTGCACCTACGGCGTAATTGTTCATTTTAAAGAGCTTAACCATTAAACCAGTGGCGAGTATTTGCATCACACTTGCACCAATAATAAAGATCCAAAAAGCGTTATTAAATGTGGGTAAAGCGGCGTCTCGGTATTGATACAGACCATACAAGTAAATCGCAGCTATGGGGCTGGCTACAATAAATCGAGAGAGGGTAACACCCGCCAAACTCATATCAGTACTGAGCTTACTTTGCAGAGCATTTCGCCATGCCTGCATAAAGGCGGCTAAAAAAGTAAAAAATATCCAAGTCATAATGAATACAGTGTATTTAAGAGAAAGTCAAATTATCAGGAGAGTAGATAGATTGCGAACTAATAATGGGTAAGATGAAAATATATCAGCTGCGACAATATGTCACAGTTTCAAAATGGTGATACTGAGCTATAGTGAAACTGATGTTATTGTTAGCCGCTATTGCTTGATAAGTAATGGCGGCTTTTTTATGTTAATTGGCAAAAACGCCAAAGCAAGCGACTTAAAAAAGGCGCTTGCTTTGAAGTTTTTCGTTACCGATGCTTACTTAGAAGCTACCGTGATCTTTTCTACTAAATCTTTTGATTTGTAATTGTCATCGATTGCAAAATCTAACTGCACAAGTACGTTTTTGAAGCCTGAGGCAGACGGCTTGTATTGCCATTTTGTTAGCGCTCTCTTTGCTTCTTTATTAAATACGTTTTCAGGAGTCGCACTGACAACGGATACATTTTGAGTTTTACCTGTTGGACTAATATCGTATTTCAATACCACTGAGCCGCTAATTCCTTGCTCTGCAGCTTGAGTTGGGTAAAGAGGTTCAATTCTCATAATAGGCGAAATTGAATGTTTGTCTGTTTTGACTTCTGGTTGTTTAGCACTGGCAAAACTACTGAGCATGCCTGCAGCAAAAATCAGTAATGCCCCCTTGGCAACGAATGAACTATTACCGTTGTGTTTAATTTGCTTGAGTCGTTGAAGCATCGTGTTTTTATCTCCATAGTGTGAATAGGCCATCAAACCTGTGCGGGTATTAGCCGCGCAATTAATGAGGGCTTTGCTGTATAAAATCCGTTGGTGTGTATTCTTTGTCGCAAGTACGGTCTCATCGCATGAGAGTTCTTGTAAGCGACGAAAGCTCATGTAACCAAGCCATGCAATAGGGTTAAACCAAAATATGAGAGTGGCTAATAAGCACACCATATTAAGCAAGTTGTCTCTGCGTTTTATGTGGACTTGTTCGTGTTCGATTATCAATGCAAGAGATGCATGGTCTGTTTTTTGTAAATATCCTGTTGGCAGTACAAGTTGTGTATTTAATAGGCCGATTACCATCGGTGTATTTACCGTGTCACTTTGCAATAGAGTGATATTAGGGGTTTGCTCAGCTAATTGCTTATTATGCAAAGGAGCCAGTTTTAGCTGTTTTATAAATTGCTTGTGTGTCATAACCGCGATTACCGCTAAAAAGCAAAATACCATGGTATACAGTAATACCCAGCTAATGCTGAAGTGACTGTTTACATGTTGATTCGGTGTAATCAACATCGTACTCATTGCCGTATTTTGAATTGGCTTATAATGTTCTGGTAAGTTAACCAGTAGCAGTGAAAGCGGCACCAATAACCATAATTTATAAACAAAATTTGCACTAAGCCATTTTAATGAATAGCGCTCTAGAATGAGTAAACTCAGAATTAAAGTGGTTACTAATAGCTGCTGCTCAATAAGCCAGTTAAACGCGCTTTCTAACATGGTTGGGCCCTTACTTTTGTTGTTTTTCCCAGTCATCAATCACTTTTTTAAGTTCGTTGATGTCTTGTTGAGAAAGCTGTTCGGACTTAGCAAAGCCACTAACCAGCGGTGCTATACGGCCACTGAAAAAGCGTTCAATAAAGTTTTGGCTTTCTTTTTGTGTATAGTCAGCGCGCTCCATGCAAGGAGTATAAATATACAGACGGCCCTCTTTTTCAAAGCTAAGTGCACCTTTTTTAACTAAACGGCCTAGTAATGTTTTGATGGTTTTTTCATGCCATTGCTTTTCATCGCTTAAGCGTGCAATGATTTGACTTGCTGTTGCTGGGTAGTCTTGCCAAAGTGCATCAAGCACTTCAAATTCTGCTTTTGATAATTCGATCATAGATGTTGCCTACAAGTGTAATCTTTTATATTAGATTACGCTTGTAATCAATTTTTGCAACTGTTTTTGTATAAAAAGTGATTAATTTTTTAAAATGTCGGATTTGCTAATTTTAAGGTAACTGTTTTCAGCAAGGTTGAGGGTCGTTAAGTTAAGCTCACTAATTTGCTCACGGTATAAATCAATAACCCGATAGCCACAGTAATGCGCCATTTTGCGAATTTGCCGATTAAGCCCTTGTTTTAAGGTGATGGTGAATTGATTCTCTGTTATTTTTTCAACAATACAAGGCAAGGTTATTTGTTTATCTACAGGGACTCCATTTGCCATTTTTTGGCAAAAATTATCATCCAGTGGTTTATCTACTTTAACAATATAGCGTTTGGGCTGGTGGAAGTCAGGATGAATGAGTTGATTACAAAATTCACCATCATTGGTCAAAATAAGTAAGCCTCTTGAGTCTTTATCTAATCTCCCGATAGGGTAAACACGTGTTGTATTAGGTAAGTGGTGGATTAAACTGCTGGGGTCGGTGTGGTTTAATTTGCAGTCGATGCCTACAGGTTTATGATAAGCAAAATAGACGTGTCTTGCTTTACCTTGAACACGATTACCGTTAACAACAATAAGGTCGTTATCATCAATGTGATCAATATGGTTTGCCGCACGGTTATTTACTGTGACTACGCCTTGATCAATGAGTCTCGATGCTTGTTTACGAGAACATAAGCCTGCATGGGCGAGGTATTTGGCAAGACGGATTTTTTCAGTCATAAGTGTTATTAAAAGTTCTAATTGATCAAAGTATAACAAAGCCACGTATTGAGCCTAACTATACTTTGCAAAAGAGTAAGATTATGGCGATTAAATTATCAGAGTTGGCTAATCACCAGCCTATCCAAAAAGTGATTGTTCACTCTCTTGAAATGGCGCTTTATCAGGTTTCTGTAATGATCAATAATGTGGAATATTATGTCACAGATGAGCATGATGAGTTTATTCGTGGCCTGAGCCCATTACATATTCAAAAGCGATTAGAGCATTTAAGCTACGTGCAAATGGTATTACGCCATACCAGTGCATATGATGAAATGTGCGGTCAGCCTGAAAAAGCTGAAAGTAATATGCTCGAGGTTCCTTATGGGAAAAACCATTTGTACTGAGATTAAGATTTTATGGGTTTAAATGTATACCTTAGTTAAAGACGATTCCATTGAGCTAAGTGCTCAGCTACGCTCAGAAGTAGTTGCATTTAACAACACGCACTTTAACGCAGAGCGTATTCCTTTGGGCTTTAAGATAATTGAAAAAACGGACCTGGTTGCAGGGATCTCAGGGCACGTTTTTGGTAATTGGTTATTAATCAGCTGGCTCTGGTGTGATGAGGGGGTTAGAGGTTGTGGTTTTGCCAAGCAGCTATTGAATGAACTTGAATTAGCCGCTGTAGAGCACGGCGCTATTGTTGCGCAGCTTGATACGTTAGATTTTCAAGCTAAGCCGTTTTACGAAAAAAACGGCTATCGTGTTACATACCAAATGAATAATTACCCACTCGATGGTACTCGTTACTTTATGGAAAAAGTACTTTAACTCTTGCTCGTAAGAACCTGTTTATCAACAAAAGTTATCCCTAAAAATGGAGTGGCTTCTGGTGCAAGCATAAAAGTACGAATATTCATGTGGTCTTCGCCATCAGGATTGCCTAATACCTCATCGCGATAAAAAGCACCAAAGCAATCTAAAGTATTTTGTTTACTAAGCTGATTCAGTTTCGCGAAGGCAAAAATTTTACATGAACCATTATTTTCATTAGCACCACTGACTAACCCATGGTTATTAAAACCTGATGGCGTAAATGTGTAGTTGTTATCAATGACAGCCATAGTATCGCTAAACGCAATACTTTGCGGGTCATTGGCTAAATTGCTGAGAAAATCGTTGAGGTTCATAGCTATCCTTAATTTATTGTTTGTCTAACTCTAGCTGATTTGTTTGCTGATTAATATTAAATTTAAAATGCTGCAAAAAGTTCATCCCTAGTAAACCATGCCCGGAATGTTGGCTGATAGCTAAAATATCAAAATCAGTGAGTACTTGTTGGCCAATTTTAATTGATTCAACGCGATATCGTTGTGCGGTAGTTTTGCCGTTAGCTGTGTTTACCATCATGGTGCCTAAATATTCAGGCGTTGGGTAAAGAGCATCAATCACTGTTTGCGGTAAAACGGTGAGGCTGGCGCCGGTATCAATCATTAATTGCGTGTTTAGTGCGTCATTCACGGTAATATCAAGTAAATAATGTGCCCCGTGTTTAGTCAGTGGTACTAACTCTACTTCTGAGTAAGCATTGTTAATTAAAGTTTGTAGCTCACTTGCTTGAGACTTGAGCGGATGCTCTTCATCCAGTCTATCTAGATTACTCTGCGCGCTGACTAAATCCCCCAGCTGATAAAATGCATTGGCTTGTGCCATTAAGTAATAGGGATTTTCACTGCTGTAATCTAACCATACAGCCGTTTGATTAACTATTTCTTGCCATGCCTCTCGCTTACTTAGGGTATTTATTTGGGCTTGCGTTAATTGAGTTAAACGCATGGAGACAGCGGCTTGCTCTGCTTCATTCGTCATGGCTTGCAGAGTAAAAAGTGCCACGATAGCTTGATGGGGCTGCTGGTTTTTAACTAAGCGTTCAACATCTAATTGCAGCATTTTTATATCATAAGGAAAACTGCTTAAAAATGCGTATAAGAAGGCTTCACTGGTTGTTAGTTCATTATTAAGCAGCCAGCTATCAAGTGTATCTAACCAGCTAAAATAAAGCTGTTCAGCTTCTAGCGGGTGTGAGTTGATCAATTGTTGATAGCTTGCTACAGCTGCAGTAAATTGTTGTTTTTGGAACTGATTAGCAGCCTGCTGGTATTCTGGACTGGTTGATTTTACACTGTGTTTTAGAATCGGTTTTGTCTTGGTTGATATTAAAGTTTGTGCTTGCGATTGAGTCGGTTTAGGCCAAAGTAAATAGGTATTGAGTGCAACCGAAAGTAATAATAAAAAGCTAACTAATTTAGTGTAAAAACCCCAGCCCATCGATAACTCCTTTATCTTAAAAAGTGTTTAAGCGCGTGAATGTTTGTTATTTCTACATCAGGTAAACCACGGTACGCATATTGTGTAGGTTGATCGCTTAGCCACAGTGATTGACATCCAGCGTTATGAGCGCCGTGCACATCAGTATCTAAACTATCACCAATATGTAAAATTTGCTCAGGTACTACGCTTAAATGCGAACAAGCTTGTTCAAACATGGTTGGGTGGGGTTTTGCTTTGCCATGTATTCCGGCTTGTAGTACCAGTTCAAAGACGCCATTTAGATTAAAGCGCTCTATTTCAACATTGCCATTCGTAATAGCAATTAAACGATAATGCTTACTAAGTTGTGAGAGTAGTTCTAAAACATCATCACTTACGGTTATTTGGCTGCGAGCGTCAGCAAACGCTTTATATGCAGCAGTGGCATGTAGCTTAAGTTGTTCGCCTTGGTAACCCAGTTTTGCTAACCCTAATTGTAGGGTATCTTTTCGCCATTGGGTCACGTTATCAACTAGCGCTGGGTTTTGCTTTACAGCTTGCTCTCTACATTGTTGCCAATATTGCTTACCTTGAGCTTGCCAGTCAGGTAACGCGTTTAAGTAATCAATTTGTGCTTGCACCGCGGCTTTAATAATGGGGTGATTGTTATAAAGCGTGTCGTCTAAATCAAAACTCAATACTTTTATGGGTGATATAGCACGGTTAAAACGGATCATACGTTTCCTTTTAATCGGTATTCTGGCGTTTTTTAGCGCGGGGGTGAGTGTTATCGTACACCTTAGCTAAATGTTGAAAATCTAAATGGGTATACACTTGCGTAGCTGACAAACTGCTATGCCCTAAAAGCTCTTGTACGGCTCTTAAGTCACCTGATGATTCTAGAATATGTGAGGCGAATGAGTGACGCAATTTATGCGGGTGTACCTGGCTGCTAATACCTTGCTTAATACCCCATTGTTGCATCCGTAATCGAACTTGGCGCACTGATATTCGGCATTTTTTACTGCTGACGAACACAGCTGGCTCGTCTGGATTGGCAAATTGCGGTCGTAACTTTAACCAACAATTTAATGCATCAAGGGCTTTGCCGCCCACCGGTAATAAGCGTTCTTTATTGCCTTTACCTCGTACCAGTATTTCACCTTCGCTGCGGTTAATATCCTGCATGTTAGCGCTAACTAACTCGCTAATACGTAACCCTGATGAATACATAAGTTCCATCATAGCTTTATCGCGGATAGCTAGGGGGTCATCGTCATCAATTTCTAATAGTCGTGCCATTTGATCAACATCGAGGTTCTTTGGCAGAGGCTTAGCAAACTTAGGGCCTTTAATTGCTTCAGCAGGATTGTGATAATGGCTTTGCTGGGTAATGTTTTTAGACTTAAGGAATTTATACAAGCTACGTATGCAGCTAAGCTTTAGGCTAATTGTTCTACCACTGAGTTGTTTGCTGCGCAGTGCCATGCTGTAGCGGCGAATATGCTCACCTTTTACGTCCTGCCAGTCATCACATAGCTTGCTAAAATAGTGTGCGGCAAATTGTAGCTGGCTAGTATATTGGGTAATGGTGTGCGCAGAGTATTGCTTTTCAAACCGTAAGTAATCACTAAACAGCTGGATTGGAGTGAGCCATTGTTCGCTCAATTGCGCTGTTAGTTGCTCTAAACCAGGAGGTTGCTCCTCGCTCATGCTAGTTCCAGTTTTAATTCCAGTAGTCTAAGCTGTAAAGAGCGTACAAACTCAAGTACAAAAAAGCTGTCTTTAGCGGGTTCAAAATGATTCACATCAAGGCTGCCAAAAGCTAAAATTGCAACTGGATGTTGGTTGTTGCCAATTAGGTACAAAGCAGTTGATTGGGTTTGCTCTGCAAATAATAAATCTCGCTCCTGTTGGCTAACTCGACCAAGGTAAGTGCCAGTGTCTTTTAGGCGATGTTCGATTAGTGCATCATATTTAGCTTCGTAGCGTACTAAATGACACTCGCTGATTGCAGGGTTGGTGCAAATAATATTTCGTAAGTTAGTCGCTAAGGTTTTAAAATCGTAATTAGTCCAAAGTTGACGGTGGCATTGGCTAAATAAGCGATAGATAGACTCGTTTTCAGTTGCTTGCTCAATCAGTTGCTCAATTTGCGCTTTTAGCTTGGTATTGTGTTCACGCAACTGGCGTTGTTGAATATGCACTAAAGACGTTGCGCCTTGAGCATGTTGCTGTAATTCAAGCTGTGCTAAAAGATCTGGATTTTGCAGCAAAAAATCCGGATTTTCAGTTAGAAAGTCGCTAACTTGTTGTTTGGTTATTTTACTCATAGGGCAACTTGTCCATCAAATACGTGCTCTGCAGGGCCTGTCATTCTTACTGGGTGACCTTCACCTTGCCAACGAACTTGTAAACTACCACCGGGTAAATCAACCTGTACCGTTGTGGCTAACTTGCTTTGAACCTGGCCAATAACCATGGCAGCACAAGCACCAGTACCGCATGCGAGTGTTTCACTCACACCACGCTCCCATACTCTTAGTTTAATATGTTCTTGCGAAATCACCTGCATAAAGCCCACATTTACACGCTGTGGAAAACGCTCATGGTTCTCAAGTAATGGTCCTAATGTATTTACATCAGCGGTCTCAATGTCATCGACCTCTAACACACAGTGCGGGTTACCCATAGAAACGGCACCACTAAATACAGTGTGTTCTTCGGCGCGAATAATATAGGTAAGCTCTCGTTTGCTGGCTTTGAGTGGAATCTTATTTGGCTCAAAATTTGGGTGGCCCATATTAACCGTGATTTGCCCATCTTTTTCAATATAAAGAGTAAGGTTACCTGATTTGGTAGAAACCGTTACCTTGTGTTTATTGGTTAAGCCTTTCATGCGTACAAAGCGCGCAAAACAGCGAGCTCCGTTACCGCATTGTTCCACTTCGTTGCCGTCGGCATTAAAAATACGATAATGAAAATCGAGATCAGGAGAATAGGGCGCTTCGACCATTAACAGTTGGTCAAAGCCAATGCCAAAATGGCGATCTGCCAATTTTTTGATTTGATCTCGTGATAAGAAAACGTTTTGTGTAATGTTATCAATTACAACAAAATCGTTGCCTAGGCCGTGCATTTTAGAAAAATTAACTAACATAGCGCTCTAATTCGGATTTGCTCTGCGCTAATCATGCCACAGAGCAGCCGGGTTACAAAAAGTTTATGGTAAAATTTTCTCGCCTTGCCATAAGCTTTCTACAGTTTCACGCGCGCGGATCAAATGGCTTTGTTCGCCATCTACCATTATCTCAGCAACGCGGGGGCGTGAATTGTAATTTGAACTCATAGTAAAGCCATACGCACCAGCACTAAGTTGTGCTAGCAAGTCGCCTTGCTTTAAGGCTAGCATACGATCTTTACCTAAAAAATCACCGGTTTCACACACTGGTCCAACAATGTCGAAATTATTAGTTGGCGTATTATCACTGTGTGGGCAAACAGGCACAATATTTTGCCACGCTTGGTAAAGTGATGGGCGTAGCATATCGTTCATGCCAGCATCCACGATGGCAAAATACTTATCTTGGTTTTGTTTTATAAACTCAACTTTAGTGACCAAAATACCAGCATTTGCAGCAATAGCGCGGCCTGGTTCAAATATAAGCTCTAAATCTTGGTAGTTTGCTAAACGTTCAGTGATATGCGCTACATATTCACTTGGGTGAGGGGGAGTTTCTCCATTATAAGGCACGCCTAAGCCACCACCTATATCAATATGACTCAGTACGATACCGTTTGCTTTTAACTCATCAATCAGTGCTAATACTTTATTTAAAGCTTCTAAGAATGGTTTAATCTCGGTAAGTTGTGAGCCGATATGACAATCCACGCCGGTAACTTTTAAGCCAGGTAACGAAGCTGCATATTGATACACACTCACAGCAGTAAGAATATCTATGCCAAATTTATTTTCTTTTAACCCTGTTGAAATATAAGGATGCGTTTTAGCGTCGATATCTGGGTTTACACGAATTGAAATAGGTGCAACTAGGTCAAGCTCAGTCGCTACTTGTGAAATACGGTCAAGCTCAGATACAGACTCAACGTTAAAGCATTTTATGCCAAGCTTAAGTGCGTACGCTATTTCATCTGCGGTTTTTGCTACCCCAGAAAAAACTACTTTTTTGGCATCGCCACCGGCTTGTATTACACGAGCAAGTTCACCTTTAGATACAATGTCAAAGCCTGAACCTAAACGCGCTAATACATTTAATACGGCTATATTCGAATTTGCTTTAACGGCATAACATACTAAGTTTTTATGATTTTTAGCAGCCTTAGCAAAGGCAAGATAATGGCGTTCAAATGTTTTTCGTGAATACACATAACATGGTGTACCGTATTGTGTTGCCAATTCATTGACAGCGATGTCTTCAGCGTGCAGCTGATTATTCTTATAGTCAAAAAAGTCCATCTATTGGTCCTGTTTCGATTCGGTTGTTGATGATGGTTTAACTGCTTCAGTTGAAGCTTGCTTTTGTTGTTGATTTGGTTCTACTTTTTCATCGGGTAAATACAATGGGCCGCTTTGGCCACAACCAGCGAGAGTAATAAGTAGTACAGCAATTGGGGAAAATTGTTTTAATTGTTTAAGATGCATCTCTTTCATTAGATTAATCGCGTTGCTGGCTTTATAATCGCAGATTAACAGAATATCTAAAAAATGCAGCTATTCGCGGATGATTTTATTCCTGTTACACTATCTGCATGTAAATTGTACCTAATGCCGTTAAGGAAATAACAATGACAGACCATGAATATCACCAATTAGCCGAAGCACTTATGTTCACAATCGAAGAGCAGGTTGATGATTGCGAAGCGGATCTAGATTACGAATCAGCAGAAGGTATTTTAGAGATTATTTTTGCTGATCGCTCTAAAATAGTGATCAATAAGCAGGCTCCTTTGCACCAAGTTTGGGTGGCAACTAAATTTAATGGCCATCACTTTGAACTACAAGGTGATAAGTGGATTGATAACCGCTCTGGTGCAGAATTTTGGCAGTTTATGAATGACGCAGCAACGCGCCAAGCAGGTCAAACAGTTGAGTGGCAATCAGAGCTATGAGTTTAGAATTTGTAGAGCACCCAGCAAAAGGTGAGCATAAAGCCACGGTAATTTGGCTACATGGTTTAGGTGATTCAGGGGAGGGTTTTCTGCCTGTTGCGTCACAACTTGCACTACCTGAAGAGCTTGGTGTCAGGTTTATATTTCCGCATGCCCCTGTACAGCCTGTTACAATTAATGGTGGCATGGCAATGCGCTCTTGGTACGATATTAAATCAATGGATTTAGACAAGCGTGCAGATGAGACCGGTGTACGTGAGTCTGCGGCTAAAGTAGAGCAACTTATTAAGCAAGAATTAGAAAATGGCATTGCTGCAGATAAAATTATCTTGGCCGGTTTTTCACAAGGTGGTGTAATTTCACTACACTTAGCACCGCGATTGCCGCAAAAGCTCGCAGGTGTAATGGCACTTTCTACTTATATGTGTGTACCAGAGAAGCTGACCGAAGAAGCAAGACAGACAGGTTTAACCGTGTTTATGGCTCACGGTCGTCATGACGATGTAGTGCCACATAGAGCGGGTCGTAATGCGTTTGATGTTTTATCAGCGCATAACATGGATGTAAGCTGGCAAGATTACTCTATGGCTCATCAGGTCTGTGGGGAAGAACTAATGGCGATTCGCCAATGGTTAATTGCTCGCTTAAATTAATTTTTTAAAGCATTGAGGCTATTATGAGTCAAAAGATCGTGATCACTGCAAATATGAATAGAAGCGCAGGCACCGCGGTGCCCGAGGTAACTTATCAATGGCATTGGCGACGTATTCTAACTGTTGCGTTACTAGTTGGTCTGGCGTTGATGGTTTTTGCATATAGTCTGATGGGCTCTGTTAATGCTGAACAAAACGATTCAGCCACTGACGAACCAGCTCAGTTAATTTCAGCATTTGAAATAATTGAGGAAAAGGTGGAGCTGACTGATGAGCCACTCATCGCCCAGCATGATACTGAGGCCTCAGAGTCTCTAGATACGGCTCAAGCTCCAGTAACTGTTATTGATAACGAGAGTGATATTATTGCTGAAGCAGCGCCTGAGGTTACACTACAAGCTAACTCTTCACAAGATGAAGCTGCCATTGAAGAACCCGAACCCATTGAGCAAAATGTTGAGGTTACGCAAGCAAATGCAAGCCAAGATGACTTTGCCGCAACAGCTCATATTGCCAGCGTTGCTTTAGGTGCTAAAATAGATACTGATAAAGTAAGCCGCGCAGTTTTGACTCGAGATGTGGTTGAGCGTGAACCTGTAAATGTATTTAAAGCGGATATTCGCTTCTCTGAATTTACCGAGAGTTTGGCTTTTTTTAGTGAGTTGAAAAATTTACAAGGTCAACGAATTAGGCATATTTGGCGTTATGAAAACCAAGTAATGGCAAGTATTGAGCTTAAGGTTACCTCGCCGCGTTATCGTACTTATTCAAATAAACATATTTTACCTGAGCAAACAGGACAATGGCGTGTTGACGTGGTTGACGAACAAGACCATCTACTTGCTCAAAAAGAATTTCGAATTTTAGCTGATTAAACGATTTTTTGATTAGCAAAGAACATTGGACCTTTTCATGACTACACAAGCAACAGAAAACAAAAACATCGTTCGTATCGCCACACGTAAGAGTGCTTTAGCACTTTGGCAAGCGGAGTTTGTTAAAGCACAACTTGAGCATTTTCATAATGATATCCAAGTTGAACTCGTTCCTATGTCAACCCAAGGTGATATCATTTTAGATACGCCTTTGGCCAAAATAGGCGGTAAAGGCCTATTTGTTAAAGAGCTTGAACAAGCAATGCTTGATGGTCGTGCGGACATTGCCGTGCATTCAATGAAAGATGTGCCGGTTGAATTTCCTGAAGGGTTAGCACTACACACTATCTGCCAACGTGAAGATCCGCGTGATGCTTTTGTGTCAAACAATCATGCGAATATCGAACAGTTACCACAAGGTGCGATTGTTGGTACCTCTAGTTTACGCCGCCAGTGCCAGATACGTGCGTTGCGCCCAGATTTAGTCATTCGTGATCTACGTGGCAATGTAAATACTCGCTTAGCTAAATTAGATGATGGTCAATATGATGCAATTATTTTAGCTGCTGCAGGCTTAATTCGTCTTGAGATGCATGATCGTATCAAAGCGTTTATTGAGCCAGAGATGTCTCTTCCAGCTAATGGTCAAGGTGCTGTGGGTATTGAATGTCGTATTGATGATGAAGTGACAAAAGCATTGCTTGCGCCATTAGAGCACAACGAAACACGTATTCGCGTTAATGCAGAGCGTGCTATGAATCGTCGTTTAGAAGGCGGTTGCCAAGTGCCAATTGGTGCTTATGCATTAGTTGATGGCGATCAAGTTCATTTACGTGGTTTAGTAGGCGCCGTTGATGGAAGTGAAATATTGCGTGCAGAAATCAGCGGTAAAGCAGTTGATGCACAAACGCTTGGCACTCAATTAGCTGAGCAACTACTTGAAATGGGCGCAGATAAAATTTTAGCTGACGTATACAGAGACGCATAAATGCCACATATCCTGATAACTCGCCCACAAGGAAAAGGTGCCAGTCTTGCGCAGCAACTTGAGCAAGAGGGTTATCAGGCGACTTTATTTCCAGTGCTAGAAATAAACGCCCTTGAACCTAACGGTGCTCAATTAACACCCTTATTAAATGCCGATAAAATTATTTTTATCTCACAAGATGCTGTTACTGCATTATTAGCACTTAAGCCTGATATCAACACGAAAGCACAGTTTTACGCGGTAGGCGAACAAACAGCAGAAGCTGTTTGGCAAGCTTTTGGCATACGCGCAGCTGTGCCAAAACAACATGATTCAGAAGGCTTGCTAGCACTCACGTCGTTGCAGCAAGTGGCAGGGCAAAATATTGTTTTGGTCAAAGGCAAAGATGGCCGGCCGACTATAGCGCAAGCATTAAAGCAGCGTGAGGCATTTTTAAATAGCTTAGTTGTTTATCAACGCGGTCCTGTTAAAGGAAATGCCACAGACTGGATAGACCACTGGCAAAGCATTGATGTTGAAGGTATAGTCATAACAAGTAACGCGGCTGTTGATGCTATTTTCCGTCAACTTTCGTCAAAACAACTACAATGGTTAAGACACTGTCAGTTCTATGTTGCGAGCAATCGAATTGGTGAATACCTTAAGCAACAGTTAGACTCGGCAAACATACACATTGCTGCAGGCGCGAGCGATAGCGCTATGTATTCCTGCATCAGCCAAGGTAATACTATGAGTGAAAATGTAAAGCCAACAACCTCTTCAGAGGCAAAACCAGCACCCGCTAAGCCAACAGCAAAGGCGTCGTCTGCGTCAACGGCAACAAAAGAATCAACAATGCAGCAAAATAATAAACAAAGCATAAGCAAGACAGGCAGCTTAGCGCTGATTATTTCTCTCATTGTGGCATCGGGGGTGGGTTATCAGTTCTATCAAAAACTCAATTCTGAGCAGCAAGCTAACCAGTTAGTGAATCAATTAACGATTGATAATCAGCAGCTCAATAAAGAATTAAATGCAGTTAAAACCGCGCAGCAAACACTACAGCAGGCATTATTTAATAGTGAGAAAAAAGTAGCAGCGGCTATCGCGCAAAATACAGAGCAAACTCAGCAGCAGTTAGAAAGCGCACTGCAACGTGCTGAGCAGCAAGCTTATAGCTTAAACCCACAAGAAGTGACAAGCTTACAGCGCATGGCTGAATTTAAATTGTGGGCTGAGAAAGATTACCAAGGTGCTAGTGCGGTATTATCGCGCTTAGATTCACTACTTGCCGAGCACCCCGGAACAGGCGCTATTCGCCAAGCAATTCATCAGGACTTACAAGCGCTCAGTAGTGTGCAAAGTGTGCCCGTTGAAGCTATTTATTTAAAGCTTCATGGTATTGTTGAGCAAATTGAAAAACTTGAATTCAATGCCGTGGCTTTACCACAAGAAGTGGGGCAAGACGATCAGCATACATTGAGTGAAAACGTAAGTGATTGGCAGCAAAACTTACTTAATTCATGGCATCAATTTACCGACAATTTCATAAAAATTCGCCAACGCGAAGACATGTCTATTGAACCTTTATTGACAGAACAAGAGCGCCATTTAATTCAACAGCGTTTGAGTTTGTACTTATCACAAGCGCAAGATGCACTGTTAACCAAACAGGCGAGTATTTATTTTACTGCTGTTAGCCAAGCACATATTATTGTGAAAGAGTATTTTAAACAGGATGACCCTCTCACTAAAAGTACGCTTAAAGCATTGAGTGAATTAAGCAAAGAGCAAATGCACTTTAGTCCAGAGGTGAAACTGCAAAGCACCGAGCAGGTCAAGGAGTGGGCACAATGATCCGCCTGATATTGCTAATTTTAGCCATTGCAGTGTTACTTGCTTTATCACCTATGTTAATTGGTGAAGTGGGTTATGTATTAATTTCGTTTAATCAAACGACAATTGAAGGCTCAATAGTTGCCTTTTGTGCGACTTTTTTAGTTGTCGCACTGGGCTTATATTTAACTTATAAACTTATTCGTTATATTTGGTCTTTATATAGTAATACTCGTCATCGTTTTTTTGCCCGTAGTGAAGAGCGTAAGCAAGCAGCAATTGAGCAAGGGGTTTGGAGCTTAGTTAATAGTGATTACGAGCAGCTAGAGCTTGCATTAGCAAACAACAGTGTTACGGATTCATGGCAAGACCTACGCTATGCTATGCTCGCCAAAGCCGCTTTACACAATAACGACTCTAGCAAAGCAATTGAGCAACTAGATAAAATCAGCCCTGCAAATCAATTGAAAGCTGCTAAGCTATGGCTTGCCAGTGGTGATAGCAGTACTGTTACGGGTGAGTTAAAAGTATTAGCTGAAGCTAAGAAAGCCAGTGCGCTGGAGCTCAAGCTATACGCTGAAGTGCTCGTACAGCAAAAGAAATGGTCTGCACTTGAACAGTTTATGCCACGTTTATTAAGTAAAAAAGCACTTACTGATAGCCAATGGAATGTATTATTCGCAGCTTATTTTAATGCTCAGACTGAACTTACTGAAAAGTACCAAGCATTAAGTAAACACTTGAAAGCAAAAGCAGACTCGGCATATTTAGCTGCTATGGCAAAAAGCGGGCGCTTAAGCGAAATAGAGCTGACTTTACTAAAAATGCTGAAAAAGCCTGATGATCAGCATCAACTTGCGAAAATACTTAAAGTATCCGCGCCGGGTGATGCATTAAAACTGCAAGCTAACTTACAAGACGCCCTGAAAAAGCAACCGGACAATCAAGACTTATTATTAGCATTGGCATGTTTGGCAAATGCACATGGTGAATATGATCTTGCAGCGCGGGTGTTTGATAAAGCTTTGACGCCAAGTAATCAACGCGACTATTTAGCGCAAGCGCAGCTTAGTTATAGTAAAAGTGCTCAACCACAAAAAGCGCTCGATCTTTATTTGTAATCACTCAATTACTTAATTAGGCATAGGAGCGCCAAGACATTGAAGAATACCTTTACATTAAGCTTCAGTCTTGCGTTTGCTTACCTTTGTACAGGTTATTTTAGTAACCTGTTACTGGCTATTGAAGGTTATGCGGTTGCTTCATGGCCACCTTCGGGTATTGCACTTGCTGGTTTTTTACTTGCTGGCCGCCGTGCTTTGTTTGGTGTGCTACTAGGAGCGCTATTAACTAACTTAATTCACCTTGACCGCGCTGTAGATATACTCCATTGGCAAGTTTTTTTGCAGGCGTTATGTGTTTCATTAGCTGCGACTTTGCAAGCTTGGGTGGGTTGTTTCCTTATTACAAAAGTGATCAAAGCCCCTTTAGACTTATCATCGTTAAAGCACAGTGTGCAAAGCTTAATTGTGGCTGGGCCAGTGTGCTGTACTATCGCGGCGAGTACAGGCACAGGCTTACTTGTTATCAATGACGTTATCCCTGCACAGCAGGCCTTTAATAACTTTATTGCTTGGTGGGTTGGTGACAGTATCGGGGTGTTAATTTTTACCCCCTTAATGCTAGCCGCTTTTAACTACGCGCAACTACGTCACCGCTTACAAGTCATCTTACCTTCTTTGCTTATTTATCTTGTGATCAGTGTTTGTTTTTATGCTGCAGCAAGCGTGAAAAAAGAAAAAGACACAGAAAAAAAAGACGCAAAAGTCGCTGAAATCCAGTCAGAAATTAATCATAAAATAGATGAGATTTCTGGGCACTTGGCATTACTCGCAACGTTTTTTGCTAGCAGTAATGAAGTTAGCTATAGCGAGTTTAAACGCTTCACTTCTCAACAACTCGAATATAACCGCGAAATTATAGCTTTTGAATGGGTGCCTGTTGTTCCGTTTTCCGGTGTTGAACAATTTCAACAACAGATGAGGCTACAAAATGCTGACGCTCAGTTTATAAAAGAAAAGTCTCCCCAAATGTATTGGCAAAAAGCAGCCAAACGCGAGTTGTATTTCCCCGTCCGATTTGTGCACCCATTGGCTGGCAATGAAGATATTATCGGTTTTGACTTAGCCTCGAATGAACAGCGTTATCAAGCCTTGATGATGTCAAAGGCGTTGAATGAGTTAGTGCTCAGTGAGCCAATTAAGCTAATGCAAAAAGTGTCAGATAAAAAGGCGGTATTGTTCTTCGTTCCCGTTTTTGGTGATTTAGACACGTTAGGAGATTTTAGAGGGCTAGTAGCAGGTGTCGTGAGTATTTCTCGGCTAATAGACAATCTGCAGTTTGAGCACCATAGTGAAATAAGTGCAAACTTTTATGACGTTACGGATGCGCAAGCAAAGCAGGCTATTTTTATCAGCCCCCACAAAGGGCTTGAGCTACTCAAGGAATATCAACTCTTAATTGGTAAACGCATTTGGCAGGTTGAGCTACTTGAACCTAAGGGGCCAACATCTTGGCTTGTATACTGGCTCGCACAAATTGTAGGCATGCTATTTGTTTGGCTGCTGATTACTTTTTTAATTTCTGTTACAGGGACTAATATCCAAGTGAGAGAGCAGGTGGCACTGCAAACGCGAACGTTACGTGAAGAAAAGCGCAAAGCCGATCAAGCGAGTCAAATTAAGAGTCAATTTTTGGCTAATATGAGCCATGAAGTTCGTACCCCAATCAATGGCATAAAAGGGCTGCATTATTTAGCACTACAGCAACAAGATTGGCAGCAAGCTAAACGTTATATTGAGCAGGCTGACGGTGCTCTTAGCGTTTTACTAAGAGTGCTTAATGATGTATTAGATTTTTCTAAAATGGAAGCTGGTAAGCTTGAGCTTGTGCAAGAGCCGATTGCTTTAAACCAACTGACTGATGAATTAATGAATTTAGTACAATTTGACGTAGGGGTGAAATCACTGGCTTTAGAGCTTGAAATTGATAAAAGCGCTGAACTTATACTCAATACCGACCCTATTAGGTTAAAGCAAATACTGCTTAACTTATTAAATAATGCCATTAAGTTTACTGCATCAGGTTCTATTATCGTTAAAGTATGGCAACAGCAAAACAGTACTTTTTTTAGTGTTAAAGACACCGGAATAGGCATAAGCCCGAGTGCACAACAGCAATTATTTCAACCTTTTGCCCAAGCCGATAGCTCCACATCACGCCAGTTTGGTGGCACAGGTTTAGGTTTGAGTATCTGTAAAAAGTTGGTGGAGTTGATGGGGGGGAGTATCTCCTTGCAAAGTGCGCAGGGTCAAGGCTCCACTTTTAGTTTTTCATTACCTAATAATTCACCTTTGCCACAAGCACAGCATTTGGCTCCTTTGCATAATGAGGTTGATGTTAAGGCTTTATCATTTGCAGGAATAAAGCTGTTATTAGTCGAGGATAATCCTCTGAATCAACATGTTGCCTCTGCTATTTTAAAAACAAAAGATTGTATAGCTGATATTGCTAATGATGGTTTTGAGGCAATAGAAAAAGTTTCAGAAACGAAATATGACCTAGTTCTTATGGATATTCAAATGCCGAATATGGATGGTCTGCAAGCGACGAAAGTGATTCGCAATGAATTATATATGAGTGAGCTGCCTATCATCGCACTATCGGCAAATGCCCATGATGATGATATTAAGAAAGCGCTAAATGTCGGCATGGACGGCTATTTAACTAAACCAATTGATGCTGAAAAGCTATTTAAAACAATTTGGCACCATACGGCTAACCATGACAAATGACCTCTTTATTACAAACAAAATCAACTAAACTTGAATTACCGATTTAAGTGCGTATGATGCGCGAAAATTTAAAAGACTGAGTGCTAACTATGATCAATAAAAAACTCCCATTGCTTGATATCCATCGCCACCTTGATGGTAATGTGCGAGCACAAACAATATTAGAATTAGGGCGTCAGTTTAATATTCAATTACCTGCCGACAATGTTGCAGCATTAACACCCCATGTTCAGGTCATCGACCCTGAGCCAAATTTAATGGCGTTTCTACAGAAGCTAGATTGGGGCGTCGCTGTATTGGGTGATTATGATGCGTGTCGTCGAGTTGCTATTGAGAACATTGAAGATGCGCAAGCACAGGGACTTGATTATGTAGAGCTACGTTTTAGCCCTTACTATATGGCTCAAAGCCAAGGTTTACATCCTCAAGGAGTGGTTGAAGCCGTGGTAGATGGCATTAAAAGCGCAACTCAAACTAGTACCGTAAAAGCAAATTTGATTGGGATAATGTCGCGTACTTACGGTACAAAAATTTGTCAGCAAGAACTTGATGCCTTACTTGCGTTTAAAAATGATTTAGTAGCGATAGATTTGGCTGGGGATGAAATTGGCTTCCCAGGTGAATTGTTTGTCGATCATTTCAAACAAGTTGGCGATGCGTACTTGGCTGCGACAATTCATGCTGGTGAAGCTTTGGGCGCTGCCAGTATTTGGCAGGCAATAAATGAATTAGGTGCTAGTCGTATAGGCCATGGTGTAAAAGCAATCGAAGATACTACACTGATGGATTATTTACGTGATAAAGGTATTGGTATTGAGTCATGCTTAACGAGTAATATCCAAACCAGCACAGTTGCTAGCTTAGACGTGCATCCGTTAAAACGTTTCTTAGATCATGGTATTTTAGCCTGTATTAATACAGACGACCCTGCCGTTGAAGGCATCGAAATTGAGCATGAGTACAAAGTGGCTGCACCTGCAGCGGGTTTAACTCAAGCCGATATGGAAAAAGCGCAAGTTAATGCTTTGGAAATTGCTTATCTCAGTGAAACAGATAAGCAGCAATTGAAGCACGTTGCCGCTGCACGATAACAGCGACGACAAGGCGCACTTAATAAGTGCGCCAATGCTATTGTTGACAACTTAGGTAATTATCATAGAGCGCTTTTAAAATATCGCTACGACCAATCATACCTATAACAGTAGTCCCATCGACTACAGGGTAGTTTTTCGGTTTACCAGTTTTCATTTGCTCTGCTAGTTCAATAATATTGCTATCACCGTTTACGGTTACCACTTCAGTTTGCATCAATTGAGATACCTTCACTACGCCATCACAAAAATAACTATTTTGCATTAATGGCTTTAGTAACTCCTGCTCTGAAATAAAGCCAACTAAACATTTATTATCATCAAAGACCGGCGCGCCCAGTAATTTGAACTTTTGTAGTTCAGCAATTGCTGTTGTCATCTCTGTCGCAGGGGTGATATGCGGTAACTTACGTTGCATGAAATCTTTTACTTTTGTATTTAGCATTTGGGTCTCTCCCAATTATTAAGTTAGGTAAAGTATGGTCAATGAGTGGAGTTTTGTGAAATTGTTTATGTTGATTAAACTGATAGGTTTGAACTATCAAGGTTAAGTTTTTATTATGCTAATTGAATTGTAGCTAGGCTTGAAGAAAAGAGAATATTGGGGGAAATGTAAAAGCACCGGCAGTGCTTTTACAATAAGCGGGTATTATTACTTGATAAACGCGAACGCGTCGGCATACATATTTTCGCGGATTGCGCCATGGGCTAGGAAGTCATCACGAACGATACCTATCATGTCAAAACGTCCAGCCATATATATATCGTATGGTGCTAGTGAAGCAATGTCACTCATCACCGCTTTATGTACATAGCCTGTATGTCCAGTCCAGCTATCAGTAGGGTTTTCAACTACAGGAATAAACTCAAAGTTTTCGCGGCTATCGGCCCAAGCTTGCATTTCTTGGTGAGCATATAGCGCAGATTCTTCGCGCACACCCCAGTAAAATAACACCGGGCGATCACAACCAATCTCACTTAAATGATCAGCCATAGACTTTACATATGAAAAGCCTGTACCGCCAGCAAGCAATATAATAGGGCGTTCACATTGTAGGCGAAGTTGTGAGATACCAAGGCCAGTTTCAATGGTTACTTTGCTATTATCTTGGTGTGCAGCACGCAAGTGATCTAATGTTTGCATTGCATATGAATCAGCAGCAGATGCACCTATGTGTAACTCAAGCTGATCAGATTGAGAAGGGCGGCTAGCAATAGAAAATGCGCGTTTATCTTTTTCACCTAAAACAACTTGTAGATACTGACCAGCTTCAAATGTCACGCTTTCTACTGGCTTTAAAACAACTTTATGAACAAATTCAGTTAATGGGCTGATAGCAATAACTTCAGCGTGTAATGTTTGCATGTTTTACCTTAAATTAGCGGAGATGCAGTTTATTTGAGCAATAGTAGCATATCCGCACAGTGAGTTTACAGTCTCTTGCTAGTGAGTTAGAGAATATCTAAGCTATCCCAAAGTTCATCAACACGATCTTTGGTTTCTTGATTCATTACAATTGGTTCACCCCATTCTCTATCTGTTTCGCCAGGCCATTTGTTTGTTGCGTCCATCCCCATTTTTGAGCCTAGGCCAGAGACAGGTGAGGCAAAGTCGAGATAGTCAATTGGTGTGTTTTCAATCAAAGTAGTATCGCGAGCGGGATCCATACGTGTTGTAATAGCCCAAATCACATCATTCCAATCGCGAGCGTTGACGTCATCATCACAAACAATCACAAACTTGGTATACATAAACTGACGTAAAAATGACCAAACTCCCATCATGACGCGTTTAGCGTGACCAGGATATTGCTTTTTCATGGTCACAACAGCCATACGATACGAGCAACCCTCTGGTGGCAAGTAAAAGTCTACAATTTCAGGGAATTGCTTTTGTAAAATAGGTACGAACACTTCATTTAATGCAACCCCTAAAATCGCCGGTTCATCAGGTGGGCGGCCAGTGAAGGTGCTGTGGTAAATAGGGTTTTTACGGTGGGTCATGTGTGTAACGGTCATCACTGGAAAGTCATCTACTTCGTTATAGTAGCCGGTATGATCGCCATATGGACCTTCGGGGGCTGTTTCGCCTGGCACAATATAGCCTTCGAGTACAATTTCAGCGCTTGCAGGAACTTGTAAATCATTTGAAATCGATTTAACGACTTCAGTTTTGCTACCACGTAATAAACCTGCAAAAGCATATTCACTGAGTGTATCGGGTACTGGGGTAACTGCACCTAAAATAGTCGCCGGATCTGCGCCTAATGCGACAGACACGGGATAAGGCTCACCTGGGTTTTCTTTACACCATTCTTGAAAATCCAGCGCGCCGCCACGATGTGATAACCAGCGCATAATGATTTTGTTTTTGCCTAGTAATTGTTGACGATAAATACCTAAATTCTGACGCTTTTTATATGGTCCTTTGGTAACTGTTAAACCCCATGTAATCAGTGGTGCTGCATCACCAGGCCAGCAATGTTGAATGGGCAGTTTAGTTAAATCTACATCGTCGCCTTCAATAATAACCTGCTGACATACCGCCTTTTTTACTTCTTTAGCGGGCATGTTGAGAACTTGTTTGAATACAGGGATTTGACCTAGAGCTTCTTTAATACCTTTTGGTGGCTCAGGCTCTTTTAAAAAAGCTAATAGCTTACCTACTTCGCGTAGCTCACTTACATCATCTTGACCCATGCCCATTGCAACGCGCTTAGGAGTGCCAAATAAGTTAGCTAAGACTGGAATATCATGTCCTTTTGGATTTTCAAACAATAAAGCAGGGCCTTTAGCACGTAAAGTACGATCAGCAATTTCGGTCATTTCTAAATAGGGATCGATTTCTTGGTGAATGCGTTTTAATTCGCCTTGTTTCTCTAGTAACTCAATAAAATCACGAAGATCTTTGTATTTCATGGTTGGCCGCTTTAAAGCTTAAATTTAGCTCATTATACCCAGTTCAGAGTGAGCAAGTCACCTAAAGTAAACCGTTATAGTTTAAAGCGTTCAACGGCACTAGTCAGTGAGTGTGCAAGTTGATTTACATCTTCACTTTGAGTTGCGAGAGTGCCTGCATGCTGGGCATTACTTTGTGCTTGTTCAGTAACAGTTGCCATTATTTGTTTAATTTCATTACTGTTATTGAGTTGATGATGGGATGAATCGGCAATTTGTTGACTCATTTGATTTAGAGTGACCAAGGTGCCTTTTATTTTATCGACCGCTTGGTTTAGCTCACTACTATTGGCCACGCAATCAGCGGCTTGTTGTTGGCCGTCGTTAATTTCCTGCTGTGCAGCTTGAGCTTGTTGCTGCAGAGTTTGGATCATGGTGTGAATCTCATTAGTGGAGCTTTGGGTTCGTGCAGCTAGTGAGCGAACTTCATCGGCAACCACTGCAAAGCCTCTGCCGTTTTCACCGGCTCGAGCGGCTTCAATAGCGGCATTGAGTGCCAGTAAATTAGTTTGCTCTGCAATGCTGCTGATAGTATCAACAATGGCACCAATAAGTTGTGTATGTTGTGCCAGCTCTTCAGTGCTTTGTACGGCTTGCTCTAAACGTGTTAGTAGAGCTTTAATACGCTGGCTATTTCTATCTGCAATTTGGTTTACATCATTGGCAAATTGAGACGCGTTGGCTATCTCATTTGATGTGTTATCAGCTTGCTCATAAACAGCTTGTGAATTACTCAGCATATTTTGTGCAAGTGAAGTCGCCTCTGCTATACGCTCAAGTTGCTGTGTGGCCGCTACCGTCATTTGTTGGCCTTGCTCGGATGTTTGAATAGCAGATTGATCCAAGGTATGGGCGTTATCGCTTATATCAACAAGTAGCTTACTTAAATCATCTATCAAGCGATTTATATTTGCCAGTAATACACCAAACTCGTCGTCACTGCGTGGCTGAGTCCGTTTAGATAAATCACCGGAGGCAATTCTTGATAGCGCTTTATTTACAGCGTGTAAAGGCTTAAGCATTGTGCGTGTTGTAACAACAGAGATTAACGCGGCAAAAGATAGTAACACTAAGCTAATAATACCAACCAGCGTTGAGCCTGTTGTAATCGTCGATTGTGCATCATTTTGTAATGACGAAAAGCGATTGTCAGCCAATTGCTTTAGCTCGGTTAGTAATTTTTCGGTGTCTTGAAATCGCTGCTGAAAGTTATTGAAAGTACGCTCAGCGTTCTCGCGACTAGTTAAAATAATCGTTTGCTGCTGATAGATATCTTGGAGCTTTTGTTGCAACGTATCCATTTGAGATGTTAAAGCGGTAAAGTTAGCATCATCTTCAAGTTCACTTGCTTGTTGTTTTAAATAGGTAAAATTGGAATTAGCATTATCGAGTAGAAACCCTGTATCTTGTTGGTGTTCTGCTAATATTTGTAAGGCATTTATATGCTTTATACTTTTAACGTTATTACTCAAAGTAAACAGTAAGTCATCTATTCGTGTTGCTGTACCAACGATAGCTTCAAGTAATCGTTGCTGTTCAATTGATACCTCAAGTAACTCTAAATCAAGCAAGTTGTTACTGAGGGTTGTTATATCGTCGATATAAACCTGGCTATACTTAGCAACTGCCGCGGTAGCAATTAAGCCATTTTGTTTAGCATTAAACATGTTGCTGCTGGTTGCTATTAATTGGTTAAAGTCTTGCGCGATGTTAGCAAGCAATGCTTGCATTGTTGGCTGATCCTGTAACTTTTGACTAAGCATTATGAGTTTAGTCTCAAATAGCTGTTGCTCATTAATGGCTTGTTGCTGCTCCTGTTGCAATTTAGCTATTTTACTTTGGCTAAATGCTACAGCATTAAATTTAGTGATAGATAATAACGATAATTGCAGGGCATTACTTTGTTGCTGTACAGGCACTGCTAGGGTTTCTATATCTGAGTTAGCAGCGCTGATTTTGCCTAGGGACCAATAAAAAAAGCCACTGCTGAGTAGCATTAATAGCCCTATTGCAGAGAATGCAAAAATCACTTTATATTTTATCGTCACAGCTCGCATAACAGACTCATTAATACCGACTTAGTAATGAGTGTAGCAGTGTTTTTATAAAATATAAGGCTATGCTTACTGCACGTTACAGTGGTGCTTGTTACCATCGATGATCAACATGGCTTCATTGCCCTTAGTCCAAAAGAGTACGTCATCATTAGTGTATTTAACACCAGAGGCACTTTGCTGTCTAACAAGCTGGTATTGCTGTTGCTTGTATTCAAGCTTTGCATTTTCATCATCTTCACTTGTTATTGTTGCAGACTGTTGGTTATCACAAGAGTAAACATCGCTTTGTGCTTGTTCAGAGCAGGCAGTTAATGCTAATAAGCTCGTTGTTAAGAAAATTGTTTTATACATAAAACAGCCCTTCTTTGATTTCATTTTATAGCCAGCATAACAAATGAAAATTAACCGTTGGTGAAAGTACAGGTTTAAGCTATGTTGAAGTTAAATTATTTTGCGCATGAGGATTTAAAATGGCAGGAACTAACCTTTTAACGTTATTGGACGACATAACAACGTTACTAGACGATATTGCAACCATGAGTAAAGTGGCAACCAAAAAAACAGCTGGTGTGTTAGGGGATGACCTAGCGCTTAATGCGCAACAAGTTACGGGTGTGAGTGCTGAGCGTGAGTTACCTGTGGTGTGGGCTGTTGCAAAAGGCTCATTTTTAAATAAAGCAATATTGGTTCCGGCAGCTTTACTGATTAGTGTTTGGCTCCCATGGTTAATAACGCCTCTATTAATGTTGGGTGGATTATTCTTATGCTTTGAAGGTGCAGAGAAGTTAGTAGAAAAAATGCTACCGAGCTCAAACGTGGTTCAACAAGAGCAGGCTCCCGTCGATTTAGTCGAGTATGAAAAGCAAAAAGTGAAAGGGGCTATACGAACTGACTTCATTTTATCTGCAGAAATAATTGTTATTACTTTAGGCACGGTTGCTGGTGCAACTTTACTAAATCAAGCATTAGTGTTGAGCGTTATCGCCATTATTATGACTATCGGAGTTTATGGTTTAGTGGCAGGTATTGTGAAACTCGATGATGCGGGTTTATATTTACTAAACCAGTCAAAAGTTTCTGGCAGTAAATTTAAACAGCTAATTGGCCAGGGCTTACTGGCTACGGCTCCTAGGCTGATGGCTTTTTTAGCGTTTGCAGGTACTGTGGCTATGTTTTTAGTCGGCGGTGGCATTCTCGTCCATGGCGTAAGCTTGCTCCACCATTGGCAAGTGGCAGTAACCGAATTTGCTTTGGTAAACCTAGGCTCGATAGGTGAGGTTATTGCTCCCTTATTTTTTGATGGCTTATTTGGCGTGTTAGCGGGTGCGCTTGTGGTGTTAATTCATCATGCAGCAGTAGCTGTTATGGCGAAAAAGCCAGTGAAGTAACTTTACTGTATAAAGGAGTTTTAATAAATATAATTTTTACTATTAATTTACATTTTTACCTAAAATAACTAGGATAGGGTTGATACTAATAAAATGGATGTTTAAATGAGAAAAAATTTAATTATGTGTTTGTTCTTTTTATTTATTACAAGTACTTACACAGCTTCAGCGCAAACAATCTTACCTGTTGAGTCTTTTAGTAAAAGCGCAGATTATGGTCAAGTTAAGTTATCACCAACTGGTAAATATCTATCTGTGATCACTAAACCTGAAGGTAAAAGCGTACTGGTTATTTTAGATGCTAAAACTTTTAAAATTCAACATGCAGTTAAGTTTAAAAGTAATGCACAAGTAGGTAGTTACTCATGGGTAAGTGATGAACGGGTCGTACTTGGCAAAGAATACCTAAAGGGGTGGCAAGATCATCCTCAGTATCATGGTGAGCTGTTTGGGGTTAATGCCGACGGTAGCCGCGGAAAATATTTAGTCGGCTACCAAGGTGAAATGCAAACCGGTAGCCGAATTAAAAAAGCGACACCTTTAAAAGGTACTTCTTATGTATTGGATCCTTTAGTAAACGATGATAGAAAAATGCTCATTGTTACTTATCCTTGGAATGGCGGGGGGGAGCCACATACTGTAGTTTATGATGTTGATATTTTCTCTGGCAAACGAAGAAAGATAACAACCTCTCCATCACGCATGGCTCAATTTATTACCGATCATGAGGGGAATGTACGGGCTGCAGTATCCAGTGATGACTATATAAAACCAACAATTTATACGCGAGAAAAATCAGGAGGCGACTGGCAATTACTTGATTTAGGTGCACTCAATTATAGCGATGTTAGATTGCATGCATTTGATGAATCTGGCGACAATATATACGTTACAGCTTCCTTAGAAGGGGAGCCTAAAGGGTTGTATAAACTGAGTTTAAAAACAAAGTCTGCAATCCTGTTACATAAAGAAAAAAATGTTTCACCAAAGAAAGTTTGGATTGATGAAATATCAAAAGAGTTGTTTGCGATAGAAACCGAACTTGGTTATCCAACTTATGCGTTTGTTGATGGTCAGTCCGATAAAAGTATGCGTTTAAAGTCGTTACTGCATTCTCTCGAAGGTAATCAGGTGCAATTGGTTAGCAGTACTCGAAATGGTGATACCAGTATTATTTTCGCATCAAGTGATCGAAATCCCGGGCAATATTATTTATATGACGCTGGTGAAAATAGTTTACGTTTTTTATTTCCCACTCGCAGTTTGTTGAAACCTGAGCAAATGGCAGTGACGAAACCAATCAGTTATACCAGTCGAGACGGCTTAACCATTTATGGGTATATAACTCTACCAAACAATATTAAACATGAAAACTTGCCTTTAGTGGTTATGCCCCATGGAGGGCCACATGGTCCTCGCGATTGGTGGGCATTTGATCCTGATGCACAGTTACTTGCAAATCGCGGTATAGCCGTACTAAAAGTTAACTTTAGAGGATCTGGTGGTTTTGGCCGTAATTTTGAGCATGCTGGGCATCAAAAGTGGGGAGCTGAAATCCAATTTGATATCATTGATGGTGTAAAGCATTTAGTTGAGCAAGGCACTGTAGATAAAAATAATATGTGTATCATGGGGGCAAGCTTTGGAGGGTATTCTGCGTTACAGAGTGCGATTCTAGAACCAGAAATGTTTCAATGCGTAATAGGTGTTGTAGGCGTATATGATTTACCCTTGATGTTCAAAGAAGGGGATATTGCGGGGCGTGATAGTGGTCAGCGTTATTTGCGAAAAGTACTGGGGACGGATGAAGCGCAACTAAAGGCATTTTCACCTAGCTATAATATCGGTAAGTTAAAGGCGCCAGTTCTTATAGTGCATGGTGGTGAAGACCAGCGTGCACCAATTGAGCAAGCCGAGTCACTTATTGCGGCCCTTAAAAAAGCGAAACACCCTTATATATATGAGCTACTTGAAGATGAAGGTCATGGTTTTTATAAGCAGGAACACCGAACTCGCTATTATCAGCAAGTGCTAGCTTTTTTAAATCAAAATTTAAAGCTGTGAATATAGCTTAGAAACAGTAATGGCGAGTAAACACTTGCCATTTTACTCACATTGATAATGACTACATAAATCTTTTAATTCGACTTTGGCCTTTCGGTTGCCCTGAGCTGCTGCTTGCTGATACCAGTAAATAGCTTGCTGTGTGTTCATTTTTGTTCCTTGGCCGTCTTGGAGCATTTGCGCTAAGTTTAACTGTCCCCATTGAGAGCCTTCTTTAGCGGCAAGTAAAAAGCTGTCGAACGCCTCTTTATAGAGCTTATCTTTATAATAGGTGATGCCTTGCTGATTATTCTTATTAAGTTTCACACCTTCATATAAAGGTTTCGGTCTAGGTGGAAACATCACGAAGCCACCATATAAACTGTAGGCATAGGGGCGCAGTACATCATAAATTGTGCCCTCGTCATACAGGCGCTGTACTTCAGTACGTGGTAACGTGAGCGTATTAGCTGAAAAGTAATCTCTTTGTACTAACAAACTGGTTCGCATAGCCATAGTGATAGCTCGGTCGCGTTTGTAACGGTAATTACTAATTTGAAAAGTGATAAATTTATCATTAAATTCCAAAACTTGAGCAACTTTAAGGTTTTCTGGTCGTAATGGCTCTTGGGCAAATTTATCCGCTTTTACTAAATATGTATCATAGGCTTGTGGGTTGCTAATGATGCTTTGCTGCAACTGAATTTTTGCATGGTATTGCTGATAAAAATAAAGCAGCATACAAATTAACAGCAATGAACCAATAAAGTACTTTATTAATGATAAAAGCTCAATAAGAGGCAGCTTATGCAAAGAGACAGCCTCAGTATGTTGGCAATCATCACATTGATATTGGTATTGCCAAGCTAGTGGCATAATAGGAATAATGGTAAAGCGTAAGAAGCGACTGTGATTTTTTAATTGGTAATTTTTGCTTTTACAGTGAGGGCAAGTTGTTGTTTGGCTAAATGACGATAATGAGTCACAGGTATTAAAAAGTAGCATAAACGCCCTCCTAGCTTTTTTAATAAATTAAAACATAGAAGGGCGAAAGCAAAGCAATAAACTGTAAGAAAGTATGTTTACTTAATTTATTTTTTTACAGGCTTTGGTTTTATTGTGGTTTTGGCATCGGCGGCCATAAATGCAAATACAGCATAAGCCGCGGTATTTTGCTTGAGCTTTTCTGGGTCTACTTTATCTAATGTGTCATCAGCAGTGTGATGATAATCAAAGTAGTCAGTCCCGTCTTGATGAAGATCAAAAATAGCTGCGCCTTCGGTATTTCTAAGTGGGATTAAATCAGGGCCGCCGCGAGCACCATTCTTTGCAATATACTCTACATTTAACGCTGAGAGCTCTTTTGCAATAGCACGTACTACAGGCAGTGACTCCGCCGATACATTTGACTCAAACCCATATACTACATCAGCACCAAAATCAGACTCAGCGGCAGCAACAATATTATTAAGCTCTTTCGCATGTTGCTTAAAGTAAGCTTTAGCGCCCCATAAGCCAAGCTCTTCGGCGGCAAACAACACCACGCGAATACTGCGTTTAGGACGTTTAATTTCGCTAATGTGTTTTGCTGCTGCCATAGTTAATGCAACACCAGCACCATCATCGAGTGCGCCTGTGCCTAAATCCCATGAATCTAAGTGACCACCAATCAATACATATTGCTCTGGGTTTTGCGTACCGTTGAACTGACCAATTACGTTATAACCTAGACCTTGACCACGATCTTCTGTTTGCACATTGATATTAACGGTCACTTTTTTATCTAGTGCAATAAGGCGGGCAACTTGATCCGCATCAGGATTGGCAATCGTTACATTTGGAATTTTGGTTACACCGTCTTTGTAATGGCTACCGCCGGTATGCGCAAAACGGTGATGGGCAGTGCTGACTGAGCGCATCATATAGCCAATAGCACCCTTTTTAGCCGCTTCTACAGAGCCTGTAGAACGTGCACGAACCGCAGGGCCATAGCCGTTACCATCAATATGGCGATTCATACGGTAATTAATGTAGGCAATTTTACCTTTTAAGCTATTTGCAGGCGCTGCGATAAGCTCATCAAGGGTTTCAAATAAAACAACTTCGCCTGTAATGCCTTCCTTAGGTGTGCTCACACTGTGACCCAGTGCGGTTAAGTGCAGGGGTTGCTCACTGGGTGTTAAAATTTTTCCGCTTTCACTAAAACGACGCCATTCTGGAAAAGTGGCTTCTTCAAGCCATACTTTATCAAAGCCTAAAGATTTAAATTTAGCTTGTGCCCAGGCGACGGCTTTTTTATCGTTTTCGGTACCCGGTAAGCGAGGTCCAACTTCGGTGGTGAGTGATTCTAGTAATTGATAGCTTAAATCACTGTCACTGGCGATTTCTCTCAATTGTTCGACTTGTTGCAGTTGCTTGCTGGTAAACTCAGGCGCTGCGGCTGAGGCTAAAAAGCTACTGGCAAGTAGCATCCCGGTGATGAGTTTTTTCATGGCTGACCTTGGCTTGTTAGATACGTTAGCGGTATTTAATCATTAAATGACTGATTTAAAAAATACAATGAGATAAAAAGTAAAAAGCCCGCACTTTTATGCAAAGTGCGGGCTTTTTTAATAGATCTTAAACTTAGAAATTAAATTGCGCTGCTAAACGTAAGTTAGTGCCTTCGCCAACGGTGACACTGCCATTACCGCCACCGCCTAGGTAGTCTGTATCAAACAAGTTTTCTACATTAAGGCGTAGGTTAATATCTGTATTACTCATAACAAATTTATAAGTCGCACCCACATCTACACGGGTATAAGCATCTTTGGTAATTAAATTGTCGCTGTCTGCAAAACGCTCACCTTCATAAAATGCGCCGGCGTTAAAAGCAATTGCATCATTTAACTCATAACGAGTCCAAAGCGAAGCTGACCATTTAGGGGCATCAGCCGGGCGTTTACCTTGTAAGTCTTCATCCGCTCTTTCATAGTTAGCATCTAAATACATAGTAGAGGCCATTACAAATAAGCGGTCAGTGGCTGCGCCTTGTGCTGCCATTTCAAAGCCTTTGTGACGTTGTTCACCCACTTGATTAGTTTCAGTTGTAATTGAACCAATAGGCGTTGCAAGATTTTCAGTTACTAATGTACCATTTTTGCTTATGTCGAACACAGCACCACTTAGCATTAGGCGGTCATCAAACATTTGCCATTTAATACCCACTTCTTTTTGCTCAGAGGTAACGGCATCAATTTCCATACCGAAGTTGATATCTTTGTCATTGGTGATGGTTTCATTTTGTGGCTCGAAACCTTCTGTATAACTTGCATAAATAGTGGCAGATGCATTTGGATGATAAAGCACGCCGAATTTAGGTAAGAAAGACTCGTTATTTTGCCCTTCACGCGTTTGCTTATCAAAACGGCCACCAACTGATACTTGCCATTCTGGAGAAAAAGTGATTAAGTCTTGAGCGTAAATACCGTAATAATCGTATTCAGTTTCACTCTTTGTAGTATCACTGTGATAGCTGATATCAGGGCGAGCGGGTTCATTATCTCCAGCCGTGAAGGGGAAAGAATCCCCGCTAGTTCTCAATTGACCATAATAATAATCAAGTGAGTTTGCACCAATTAAGAACTGATGTTGGATACCCGCAGTTTCAAATTCACCAATAAAGTCAATAAATGCAGTGGTAAACTGCCAATCATCAAAACGATCGTATGGGTTCGAGGTGTACGTACTTGTTTGTGAGATGTAAGAATTTCGACTAGGTGATGACTCAAAACGCTGACGTTCAAAAGTTTGCTCGTTATAACCTAGGTTTACCTGCCAGTTATCAGATAAATATACGTTAAAATCTATACCTAAGTTTTCTACAGTAATGTCAGTAAATGCCCAAGACATATCGCGAATCGTTTTATCATCACCAATCACATTGGCGTTATCATCAATCCATGCACCAGTATCTAAGCCTGCTTTGTCATCGGTACGGTCATAATGAACACGAACAAGTGCGTTGTCGCCAATATCGTAATCTACAACTAAGGCACCTAAAAAGCGGTCACGCTCACGGTTTTCACCGTTTTGATATTCACGCCAATATTCAACGTCTTGTTTTACTAATATACCACGAGCTCGTAAATCTTCAGCTTCAGTTAGCGCGCCGCCAGCATCAACCATGAAGCGTGTTGAGCCATGTTGGTCAACATCAGCGCTGGCATTTAATAATGTTTGCGCAGTTGGTTTTTTGGTAACCATGTTTACCAAACCACCAGGACCTGATTGACCATATAAAATACTTGAAGGACCTTTGATTACTTCAACTTGTTGCAGAATTTCGATTGGCTGTTGGTAGTGTGACCAATGCTGGTGGCCATCACGTAAATAACCAGTGCCTGAACTTAGCTCAAAGCCACGAAGGTTAAATACTTCACGGTTACGCTGCTGTGAACCAGCCGTTAAGCTGGCGTCATTTGTAAGTACTTCACCCAAAGTGGTAGCAAGTTGTTCGTTAACGATGGTATCTGTAATAACTGTGACAGATTGTGCCGTTTCGAGCAATGAAGCAGAGGTGCGCATTGCGCCTGATGCATTATCTACTTTGTAATCATTAAAGTAAGTGCCTTTAACTTCAATTTTTTCTATGTTTTCGTTATTTTCTGCGGCGTGTACAGCGCCAACACTTGTAATTAGAGCAAGGTAAAGTGGACTTAGTTTCATTAAATGCTTCCAGCTGAGTGAATAAAGAACGGTGCGGATCTTAATGAAAATAGATTTTATTTACAATAGCTTTATTGAATAATTTATAACAAACGTTGTTAATGGTCGATAATAGCTATTTCTGCTATTATTAGCGCAATAATCACAAGGTAAATTTTTATCCTTGTTAGTTAACTTTTTTGTTTGGAAATAATTGTGACTGCAACTGCATTTTCTTCTCTCGCTTTACCTTCTGGTTTGGTCGATAATTTATCTACTCTAGGCTATAGCCAAATGACGGCTGTGCAGGCGCAGAGTCTTCCGCCTGTGCTTGAAGGGAAAGATATCATTGCACAAGCTAAAACAGGCTCAGGTAAAACGGCTGCGTTTAGTTTAGGTGTATTATCGAAACTTAATGTTAAGCGTTTTCGTATTCAGTCTTTAGTGTTGTGTCCAACGAGAGAGTTGGCCGAACAAGTTGCCGTGGAAATGCGTAAACTTGCTCGCGGCATACACAATATTAAAATATTGACTTTGTGTGGTGGTGTTTCTATCGGCCCCCAAATAGGATCGCTTGAACATGGTGCGCACATTATCGTTGGCACACCAGGGCGTGTTGATGATCATATTCGTAAGGGCACTTTACGGTTAGATGATGTTGAAACTCTAGTTCTTGATGAGGCTGATCAAATGCTTGATATGGGCTTTCAAGATACCCTAGATGCCATTATTGATTGCATTCCACAACAGCGGCAAACATTACTATTCAGTGCAACTTTTCCACGTGCGATAGAAGCGGTTGCTAAACGTGTTTTGACTAATCCTGTTATGGTGAAAGTGGAAGAAGAACAAGAAAAAAGTACTATTAAACAGTACTTTTATAAAATGGAAAATAATAAACAGCGTTTTAATACGTTAAAGTTATTATTGTTGAAGTTCCAGCCAACCAGCTGTGTAGTGTTTTGTAATACCAAAGTAGAAACACAACAAGTATGTGATGATTTAGCTGCAGAAGGCTTTAGTGCAGTAGCATTACATGGTGATTTAGAGCAGCGAGAACGCGAGCGAACACTTATCCACTTTGCTAATAAAAGCGCCTCTATTTTGGTCGCTACCGATGTGGCTGCCCGTGGTTTAGATATTGACGATATGGATATGGTTATTAACTATCACTTAGCACATGACCCACAAACACACGTTCACCGTATTGGTCGTACTGGCCGTGCGGGTAAAAAAGGCATTGCATGTTCAATTTACGGCGATGCAGAGCAGTTTAAGGTCGCGCAAATTGGCGATCATTACGAGTGTGATTTTTTACCTGAGCAGTTACCACCGTTTAGCTTATTAGAAAAGCCACCATATAAGCCGCAAATGGCTACATTAATGATTGATGCAGGTAAAAAGCAAAAGGTCCGTGCCGGAGACATTTTAGGCGCACTAACGGGCAAAGAGGGTGTTGCCGGGCGTCAAGTTGGTAAAATCAATGTACTTGATAACGTCGCATTTGTTGCGGTTGAGCGCAATTGTGCCAAACCGGCATTACGCAAATTAACTGAAGGTAATATTAAAGGGCGTAAAATCCGTGCCCGTCGATTAACTCGCTAATTACTTTGAACGACTGAGCAGCTGGCTTTAAGCTGCTCGTATTCTTCCCTAATACGTTTAAATTTCTCTTCATCTTCTGCTGATTTATCTGGATGATATCGACATGCTAATTGTCGCCAGCGTTTTTGTATCATTTTTAATGTCGCATCTTCTGCTAACTGCCATTGTTTGAGCAAAGCATTGCGTTTATGGGGATCAAGTTGCTGTTTACTTTCGTTTTTCTTGTTAAATTTTTGCCAAAACCCATCTAGTAAAGCTTCAATTTCTGTTATTGAAGTATCATAATTTTGCCAGTTTAAGTAGTAATCTCTAAGAGAGTCTATTTGGCTTAAAGAGTTGCTCTGTGGCGTCTCAAAAAGTTCTATATGCAAACTGGCAATTTGTAGATATTGAGCGGGCGCCAATTGTTTTTGTAACTGAAACAGGGCATTCATAATTAAAAAATTACGCTTAAATAAATCACGATGAGGGTCTTCATCTAGCGTCGTTATTGTACCGTTATTAGTTAATTCCAGCGCTAAAGTATGAACCTTCCAAACCCGCTTTGTCAGAATTCGTTCAAAAATCTCATCTATCAGTGGGTTAAGCATTGTTTGCACTCTAGTTAATAGTGTATCTTGAGTACATTATTATATTTAAATGCGCAATGGAATGTTTTACAACTTTCTAGCGGTGCGATTATTGTTTTAACGGTTAAAACCAAGGACACAATTATGCTAGGTCAGTTTAAGCATCTACTCTTTATTGCTGCTATTGCTGTGCTTGGTATTTATTCTAAAGGTAGTTTTGCTCAGCCCCCAATATCTTTGTTAGAGCAATTCGAACAAACTGATGATTGGTCTAAAAAACAATCAATAGCAAACAAGTTACTTAGTACTAAACAACTCACAAATCAGCAAAAAGTCGTAATCTATGCAGCTATGGCGAAACGTGCTTTTTCTGAAAATGATTACTCAGAAGCCATTTCTTTTTATAGATTACTTGAACAAAACACCAGTTTAAAAAATCAACCTGAACAGCACTTCAGGGCAATAAAAATGCAAGGTGTGGCTTATTATTATCAGGGCTTAGTTCAGCAAGCAGTCATTGAGTATACTCGAGCACTTAATATAGTCACACAACTTAATAGCCGTATAAAACAAGCAAACTTATTGAGTAATATAGGGCTTGCGTATTTTGATATGTATAACATGGAACTTGCACTAGAGTATTATCAAAAAGCAAAAGAAATTTATGAAACAGAGGGGAGTGCCCAAGATAAAGCCGATATACTGCACAATATTGCTGGTGTGTATATTCCGCTTGCACGTTATGATTCGGCTCTTGAAATTTACCGAGAAGTTTTAGAAGTCTTTCAGCAGCTGGATGATAAAGATGGTATTGCGCAAGCCTATGGCAATATGGGGGTTGCTTATGATGAATCAGGGCGTAATCAACTTGCATTACATTATTATCAACTTGCTTTACGCTATTATGAAAGTGTTAATGACGCCTATCAGCTATCTAGTCGACATAACAATTTAGCGAATTTAAATCTTAAAATAGATGAGTTAGATACGGCACTTTATCATGCAATGTCAGCTCAGCGCTTTGCAATCGAAGCTGATAATAAATCACTGTTACTCGCGGCTTTACATGTACTTGCTAAGATACAGCTAGTGCAAGGAAACTTAGTAGAAGCCAAAAAAAATCTAGAGCAGTCTATTACTTTAGCAAAAGAATACAAAAGTGAAATGCGAGTAAAAGATGGTTTAGGGATCGAAGCATTACTAAGTGCTGGCTTTGGGGATTTTAAAAAAGCAATAGACTTACATCAGCAGTTTATTGATTATCAAAGAAGTATGACTAGCGAAGAAATTGTAAAAGCATTAAATGTATTTCAATCACAGTCTGAAGCTAATCGACTAAACCAAGAGATACAGCAATTAAAACAAGAGCGTAGCTTACAACAGTTACAAATCGAAAAACGCTCTCAATTTACTATTTTATTAGCTATTGTGGTGTTTTTAGTGCTTATGTGTGGTATTGCAATTTATCGTCGGGCTGTAGAAAAAAGGGCAAAAATACAGTTAGCAGAGCAAGTTGAGCAGCGCACCCAAGAATTGCAATTTGTTGCTCAAGAATTACGAGCTGCTAACGAAGTTAAAAGCCAGTTTCTTGCTAATATAAGCCATGAAATTCGCACGCCTTTAACAGCGATTTTAGGTCAAACAGACGATTTAATTAACGGCTTATATGAGCCTCAGCAGCTACAAGACGAGTTGTTTGTGATCAAAAAACACAGTGATCACTTAAAAGACCTCATTAATGATGTACTCGACCTTAGTAAGATTGAAGCGAATCGTCTTGAGTTGAACTTAACAAAGTTTGACTTAATTCAATTGCTTAATGATGTTTATACAATGAGCCAAGCGCAAGCATCGCAAAAAGGTTTGTTTTTAGTGTTTGATAACCAATTGGATGATAGCTACTGGGTTAAGCTTGATTTAATGCGAGTAAAACAAATACTGATTAACTTGCTCACCAATGCAATTAAATTTACTCAGCAAGGCAAAGTAACTCTTAAGGTAGTTAACACTGAAAATGGCGTGCAATTTACCGTTGTTGATACGGGGATTGGCATGAGTGAAGAACAATTAAAAATGGTCTTCGAATGTTTTCAACAAGGTGACAATACAATTAGCCGACGTTTTGGTGGTTCAGGTCTTGGGTTATCGCTTTCTCAACAATTAGCAATGATGATGGGCGGTTATATAAGCGTATTGAGTGAACAACACAAAGGCAGTGAGTTTACATTTAACCTACCTTGTAAGCAGTACGCTGCTGAAGACTTTAAAGAAAGTAATCAACAAGCTAATAAGCCCAGGCTGCAGGGTAAAGTATTGCTTGCAGAAGATCATCCAGATAACCGTCGTTTAATCACTCGCTATTTAGTATCTCTAGGCTTAGATGTGATTGCTGCAAGTAATGGTGAAGAAGCTGTAGAGAAATGTTTAAGTGAGTTTCCAGACATTGTATTACTTGATATACAAATGCCTATAATGGATGGTTTGAGTGCTTTAGAATTATTAAAGCAATGCGGTTTTAATAATCCTGTTTACGCATTGACCGCTAATGCTATGAGTCATGAAATAGAGAATTATATTGCACATGGTTTTACCGGTTATCTAGGCAAGCCTATAGATAAGTGTACTTTTTATCAGACTATTGCTAAGCACTTACAGCAGAGACATGACGCTAGTTCGGTAGTTAAAGATGTGGGTATGGCAGATTTACGTAGCAGTTTTATTGCCAGCTTTGAACAAGAGTCGCAATTACTTGCAACACATGTACAGCTGCGAGACTTTAACGAATTACAGCAAGATAGCCATCGAATTCTTGGTGCTGCGAAAGTCTTTGCAGTGGATAATGTTGCTGAACAAGCGCTAAAACTAGATAAAGCACTGTTGCACAAAGGTGATACGCTAGCTTTTGAGCAAATAGAAGTGCTGGTAACTCAACTAATTATTGAATTAGAAAAATCAGCAACAAAAAAGCCCGCGTAAACGGGCTTTTTTAAACATCGTAAGATCTATTGACGTTTCATTGAATCAAAAAATTCATCATTGGTTTTACTCATCGATAACTTATCGATTAGGAATTCCATCGCATCAATTTCAGACATCTCATGAACAATTTTACGCAGAATCCACATTTTTTGTAGTTCAACTGGCTTAGTAAGAAGTTCTTCGCGACGAGTACCAGAGCGATTAAAGTCAATGGCAGGGAAAACACGTTTTTCAGCAATCTTGCGATTCAAGTGTAATTCCATATTACCAGTACCTTTAAACTCTTCGTAGATTACTTCATCCATCTTAGAGCCGGTATCGATAAGTGCAGTTGCGATAATGGTTAAACTACCACCTTCTTCAACGTTACGTGCAGCACCAAAGAATCGTTTTGGTTTGTGTAATGCGTTAGCATCAACACCACCGGTAAGTACTTTACCTGACGAAGGAATAACAGTGTTATAAGCACGGGCTAAACGAGTAATTGAATCGAGTAAAATGATTACATCTTTCTTGTGTTCAACCAAACGTTTTGCTTTTTCGATTACCATTTCAGCTACTTGAACGTGTCGGCTTGCTGGCTCATCAAAAGTAGATGCAATTACTTCACCTTTTACTAGGCGTTGCATCTCAGTTACTTCTTCTGGGCGTTCATCAATAAGCAATACCATCAATGTTGCATCTGGATGGTTATAAGTAATTGATTGAGCAATGTTTTGTAGCAGCATTGTTTTACCCGCTTTTGGCGGAGCTACTAATAAACCACGTTGGCCACGACCAATCGGTGAAGCTAAATCAAGTACGCGCGCAGTAATATCTTCTGTACTACCGTTACCACGTTCCATACGTAAACGTTCGTTTGCATGTAGTGGGGTTAGGTTTTCGAAAAGAATTTTAGTGCGAGAGTTTTCTGGTCTATCAAAATTTACTTCGTTTACTTTAAGTAGAGCGAAGTAACGTTCACCGTCTTTAGGCGGACGAATAAGACCCATTATTGAGTCACCAGTACGCATGCTAAAACGACGAATTTGGCTAGGTGATACATAAATGTCATCAGGACCGGCTAAGTAAGAGGCTTCTGATGATCTTAAGAAACCAAAACCATCCTGTAAGATTTCTAATACACCGCCGCCAAAAATATTCTCACCACTTTTGGCGTGGGCCTTAAGGATAGCAAAAATGATATCTTGCTTTCTTAAGCGGGCTACGTTTTCGAGCCCCATGGACTCAGCTAAGTCTACAAGTTCTTTGATCGACTTGTCTTTTAATTCGCGTAAATGCATATTGGTGGGTTCTTTATTACAGTTATCATACTCATATAATCGACATTGATTAGTGAGAGAGGTTTGTTGGTAAACTAAGGATTAGTTGGCTTTATAAACTAGCAGTTCACTGGCCCAGCGTCCAGTCTTTATACAAAATAAAAGTAAAAAAAGGGCAAAATGCCCTTTTTTCAATATGTATTAGATATTGTTTTCTAAAAATTCAACTAATTGAGTTTTAGAAAGTGCACCAACTTTAGTTGCTGCAACTTGGCCATCTTTAAAAAGAAGTAACGTTGGAATACCACGAATACCAAACTTTGGTGGAGTGCCAGCATTTTGGTCAATGTTTAGTTTACCGATAACAACGCGGCCATCAAACTCATCTGCTACTTCATTAAGAATAGGGGCGATCATTTTACAAGGTCCGCACCATTCTGCCCAAAAATCAACTAATACAGGCTTGTCTGATTGTAATACGTCAGCTTCAAAGCCATCGTCAGTTAATTGAATAATTTTCTCGCTCATTGCGCTCTCCGATAAGTTAGGCGAATTATTTAATGCGTATTTAAACACTCTTGTTTCTTATTGCAAGTTTAAACGTTATGCTTAAACGCTATGACTAAGACACATTTGACCGATAAAAAGTTTTCAGACTTTGCTATCGCACCGGAAGTGGTTACCGGTTTAACCGAAAATGGGTTTGAATATTGCACTCCCATTCAAGCTAAATGCCTACCTTTTATTTGTGATGGCCGCGATATTGCGGGTCAAGCACAAACAGGTACAGGTAAAACGTTGGCGTTTTTAACCGCCACATGCCATCGGTTATTACAATCTAGCAAAGCACCTAGTAAACATCCAAGAGCCCTGATCATGGCCCCAACTCGGGAGCTTGCGATTCAGATCCACAAAGATGCCAAAATTTTAGCGCCACACTGTAATCTTAACTTAGGTTTAGTATATGGTGGCGAAGATTATGAAAAACAACGTGCGCAACTAGAAAAAGGCGTAGATATTTTAATTGGTACTACAGGCCGCCTTATCGATTTGTATAAGCAAGGCTGCTATACCCTTAATGAAATTGAAGTTGTAGTGCTTGATGAAGCCGATCGTATGTTTGATCTAGGTTTTATAAAAGATATTCGTTATATGTTCCGTCGTATGCCAGATACTGCTGAGCGACTAAACTTACTGTTCTCTGCAACGCTATCATACCGCGTACAAGAATTAGCCTTCGAACATATGACTAATCCAGAGCACGTTCAAGTTGAGCCAGATGTAAAAACCGGTAAGCGAATTACAGAAGAACTTTTCCAGCCATCTCAAGAAGACAAAATCAAGTTACTTCTCACTTTAGTTGAAGAAGAGTGGCCAGATAAAGCCATTGTTTTTGCCAACACCAAGCACAGCTGTGAAACAGTGTACGCATGGCTTAAAGAAGACGGACATCGTGTTGGTATGTTGACTGGTGATGTAAATCAGAAAAAGCGCCAATCAATTCTAGCGCAATTTACTAAAGGTGATCTTGATTTTCTAGTTGCAACAGATGTTGCTGCTCGTGGATTACACATCCCTGAAGTGAGTCATGTATTTAACTTTGATTTACCAGATGATTGTGAAGACTACGTTCATCGTATCGGTCGAACAGGCCGCGCAGGTGCATCAGGTAAAGCAATTAGTTTTGCATGTGAGCAATATGCTTATAACCTTCATGAAATAGAAGAATATATAGAACATAGCATTCCTTTATCACATTATGATAAAAGTGCATTGCTTGATGATGTAACTAAGCCTACTATTCATAGAAAGCGCAACTATTCGACAGGCCCTCGTAATCGTAGTAATAACAACGGACGTAGACCAAACAATAGTTACCAAAAAGCACGGTCGTAATTTTCGACCGTTGTATAGTCGTAGTAGTAACTAGAGGTTTTTGAACGGTGGGGCAACTTAAACCGCAAAAAAATGTTTATGCAGTAATTGATTTGGGCTCAAATAGCTTTCATATGCTAATTGCCAAATCAATTGCTGGCGGCTTACAAACAATAGGCCGCGTTAAACGCAAAGTAAGATTAGCTGCAGGACTTGACGAAAATAATGAATTAAGTACTGAAGCAATGCAAAGAGGATGGGAGTGCCTAGCGCTTTTTGCTGAGCGACTACAGGATATTCCTAAAGCCAACATTACCATTGTTGCAACTGCTACATTAAGGTTGGCAACTAATGCCGATGTATTTAAACAAAAAGCAGAACAAATTCTTGCTCACAAGATAAATGTTATCAGTGGTGAACTCGAAGCGCGTACCATATATAAAGGGGTAGCACACACTTCGTCTTGTAGTGGCCGTCAATTAGTTATTGATATAGGTGGAGCAAGTACTGAAGTTGTAATAGGGAAAGGGTTTGATGCCCTTCACTATAAAAGCCTTAATATGGGCTGCGTAACTTATCTCGAGCGTTATTTCAAAGATGGAAAATTAAGCGAAGCTAACTTTGATGCTGCGATAAAAGCTGCCAGAGTCGTAATCGATGAAATAGCCCCAAGTTATAAAATAGCTGGTTGGGAAGTAGCTTCAGGTGCGTCAGGTACTGTTCAAGCAATCCAAGAAATTATGGTTGCGCAATCACTAGATGAAACACTAAGTCTTGATAAGTTACTTGAAATAAAAAAACAATCGACTTCCTTTAGCACGATTGCTGAGCTGGACTTACCAGGACTAAGTGAAGAAAGAAGGTTAGTTTTTGTTTCAGGGCTTGCAATTTTAATAGCATTATTTGAATCACTTGAAATTGAAAAAATGGGTCTAGCTGGTGGAGCACTGCGAGAAGGTGTTTTATATAGCATGATCCCTGAGCTTCATAACCACGATATTCGTAAGCGCACAATCGATGCATTTATGAGTCGTTATCATGTAGATCAAAAACAAGCGAATCGTGTTGCTGAGTTAAGTCATCAGTTAGCACTTCAAGTGAGTCAGCCGTGGCCTGAGCTAGCACCAAACGGTTTTGCATTATTGAAAGCGATTGCTCATTTACATGAGATAGGCTTACTCATTGAATATAAGCAGTACCAAAATCATACCGCCTATATTTTAGAAAACACCGATATGCCGGGTTTTTCACAATCAGAGCATAAGTTAATTGTTGCTGCAGCAAATGCCCATCGCGCTGATTTGCAAAAAGGTATGTTTCAACATTTAGGTTGTCATCAAAAGCTCGCACAGTACTTAACAAGGTTGATCAGGATCTCTGTGATTTTATCAATGCGTCGTCAAGATGATGTATTACCAAAATTACAGTTATCTGTTAATAATGAAGTGTTAGTACTTTCATTCGAAGGTGACTGGCTAAATGCACATCCATTAATGGCAAGTGAGCTCCAGCTTGAGTCTAAGCAGCAATCTAAAGCAGGTTGGAAATTTATAGTTAGGTAAAAAAGGCTCATTAGAGCCTTTTTTTGTAGCAAAATACCGCACTTTGCTTTAAAAATGTTCAAATAGTCCTTTTTTTCAAAAAGATCGCAAAAAAGGGTTGATCTGTTTTCGGATCTCCCTATAATGCGACCCCACTGACACGGCAGAGCGCAACGCACAGCGGGGCATCAGCTAGTTAGAGAGTTAAATAAAACTTAATATTATAATTTCTTGAAAAAGAAAATTTAAAATTAAGTGTTGACTCAAAAAATAAAGGATGTAATATACGCATCCCTAGCGACAACGTCGCAACGTTCTTTAACAATATAAAGCAATCATCTGTGTGGGCACTCGTACAGATTGAGTTCTAACAGCAGATTCTAGTTCGCTAGATGACGCAAAAAATTTAGAGTCTCAATTGAAACTGAGTGACCAACAGAATAATTACTTTTAGTAATTATTCAGCACAGTCAATTCAATATCGAAAGATATTAAATAAATTCAGAATTCATTGAGCTGTTCTTCGGAACATAAAAACTTTTAATTGAAGAGTTTGATCATGGCTCAGATTGAACGCTGGCGGCAGGCCTAACACATGCAAGTCGAGCGGTAACAGAGAGTAGCTTGCTACTTTGCTGACGAGCGGCGGACGGGTGAGTAATGCTTGGGAACATGCCTTTAGGTGGGGGACAACAGTTGGAAACGACTGCTAATACCGCATGATGTCTACGGACCAAAGGG
>NZ_JBMMUC010000008.1:0-198866 GCF_049257175.1 Pseudoalteromonas mucoides
ACGAATATTGTTCATCTCGTCTGACATTAAGAGAGCGGTAGCCTTTTTTAAAATTGTTTTTTCTCTTTCAAGCCGATTAACTTTAGCTTCAAGCTCCTGAATTCTAAGCTGCTCAGGAGTAAGTGCTTTAGAGTTTGGTGTTGTGCCACCACGCTCTTCTTGCAATTGCTTAACCCAACGACGAAGAGCTGTTTCACCGACTTCTAGTGAGCGAGCAGCTTCTGGAAATGAGTATCCATCATCAAGAACTAATTTTGCTGAATTAAATTTAAACTCTTGAGAAAAAGAGCGACGTTGTTTTGTCATAGAACACCTCTGTTTGAGTGGTAATAATACCACCTAAATTAGTGTCCGGTTTCATTGAATCACAACATGAGGCGCTGCGCTTAAGAGGAAAATATATATGGGTTATGTATTCTCATTTACCCTCATTCACTTCTCTTTGTGCAAATAAGTATTTAACTCCCTTACCCTAACCCCGTAGCTCCCACCCTAAGCATTTATTTGTTCTCATTCACTTTCAGTTTCAAACATAGTAAAATTTTACCAATTTCCTAATTATAATGAGCTTTTATAATGTCAATTCCGCACAGCCTTTTAAGCCAGCTAGTTAAACTCGCCCTTGATGAAGACCTTGATCACCAAAATGCAGAACAAGGCGATATAACCGCAGCCTTAATTCCGCAAACACAACAAGCCAACGCAAAAGTAATTACCCGTGAAGACTGTGTATTTTGTGGCAAAGACATTATTTTAGAAGTATTCAACCAAGTAGATCCTAGCGTTTTAGTTAATGTGCTAGTAAATGATGGTGATAGCGTTAAAGCAAACGATACATTATTTACTGCAACGGGTTCTGCACGGGCTATTTTAACAGCAGAGCGTACAGCACTTAACTTTGTGCAAACTCTATCAGGCACAGCAACAACCACTGCGCATTATGTAAAAGAGCTTGCAGGCACAACAACGCAATTACTCGATACCCGTAAAACAATTCCTGGTTTACGTGCATTACAAAAATACGCAGTAAAATGTGGTGGCGGGGCAAATCATCGTATTGGGTTGTTTGATGCGTTTTTAATAAAAGAAAACCACATAGCAGCCTGTGGTGGTATTGATAAAGCGGTTGCGCAAGCCAAGCTTAATCACCCAAGTAAACCGGTTGAAGTAGAAGTTGAATCACTTAATGAGCTAGATCAAGCCATCGTTGCCGGTGCGGATATTATAATGCTAGACAACTTTACTCCAGAGCAGATAAAACAGGCAGTCGAATTAACCGATAAGCGGGCAAAACTAGAGGTGTCGGGCAATATGACCATAGAAACCCTTAAAACCTACTCACAAGCTGGGGTAGACTTTATTTCAAGCGGGGCACTTACAAAAAATTTACAATCAATCGACTTATCAATGCGATTTGAGTAATTATTCTTAAAGTTCCAAATTTAATATTTACCTAATCCGTTGACAATTTGTACAAAAAAGCATTAAATAAGCCAAAAGGCTTATTTTGTTACAAGGTGTTAATTTTAGAGCCCCATTTAATAAAAAATGATGTTAAGATAAGCCAAGAGAACTAAAAAAGCCTAAAAGCACTAATCCTAAATAATTATTTTTTGTTTTTTACATTTGTTTGCTTTCAATTAGGTTAAAAGTAGCGACAACTTAAATTGTGTTTTTTACGCTAGGAAAGTTCATAAAATGGCGCTAAATGCTGTTAAATTAGCTTTCAAAACGTAATTTTAGTGCTAAAGTAATTCTAATAGCCTACTTTTTCCTTCACAAAGGTTAGGTACACTTAGATTAGATAGAACGATTTTAAAAAAACCGTAAGATAAGCAAGTTATATTAGCTAAGGCACAAACCATCACTAATAAACTGGTTAGCTTACAAACAATACTATCCTTTAGGAGAGGAACATGGAAAAAATGACACAACAAAGTCAAAAGGGTTTTACCCTAATCGAATTAATGATTGTTATCGCAATCATCGGTATTCTTGCTGCTATCGCATTACCGCAGTACCAAACTTACACTAAAAAAGCACGTTTTTCTGAAGTTGTACTTGCGGCATCTTCAGCTAAAGGTTTAGTAGACGTATGCTTCCAAACTCGTGGAGCTGGTGTTTTAACTAATTGTGACTCTGCTGCTGAAATTGGTTTAAATGAAGCTGGCGCAGCTGCAGGTACTCACGTTGCAAGCGTAGCAGTTGCAACTACATCAGCAAAAATCACTGGTACTGGCGCTACGACAGTAGACGGCGCAACATACATTCTAACACCAACAGTTGCTAGTGTTGCTGGAACGGGTGGTGGCGCAGCTACAACTTTAGGTACTTTGACTTGGGCTGAAGACAGTACTAGCACATGTATTGCTGCAGGTCTTTGCTAATAGATTGTTGAAGTAATGAGAAAAACATTTGGATTCTCATTAATCGAGCTAATGATTACCATCGCCATAATGGGGGTTTTGTTATCATTAGCTCTTCCTGCCTATAACAATCACTATAAACGCGCTAAATTCACCGAAGTAATCCTTGCAACTAATGCCCTGCAGCGCGCTGTTGAAGTTTGTTTTTATACTAAAGAAACGCTTAATAATTGTGACACATTCAGTAAGATCGGTGCTAGCAAATCGGATTTGCTCGCCCCAAAGCGTATTGCTAACATTGATATTTCTAACACAGCGGGTAGTTATAAATTAACCTCAACGGCAAGCAGTGAGGCTTCATTATCAGGCGCTGGCGATACTTACATTATGGTTGCGAGTATAAATGCAAATCAAATCCAATGGGAACTATCTTCCGCAAGTACATGCATTAGTGAAGGGACTTGTTAAACACTAGCGAATCGCCTTCTTTAGTTACATTTACAACTCCTTTTTTTGTAATTACCCCGCACATAGTTTTGCACTCCGTTTCAAAATCTGTTAATTCAAAAAACTCAGTCATTTCTATTGGTGGAATCGATTGATTAATCAACCTGTCGTACAATGGCCGTTTTTTAGCGCCAACAGCTGGCTCGTTAAATAAATAGAAACCTTCAGGTATATATTCACCTCTCGCATCACTTTTTGATATTGCAAAATAAGATGCTTGCCATTTCACAATATAAGCTAAGCGCTGACTATCAATTTGCTTAACTCCATAACCCAAAGAGCTTAATTGCAAAAAAACAATCAGCAATAAATTAATGATATTTTCTTTTCTTGTTTTTTGTGGCGATAATAACCAAAAACAAAGCATTGGCCCTAGGATTAAATCAATTGATAAAATAATCCCTGCAAGCCCAATTAAGTCATTTAAATAGTGCCTGCCTGCATAAAACCATTGAGAATAAACATAAAAACCAACAACAGATAAAAAACATAATCCAAGTAAAAAATGCAAACCTGACCATTTAATTTTTCTAATATATACGTCGCTCATTTTCCACGTTACCTAATTAAATATTAGTTATTAATTTAGTTGCTATTAAATCAGCTAAAGTTCAACCAATCAATTGTTTAAGAGGCTAAACCTAGCTAATATAGAGTATAAATATAAATTGATTTCTGAACAAAACTTGGAAAGGTAATGGCAAAACAACCAGATAAAAAAGGACTTGATACCTTCGAGTGGATCGGCGTAAGTGCTCGAGGTAAACGTCTTGAAGGCGAAATGACTGGTGCTAGTATTGCGTTAGTAAAGGCCCAGCTCCGAAAGCAAGGTATTACCCCTTCAAAAGTTAAACGCAAAGCCAAACCTTTGTTTGGCACGCGAATGCAAAAAATTACGCCCAAAGACATAGCGCTCGTTACTCGGCAAATTGCCACCATGTTGATGGCAGGTGTGCCACTCATCCAAGCGATTGAGATGATAGGTACCGGCTCGACTAATAAAAGCGTAGCTAAGCTTATGGAAACCATTGGTGATGAAGTAAAAGCTGGTGGTACGTTATCAAACGCTCTTCGTAAGCACCCTCGTTATTTTGATGATTTATATTGTGATTTAGTTGCCTCTGGCGAGCAATCAGGTGCGCTGGATAAAATATTTGACCGTGTTGCGCTTTATAAAGAAAAGTCAGAAGCATTAAAGTCAAAAATTAAAAAGGCCATGTTTTATCCTATCGCAGTTTTAGTAGTCGCCTTAATCGTTACCTCTATCCTACTGATTTTTGTAGTACCGCAATTCCAAGATATTTTTGCTGGCTTTGGCGCAGAGCTACCCGCATTCACTCTAATGGTTATCGCTATATCAGAATTTATGCAAGAATATTGGTGGATGATGCTGATTGCAATTGTCGGCTTTGGTTATGCCTATAAAGAGGCTCTGCTTAAAAGTAAAAAACTACGGGACGCAAACGATAGAGCGATATTAAAACTACCGGTAATTGGCATGATTTTAAACAAAGCTGCGGTTGCACGTTATGCCCGAACTTTATCGACCACGTTTGCTGCCGGTGTACCACTAGTTGACGCGCTTGATTCTGCGGCTGGTGCCTCAGGTAATGCGGTTTACCGCTATGCGATATTAGATATTAAAGCAGAGGTTAGCTCTGGTAACCAAATGAACTGGGCGATGCGTAATTCAAAAATATTCCCCGATATGGTAGTACAAATGGTCGCTATAGGTGAAGAGTCTGGCTCACTTGATGGAATGCTTGCAAAAGTAGCCACTATTTATGAGCAAGAAGTGGATGATGCAGTAGACGGTTTATCAAGCCTGTTAGAACCTCTGATTATGGCGGTACTTGGTGTACTCGTTGGTGGTTTGATTATCGCCATGTATTTACCAATATTCCAACTTGGCTCGGTCATATAATCGCTGTAATATATTTATTCACAAAGAGTTGGAAGGTGCTAGGTGCCTTGGCTTTGTAGGAACAGGCTTTAGCCGTGATTGTTTGGGGTTGAGATATGTATTAAACCAATCGGCGCTAAAGCACTCTCCTACGATGATAAATAGCTTGTATTCATAGCTCTTTACCCGAAGCTTTCCTCTTTCAGTTATCTTTGTGAAAATGCTTTTTAACTTCATTTTTTAGGTATGTAATGCACGATTTTTTTCTTGATATAATTACAGTAATGCAAAACCAACTATGGTTTTACTTATTAACCATAGGCCTTGTTAGCCTATGTGTAGGTAGTTTTTTAAATGTGGTGATTTATCGCATACCTGAAATGATGAAACGTGAATGGCATAGTGAGTGCCGATTATTGCTTGCTGATGAGCTAAAACCAACTGAGCAAGCAAAGTCAAAAGCTGAGGTTTTTAACCTTATTAAACCCAACTCCACTTGCCCTAAGTGTAAAACAGCCATCAAGCCTTGGCAGAATATCCCTGTTATTAGTTGGCTCTTATTAAAAGGCCGCTGCGCAAGTTGTAACACCCCGATATCAATTCGTTACCCCATTGTTGAAATGCTCACAGCTATATTGAGTCTAATTGTCGCCGCCACTTTTGGCGCAACAGATATCGCCTTGCTTTACGTCTTTGTAACCTGGGCGTTGATTGCTCTGACTTTTATAGATATTGATCACATGCTACTACCAGATCAACTCACTCTACCTCTAGTTTGGCTTGCTTTAATTGCCTCTGTATTTGGAGTAACGGAGATCACACCTACTGATGCAATAATCGGTGCCGCATGTGGTTATTTAAGCTTATGGAGCATATTTTGGTTGTTTAAACTGGTAACCGGTAAAGAAGGTATGGGTTATGGCGATTTTAAATTACTCGCCGTATTTGGTGCCCTACTTGGTTGGCAGGCGCTGTTAACTATTGTTTTGCTTTCAAGCGTAGTAGGTGCAGTGATTGGCATCGCGCTATTGAGCATTCAAGGCAAAGATAAAGCGACACCTATACCTTTTGGCCCCTACTTAGCCATCGCCGGATGGGCTACCTTACTTTGGGGTGAGCAAATTCAAAGCCTATATTTTAATTCTTTAGGTTACTAATATGGCCCAAAAAAACAAAATTAATAACTGGGTGTTAGGATTAACGGGCGGTATTGGTTCAGGCAAAAGCGCCGTAAGTGAAATGTTTGAAAAGCTCAATATAACGGTTGTTGATGCCGATATAGTTGCTCGCCAAGTCGTAGCGCCACAAAGTGAAGGTTTAAATGCTATAACAGCACACTTTGGTACTGATGTTTTAAACCCTGATGGCTCTTTAAATCGCAGTCACCTACGCGAAATTATTTTTGCACATAACGAACAAAAAACCTGGCTGAATAATTTACTCCATCCTTTGATTCGAGAAAAACTACTCACCGATTTAGCTAATGCCACCAGCGAATACGTTATATTAGTTGCCCCATTATTGTTTGAAAACAAGCTAGATCAATACTGTCAGCGTACACTTGTAGTAGATGTACCAGAAGAAGTGCAGCTTGCCCGCACTACAAAGCGCGACGGTGTAACAGAGCAGCAAACTAAAAGTATTATTGCAGCACAAATGTCGCGTCAAGATAAGCTAAAAAAAGCAGATGATATTATTGATAATAACCGCTGTTTGACCCTTGTAGAAACTGAGCTACAACAATTGCACTATCGTTATTTAGCCTTAGCTAAACAAGCAAAAGTAAACGCTAAATGATGAGAAAATCAAAAACTTTTCATCTTTTTATTTGCAAATTAAGCTAAATCAACAAGACTAATGTTATACCATTCTTTTTTCTGATAAATTGCTAACATGAAAGGATCTTACCGGGTGCGCAATGAACATTAATTCACCATTATTACGAAAATTTATCACTCTTGGTCGTGTTGACGCCGAAACAGTTAAATTAAAACAACGTGAATTTAGCTCTACCGCTGAGCTTATCGCTAAGTGCAGTGGAATTAACGGTCACGAGCTAGCTGAGCAATGTATTGATTTATTTCGTGTGCCTTATTTTGACTTACGTGATTTTAATGTTGAGTTAATCCCTAAAGAACTAGTTAAAGAAAAACTCATCAGGCAACACCATATTCTACCTTTAGTTAAAAAAGGCCGAAAACTTTATATCGCCGCCTCTGATCCTACAGACTATGGTGCCTTTGAAAACTTTGAGTTTAGTACAGGGCTTTCTTGCGAAGTCGTTGTTGCTGATTATCAACAACTAGATAATAAAATTGAGCAATTACTCGATGCGTCTGGCAGTTTGAACTTAAGTGATGACGAGTTCAAAGAGTTTGCCGATTTAGATACTGACAGCTCTAAAGATCAAAAAAACACAAGCGAAGACGAAAAAGACGACGCACCGATCATTGTCTACATTAATAAAATTTTAATGGACGCCATAAAAAAAGGCGCATCAGATTTACACTTTGAACCGTATGAACATAAATACCGTGTACGTTTTCGTATTGATGGTATTTTGCACGAAATGGCAAGCCCACCTAATAGCTTAGCTACGCGGTTGTCAGCACGTATTAAAGTAATGGCGCGCTTAGATATCGCTGAAAAACGTAAACCACAAGATGGCCGCATAAAACTAAAAATTACCGAGCGTAAAAGCATCGATTTTCGTGTAAGCACCCTGCCGACTTTATGGGGAGAGAAAATCGTAATGCGTATCCTAGATTCATCAAGTGCCATGCTCGGCATTGATGTACTAGGTTACGAACCCGAGCAGAAAAAGCTCTATATGGATGCCCTAGAGCAACCACAGGGGATGATTTTAGTTACCGGGCCTACCGGCTCTGGTAAAACAGTATCACTTTATACGGGCTTAAATATTCTTAATCAGCCTGAACGTAATATTAGTACCGCCGAGGATCCGGTTGAGATCAACCTTGAAGGGATTAACCAAGTACAAATAAACCCAAAAGCAGATATGACCTTTGCCAATGCACTTAAGGCATTCTTACGTCAAGATCCCGATGTAGTCATGGTCGGTGAGATCCGTGACTTAGAAACCGCCGAGATATCAATTAAAGCGGCGCAAACAGGTCACTTGGTTATGTCTACATTACATACCAACTCAGCACCAGAAACCCTAACCCGCTTATTAAATATGGGTGTACCTGCGTATAACGTAGCAAGCTCAATAACGTTAATTATCGCACAGCGCCTAGCCCGTCGTTTATGCCCTAAATGTAAAACCCTCGAAACACTCCCAGCTGAAGAGCTTAAGCGCCAAGGGTTTAGCGAGCAGCAAATAATTGAGTTAACTTTATTTGCACCTAAAGGGTGTGATAGCTGCACCGAAGGCTATAAAGGGCGCGTTGGTATATACGAAGTCATGCAAATCACGCCTGAAATCGCACAAATCATTATGCGTGGCGGTAACTCCCTAGAAATTGCAGAAGTGTCGTTAAAATCAGGGTTTAATAATTTACGTTTATCCGGCCTCAAAAAAGCAGCTGATGGAGTAACATCACTTGCTGAAATAAACCGAGTGACAAGCTTTTAAGGGATAGGTTAAAGGTGCTAGGTGTTTGGCTCTTGTGGGAACAGGATTTAGCCGTGATTGTTTGTGGTTTGGGGTATTTTTTAAAGCTAATCGGCGCTAAAGCACCCTCCTACGATAGTAAAGGTACTAGGCGAAAGGTGTTTCATAGCCCGCAACTCACTTACCTTTAAGCATGTAAATCTATTAAAGTGATATATTCACAAAGAGGTTATGAGGCGCTGCGCTGAAGAGAGCATTTATTGTTTTAGGATAAGTATGGATACTGATCACCTCACGCAAAAAGTTATTGGATGCGCAATTGAAGTGCATAAACAATTAGGCCCGGGCTTATTAGAGTCTAGTTATGAGTCTTGCCTTTTGTATGAGCTGGAACAAAGTGGCCTTATTGTTGAAGCACAAGTTTCACTACCAATTCACTATAAAGGGCTTGAGATCGAAGCAGGTTATAGATTGGATTTGTTAATACCCGGCAAATTAATAATCGAGTTAAAGTCAGTTGATAAGTTATTACCAGTTCATTCAGCGCAAATTTTGACGTATATGAAGTTGTCAAAAATCGATGCTGGCCTATTGATTAACTTTAATACAACAAAGCTTATTGATGGAGTAAAGCGGCTTAATTTAAGTGTTTGAAACAAATTGAGTAACTATGTATTCTCATTTTCTCTCATTCACTTCTCTTTGTGCAAATAGGTTTTAAGTTATTTATTCACAAAGAGGTTATGAGACGCTGCGCTTAAGAGTGTAGGTACAAAGAAGACACTAGGAGTTAGGGGTAAAATATATATTTTTGTTTTCTCATTTACCCTCATTCACTTCTCTTTGTGCAAATAAGTATTTACCTCCGTAGCCCGCAATTCAAAACATTTACTTTTATTTATCTCTTATCATTTACACTCATCCACTTCTCTTTGTAAAATAAGCCTCAATGCTTTATTCATGAGAATATATTATGCCAACAGTTGTAAACTGCCCTACTTGTAAAACCAAAGTTGAATGGTCTGAGCAAAGCCCTCACCGCCCATTTTGTTCAAAACGCTGTCAATTAATTGATTTAGGTGAATGGTCATTTGAGAATAACAAGATCTCAGCACCAATTACATCTGCCGAAGACCTAAGCCAAGATATGATTGAAGATATTGAAGAAATGCTCGCCAAAAACGACGACGATTTCTTTAAATAAACACCCAAAAATCACACTCCAAACCTGTAGAAAAGCGCTTTAGCGCCGATGAGGTTTGCCCCCCCGAACCTCAAACACAATCACGGCTGAAGCCTGTTCCTACAAGATAAATTACAACACACAAAGGGGTGATTACGAATTTCATAGGATAAAGGTTAAATTAATTGAGTACTTCAGAAGTAACGCAGAGACTTGGGTACGGTGATTTATTTGGAAGTCGAAAACTTTAAAATGGTGGCCCCTCGCAGACTTGAACTGCGGACCTAACGATTATGAGTCGTGTGCTCTAACCAACTGAGCTAAGGGGCCATTCTATATATTAGTATGATTATACATAACTAAATTTTTTGAAGCGTTTAACCACCTAAGCGATTAAAGCGGATTGCAGTATAAAAAGTTTTTACTGGCTTGTCACTAGCAAAAAGCTTTATTTTAACAATCAACAAGCTAACTGCTTAAATAGTAAGCGCAAAGTAGCTTTATTGGTCAGAAAGGCAATTCATAATTTAATAGTTCCCTTTTACTGCTACACTTTTCATTTGCAGCTAAAAGGAGTTAACTATGCAAATAAAGCACCACGGAGCAGTAAACGGCGTAACAGGTTCTTGCCACGAGCTTATGGCATCTAAAAATACTTCAATATTAATCGATTGTGGACTATTTCAAGGGGAAGATGCAGGTATTGATTTATCTATACAGTTTGACGTATCAAATATAACGGCACTCATTGTGACCCACTGCCATATTGACCATGTTGGCCGTATTCCATACTTATTCGCGGCTGGTTTTACTGGGCCTATTTATACCTCTATCGCATCTGCAAGTTTGTTACCCTTAGTTATTGAAGATGCACTAAAAGTGGGCGTAACCCGCGACGAAAATATTATTAACACATGCTTAAATCTACTTAATAAGCGGATAGTTGCCGTAGAGTTTAATAGCTGGTTTGAATTACCTACTAATGATCAAGCCCCGCTCAAAGCCCGCCTACAACGAGCTGGGCACATTTTAGGCTCTGCCTATGTGGAAATTGACACAGCCGATAAACACCGAGTGGTATTTTCTGGTGATTTAGGCGCCCCATACACACCATTATTACCAGCTCCAAAACCGCCCTACAAAGCTGATACTTTAGTGATCGAATCAACCTATGGCGATAAAAATCATCAAGGCCGTAAACAGCGCACAAAAACACTCAAAAAAGTAATTGAAACAGCAGTCGCTGACAACGGTATCGTGCTTATCCCTGCATTTAGCATTGGCAGAACACAAGAGTTATTGTATGAGCTCGAGCAGCTAATTCATAACTCAAGTAAGCAATCACCTTGGCGAACCATAGAAGTCATTGTTGACTCTCCTATGGCTGCAAATTTTACCGTTCAATACCGTCAATTTAAAAACCTGTGGGATTCCGAGGCCAAAAAACGTTTAGCAAAAGGCCGCCATCCACTTAACTTTGAAAGCTTACACACGATCAACAGCCATAAAGAACATATGGCAGTGATCAATTATTTAAGCCAACGAAAAAAACCCGCAATCATACTTGCAGCAAGCGGCATGTGCCAAGGTGGTAGAATCGTTAATTATCTTGAAAATTTTTTACCAGATAAAACCACCGATGTTATTTTTGTTGGCTATCAAGGCAGAGGTACATTAGGACGAGATATTCAAAAATACGGTCCTCGCGGCGGCTATGTATTTATAAATAATGAAAAGGTACATATCAAGGCGCAAATTCACACCATCAGCGGCTATAGCGCCCATGCTGACCAAAATGGATTAGTAAAATTTGTAACCGGCATGCGTAAAAAACCAAGGCATATAAAACTTGTACATGGTGATGATAATGCAAAGCAGGTATTAGCTCAAAAGTATCGTGAGGTTTTAGGGAAAGAGGTTGAAGTTGAAATTGGGGAATAGGCTTTAGATATTAGATTGCAGAAGAGGAACTGCTATGAACTTTGAACAATTAGATGTATGGAAGCCGTTCTGCACGCTTAAGTGCCGATATTTAAAATATCAACGATTCGTTAAAAGGCTTAGGGCTTCAACAAAGTATAAATAAAATTTGCACAAGAGAAGTGAATGAGAACAAAATGAGGAAAGCCATGGGCTATGAATACACCTAGCTCCTAGTCACTTCCCCCCTGTGTCAGGATAGTTGTCGCCTCTAACTTTTAATAGAGGCAGATAAAATGAGACGTCGATTTACTCAAGAATTTAAAGTTCAAGCTGTTGAAAAAGCATTATCTCAATGTGATGATGTTCGTCTAGAAGATATTGCTGATGATTTAGGCGTCGGCTATTCAACGCTACAGCGATGGATAGCATTTGCTAAAAACCATGAACTTGAAACTAAAAATAACGGTAGTCACATGACAACAGAAAAACGCCCTCATGACTGGAGCTTAGAAGACAGGCTCAACGCCATTATTGAATGTGCGAGTTTAGATGAAGCAGCTCTTAATGAATATTGTCGTGCCAAAGGACTTTACCCGCATCATATTCAACAGTGGAAGCAAGATTTTGCTAAAGGGCCAGCAACGAAGCCTGTAAAATCAGACAGCAAGCAGCTCAAACAAGAAATTAAGCAGCTTCAAAAAGAGCTTAATCGTAAAGATAAAGCATTAGCAGAAACAGCCGCTTTACTTGTACTCAAAAAAAAAGCAGATGCGCTTTGGGGTTTCAACGAGGACGATTAACCAGCTCAGCTGAACGTCATGAATTGATAAAGCTCATTACAGACGCGCAGAAATCAGGAGCAAGGCAAGCAAAAGCATGTGAGTTACTTGGTTTAACGACAAGAACAATCCAACGCTGGATTGAAGCTGAAGATATGATAGATAAGCGGACAAGTACGATAAAACGACCACCTAATAAGTTAACTGAATTAGAGCAACAGCGTATAATTAAGACGGTTAATTCAATAGAGTACGGGCATTTACCACCCTGCAAGATAGTCCCTAAACTATTGGATAAAGGTGTGTGGATAGCATCAGAAAGTTCGTTTTATCGCGTTATGAAATCACATAACTTACTAACACACAGAGAAAAAGTAAAACCAAATAAAAAGATAAAAAAGCCAAAAGCGCTCAAGGCAACACGTGCAAACGAAATTTATACATGGGATATCACGTATTTGCCGACAGCAGTTAAAGGTCAGTTTTTATACTTATATTTAGTGATGGATATTTATAGCCGAAAAATAGTTGGTTGGCAGGTTCATGACACACAACTAAGCACACTGGCGGCTGATTTAATGGTAGATATTTGCAGGCGAGAGCAGGTAAAACCTGAGCAAGTCACGTTGCACTCTGATAATGGCAGTCCGATGAAAGGAGCAACGTTATTAGCGACATTGCAGGAGTTAGGGATTGTGCCTTCATTTAGCCGACCCTCTGTGAGTAACGATAATCCGTATTCTGAGTCATTATTTAAAACATTAAAGTATCGCCCAGAATACCCTGAAAAAGCCTTCGAAGATATCGCGAGCGCAAGGAAATGGGTTAACGGATTTGTAGATTGGTACAACGATGAACATTTACATAGCGGTATTAAGTTTGTCACGCCAAATCAGCGTCATTTAGGTTTAGATAAAGCGATCCTAGCGGAACGTCATCGGGTTAATGAAATAGCGAAATTACAGAATCCAAGTCGTTGGTCAGGAAAGTCTCGAAATTGGACAATGATCAATGAAGTAAATTTGAATCCAGAGAAAAAAGAAGAAGTGCGGGCGGCATAAAATTTAACTTGATGCGACAACTAACTTGAAAAACTCCGATACACCTAGCTCCTAGTCACTTCCCTAGAACCTTTTCTATCCCTCATAAGCGCAGCGTCTCTTTACCTCTTTGTGAATATATCACTTTAAAAGATCTACTTGCACAAAGGGAGGTAAGCCACGGGCTATGAATACACCTAGAACCTAGCAACGTTCGCTTCCCTAAAACCTTTAACCTCATCAGCGCAGCGTCTCTTAACCTCTTTGTGAATAAATCACTTAAAATCAACGCGGCATACAGCCGCGTCAAAGCTAAACTTACACCGCTTTTAAGTGACTCTTTTCTTTTGGCTTAACCAACTCAGACACAAAATTTGTAAAGTCAGTTCCTAAGTTTTCATCACGCATGCTGTATTCAACAATCGCTTTTAAATAACCTAGCTTATCACCACAATCGTGAGAGCTCCCGCTCATGTGAAACGCCTCAACCGTTTCTTTTTCCATTAGCATATCAATAGCATCGGTAAGTTGAACCTCACCACCTGCACCCACAGGGGTTTTAGCCAGTAATTGCCAAATAGCTTTAGATAGCACATAGCGACCAACAACCGCTAAGTTTGAAGGTGCATCTTCAGTGTTTGGCTTTTCAACCATGGTTTTGATTTTTGCACTTTCGCCCGCACCAATTACAGCACCATCAATATCAGCAATACCATATTTGCTCACATCTTGCTGTGCAACCGGCTCAAGCATAATTTGGCTTGCTTTAACGTCGTTAAAACGTTTGATCATTGCCGCTAAATTTTCAGTTTTTTGGTCAGCTGTGTATGCATCTAAAATTACATCAGGCAATACAACCACAAAGTCGTCATCACCAACGATTGGTTTAGCACATAATATCGCATGGCCTAACCCTTTAGCTTCGCCTTGGCGAACGCTCATAATAGTTACATCAACCGGGCAAATTGAGCGCACTTCCTCAAGTAAGGTGCGTTTAACACGCTTTTCAAGTGTTGCTTCTAGCTCGTAACTAGTATCAAAATGGTTTTCAATAGCATTTTTTGAGTTGTGCGTCACTAATACGATTTCTTTAATGCCTGCAGCAACACATTCATTAACGATATATTGAATAAGTGGTTTATCCACCAGTGGAAGCATTTCTTTTGGAATTGCTTTGGTCATTGGTAGCATGCGCGTACCAAGTCCTGCTACAGGGATTACTGCTTTCATTATTAGTCCTTTATTCAAGTTTTTATTAATTCAATTTAAGTTTAAATTATCAGTATGAAGATTTATAGAAAGTGAATGAGTTCTAGGTTCTAGGTTCTAGGTTCTAGGTTCTAGGTTCTAGGTTCTAGGTTCTAATCAAATTAGAAAACTATTTACCCAATAAAAGTAAATAAAAACAATTTACTATCATCTCAGGCCTAATAATACTTAAACCTATAACCATTCAACTTATATTTTTTACTAAGCGCTTTTATTTATTATAAAACTCTTTATACCACTCAATTAGTGCTTTCACGCCCTGTTCAACCCCTACTTCGGGTGTATATCCAGTCGCTTTAAATAAATCTTGGGTATCAGCATAGGTTTTGTACACATCACCAGCTTGCATTTCACGGAAGTTCTTTTTAGCCTCTATGCTCAAAGCAGACTCAATCGACGAAATAAATTCCATTAAATTAATCGGGCTACCATGGCCAATATTATAAACTTTAAATGGCGCTGAGCTTGATGCTGGTGAGCCTGTTTCAACTTTCCATGAATCATTACGCTCAGGCACTACTTCAGCAGCACGTACTACACCTTCAACTATATCGTCTATGTAAGTAAAATCACGCCACATATCGCCATTATTATTTATATCAATTGTATCCCCAGCCAGTATTTTTTTAGTGAAAATATACGGTGCCATATCTGGGCGACCCCACGGGCCATAAACAGTAAAAAAGCGTAAGCCAGTTGTTGGTAAGTTATATAAATGAGAATAGCTGTGCGCCATTAATTCATTCGCTTTTTTAGTTGCCGCATAAAATGATACTGGGTGATCAACACTATCCGTTGTTTCAAATGGTGTTTTTTCATTTAAACCATACACAGAACTTGAAGAGGCATACACTAAATGCTGTACTTTATTATGGCGGCAGCCCTCTAGTACATTTAAATGACCTACAAGATTAGAATCAGCGTAAGCATCAGGGTTCTCAATTGAGTAACGTACGCCCGCTTGTGCAGCCAAATGGATAACACGATCAAATTGCTCACTTGCAAAAAGCTCAGTCATTGCTGGACGTTCAGCGATATCCATTTTAATAAAGGTAAATTCAGGATGGTCTTTAAACTGATTTAAGCGAGCCAATTTTAAATTTACATCATAATAGTCATTTAGGTTGTCGATACCCACAACAGTATGGTTTGCTGCTAATAGTTTTAAGCAAGTTGCTGCGCCAATAAAACCAGCGGCACCGGTTACTAAGTACTTCATGTTAATCCTTTTAAATTTTAGGTTCTAGGTTCTAGGTTCTAGGTTCTAGGTTCTAGGTTCTAGGTTCTAGGTTCTAGGTTCTACAAATTATAAAATATGACACAATGACAGCTACGGGCCACGAGGCTAAAAATACATCTAAATCCTAGCACCTTTACTATCGTAGGAGAGCGCTTTAGCGCCGATTGGTTTGGAGCACATAACTAAAAAACAATCACGGCTGAAGCCTGTTCCCACAAAAACTAGACACCTAGCACCTAGTCACTTCCCTAGAACCTAATACCTTTGCCTCTAATCGCTACCAAATAAATCGCGTGTATATACTTTATCAGCAACATCATTAAGCTCTTCAGCCATACGGTTTGATACAATCACATCAGCAAGCTGTTTAAATTCATTAAGATCTTTCATTACGCGAGAGTTAAAAAATGCATCGTCTTGTAACGCAGGTTCATAAATAACCACTTCAATGCCTTTCGCTTTTATGCGCTTCATAATCCCCTGAATAGCCGACGCTCTAAAATTATCAGATCCTGTTTTCATCACTAAACGGTATACACCCACTACTTTAGGGTTGCGATTAATAATTGAATCAGCAATAAAGTCTTTACGAGTAGTATTAGCATCAACTATTGCGCCAATCATATTATTAGGTACATCTTTATAGTTAGCTAATAATTGCTTGGTATCTTTAGGTAAGCAATAACCTCCATAACCAAATGATGGATTATTATAATGATTGCCAATACGTGGGTCTAAACTAACACCTTGTATTATTTGCTTTGCATTTAAGCCATGGCTTTCAGCGTAGCTATCAAGCTCATTAAAATAGGCTACGCGCATCGCCAAGTAAGTATTAGAGAATAACTTAATGGCCTCAGCTTCGGTTGAGTCAGTAAACAAAATCTCAATATCTTGCTTTATTGCACCTTGAGCAAGCAAATTGGCAAACGTTTGCGCACGCTCACTTTGCTCACCTACAATAATACGAGATGGATACAAATTATCATGCAACGCTTTACCTTCACGTAAAAACTCTGGCGAAAATATGATATTGTCAGTGCCAAACTTTTCTTTAACCGATTGAGTGTAACCTACTGGCACTGTCGATTTAATCACCATAGTGGCCGTAGGGTTTATTTTTATTACATCTTTAATAACCGACTCAACACTATTGGTATTAAAATAGTTTGTTTCTGGGTCGTAATCTGTAGGAGTTGCTATAATTACAAAATCAGCGCCAACTAATGCTGACTCTTTGTTAGTTGTAGCGGTAAAATTAAGCTGTTTATTTTGTAAAAAATCACTAATTTCAACATCTACAATAGGAGACTGCTTACTTTTTAAAAGAGTAACTTTTTGCTCATCTATATCAAGCGCAACAACTTTATTATGTTGCGCAAGTAACATAGCGTTAGATAGGCCTACATAGCCAGTACCAACCACTGCTATTTTCATGTAAATCCTTTAATGTTATTTAATTGTTAATGTAAAAGTTTATTTCATGTTTGAAAAGTTAGTAATTCCTTCAAGTTCAAAGAATATTAACGAGCATATAGATAAGTGATTATAAATTTCAAATCTACATACGTTTGGACTTATCTCCATTTAAACCTGACATATGCAATTCCATAAAACTCATCGATAATAAGTGATAAGTGCTAAAATCAAGCTCGCTAATGATAATTTAGGTAACTCATTAATGCCAGCAGCTGCTGCTCTACCACCACCAGTTGGAAATTGACTACATACATCTACGGCTCCAAATTTGTTATTTAAAGGCGCTCTCACACTGATCGTGTAACTGCCTTTATTATTATAGGTGACAACTGCATGGGCCTTATTGGGTGATTGATTTGCGAGGTCATTTCCTAGTACTCCGCTGACTCTGCGTGCCCATGCTGCATCTTCAAGTAGAATTACTTTCGCAACGTCACAATCATGTAGCACTTGTGCATTAGCGGCTTGATCCATATCCGCTAAATACGCACTTTGTAGAGTATAAAAAGGAGACCCTTTATCAGCAATTGCATCTAATGGCGATTGATAGCTTAGTAGCTTTTCATAGAGTGCTTCTGGAGCAAAGTGAAGGTCGGCAATTTCACTACCATAACCATTATAATTAATATATGTACCAAACGCTTTAAGTTGCGATTTTTCAGTTTCAGAGAGCCCTAATACGTCGGCTTCACGATCCGCTTTTGCAAATAAGTTATCACCATAAGCCGCTGTAATTGCCCATAAATGATACTTTTTATCTATTAAATTACTCACAATTAAACTAGTACACATATCTGGATCAAGATCGATATGTGCAAATAAATTTGTATGATTAGGAATTGTACCTGCTTTATGGTGATCTACATACATGACTCGTGCCCCGACACCTAGTGCATCGTGCAACGCAGCCATGTTTTTTTCCATTGAGATATCAAGTACACGAATGCAATCACCTTGTTTTGGAGTTATCTTTTGTAAAAGATTAATATCTCTTTTGACACCCGTTATTTTTACTGTATCAGTAGGGTTGGCTAATTGAAGTTGAAGCAACGCAATTATGCCATCTGCATCACCATTAAAAATATCGTATTTCATAATCTCTCAAACATATCATTTTATTTACAGCTAAAGGTTATTATATCTAATAACTATAACTTCACTATGTTTTTGTCTAGTAAATATTTAACTATTTGCTCTGCACTTTGCTCAATGCTTTGATCAGCCGTTTGCACATGTATTTCTGCAGACTCAGGAATATCAAACGCTGAGCTAACTCCTGTAAAATTAGGAATCTCTCCGGCCCTTGCTTTTTTATATAATCCTTTAGGATCGCGGCTTTCACATATTGCGATAGGTGTATCGATAAACACTTCAATAAACTCACCTTGTGTCATAATGCTTCGTGCTAACTGACGATCATTTGCGAAAGGGGATATAAAAGCTGTAGACACAATTAGCCCTGCATCAACAAATAGTTTGGCAACCTCGCTGATACGCCTAATATTTTCAACGCGGTCTTCATCACTAAAAGTTAGCCCTTTATTTAAACCCATTCTGACATTGTCGCCATCAAGCAAATAGGTATGACAACCCAACTCAAATAACTTTGCTTCAACGGCATTTGCAATTGTTGATTTACCAGAACCACTTAAACCTGTATACCAAAGTAAAACGGGCTTATGCCCTTTGTGCTTTTCTTTTTGTTCACGCGATACAGTTTGTGCGTGCCATACTATGTTTTCAGTCATTATTGTTCCAAATATGATATTTAGCGATAAGTTAAATTCGCTTTTCAATAAGTTAGATAATTAAGTTACGTTTTTAAAACGGAAAAAATACCGGCACAAAGCTCAGCACGATGACGGCATAAACAATACTCACAGGAAGCCCCACTTTAATAAAGTCATTCACTTTATAGTTACCCGCGTTAAATACCATTAAATTTGTTTGATAACCATAAGGACTTATAAAGCTACCACTGGCTGCAAAAGCAACAACCATGACAAAAGGAAGCACATCAACACCAAACCCCGTCGCGATGGTATAGCTTATCGGAAACATCAGTGCAGCGGCGGCATTATTAGTAACAAACTCAGTCATTAACCAAGTGGCCACGTACACCAAAATAAGCGATAAATAAATGTAGCTTGGATCGTTAAACTGATTAAAAAAGTTACCCAACATCATTACGACTCCGGAGTTAACCAATGCAGCTGAAAGCAGAATCGCTGAAGAAACAATAAGCCAAATATCTATCGGAAATCGGCGAATAATTTCATTGGTTGTTAAACACCCAGCGAATAGCAAACCGCCTAACAATAACACCAAGCCTTCTAATAAATCCACAACGCCTAAAGCAGCGCATGCAATCGTCGTGATAAACCCACCTACAGCCAGCCATGCACGCCATCCATTTATTCGGCTTTCGGGTTCAACTCCTGACACAACTAAAAAGTTTTTATTAATATTCGTTCTGGTTTTATAGTCATCACCCACCGCTAAAACTAAAAAATCACCAGAACGGATCTCAACATCTCCAAGTTTTCCTGAAACTTGCTCGCCATCACGCCTAATAGCAACAACTGCGGCATCAAATAAAGCCCTAAATCCCGTTGTTTTTAATGTTTTCCCTACAATAATACTTTCTTGCCTAACAACAACTTCTGTTAAATTACTGTGTAGAGAACCGTTTTTTTCAGCAAAAATCTCCAATCCAGAGAACTGACTCAGTTGAAGAACTTTATTAATATCGCCACAGAATATAAGCCGGTCTCCCGGTTGGATAACTTCGGACGGTGAAACAGGGCTAATTAAATGTTTATTACGCACAATTTCAACAAGAAACAGCGACTCTAAATGCCTTAAACCATTCCCTTCAACGGTTTTACCTACAAGCTCTGAACCTTGAGCTACTTTTGCATCTATAAAATACCCTTCTGAAGATGCTTTACTTTGTTCAATATCGGGTAAAAATCGCTGACAAAAAAATAACACGGTGCCGCAACAAACAACCAAGATCATGCCAATGGCAGTAAACGAGAAAAAAGATAAAGACTCCCCTGTTGACTCCATAAACATAGAGTTTACGATTAAGTTTGTAGACGTACCTATTAACGTTAAAGTACCACCAAAAATAGAGGCGTATGATAATGGCAATAATAGCTTACTAGCATAGTGATGAGGGTTATTTCTAATAGGTGAAAGTAACGTCGCAACAACGGCAGTATTATTCAAAATAGAGGAAAAAAAGGTCGTTACACTAAACAGTCGAAACCACGTAGAACGATAGCTTCTAACAATGATTTTAGCTGCTAATAACCTTAATAATCGTGTTTTTTCTATTCCCAAAGAACAAATAACCAACAAAATGAGCGTTACTAGTCCAGGGTTAGAAATACTTCCAAGAAATTGCTCTTTAGAAACCAAGCTAAAGGCAATTAAAGACAGGAGTGTACCACCAAAAATAATAACCGGTTTAGTTTGTAAAACCACTAAACCTAATATGGTGCAGGCAAAAATAGCAAGCGTTAAAAAAGCATCTAATGGCATAAATACACCAGCCATCCTTAGTAAAAGTAAAATGTGCGGGCCAATAAGCCCGCATTCCATAAAAGTAATTTATCTAATTACTTTTGCTCCCCAATGCGGGAAGTGTTTACGAACCAAGGCATTAAACTCAACCTCAAATGCAGAGTGATCGCTTGACTGTTGCTTTGGTTGTGACTCAATAGGTTTGCGAATCATACCCGCTCCAACAGTCACATTTGATAAACGATCAATAACAATAAATGCCCCTGTATGCTTATTTACATCATAGGCATCAAATTGAACAGGTGCAGTTAGGGCAAGCTGGCAGCGGCCTATTTCATTTAAGTTAAGCTGGGTCGCCTGTTGATGTTCTAACGTATTGACATCGACTTTATAATTTATCGCTTCAGCATAACCAAATACCGATTTACTACCCACTTTAATTTCGTATTCACGATCTACATGTAATGGTTCTTCTGTCATCCACACCATGTCAGCTTCAAAGCTACTAGTTGAAAATGGCTTTTCGTGTGGGCGTACTAACATATCGCCACGACTTATATCGATTTCATCTTCAAGCGTAAGCGTTATAGCCATTCCTGCCGATGCTTTTTCTAAATTACCATCAAAAGTAACAATTTCTTTTACTTTACTTTCTTTTCCTGATGGCAAAGCACAGATTGTGTCACCCACTCTAATATCACCCGCAGCAATCGTGCCGCTAAAGCCTCTAAAGTCAAGATTAGGACGGTTTACATATTGTACTTGTAGCCTAAATGCATCATTTTGTGCACGTTTAACTTGCACAGTATTAAGTAACTTCATTAATGTAGAGCCAGGATACCAGCTCATAGCTTCACTTTCATTAACCACATTATCACCACGCAATGCCGAGATAGGCACAAATCTTACGTCATCAAATGAAAGGTCTTTTGAAAATTCACGGTAATCTTTTTTGATATCTTGGTAAACAGATTGCTCATAACCGACAGCATCCATTTTATTAATCGCAACTACGACATTTTTAATACCAAGCAATGAACATATATAACTATGACGGCGTGTTTGTACTTGAACACCATGACGAGCATCAATCAAAATAATAGCTAAATCACACGTAGAAGCTCCTGTAGCCATATTCCGCGTATACTGTTCATGTCCTGGGGTGTCGGCAATTATAAATTTACGTTGTTCGGTTGCAAAGTAACGATATGCAACATCAATAGTAATGCCTTGTTCGCGCTCAGACTGCAAGCCATCAACAAGCAGCGATAAATCAAAATCATTATCTGTGGTATTAAAACGTTTAGAGTCTTTTTCTATTGCCGCCATCTGATCTTCAAAGATCATCTTGCTATCGTAAAGCAAACGACCTATTAAAGTTGATTTACCATCATCGACGCTACCGCAGGTTAATATGCGCAGCATGTCTTTATTTTCATGCACTTTTAAATATGCTTCTATATCAGTAGCAAGTAAGTTCGTTTCTTGTGACATAATTTTCTCTACAATTTGGTTCAATAAGTTAATGGTTATTAAGTGTATTCAACATATAAAGTAAGCATGTTGTGCACTTTATAAAAATTTTTAAGACTTATAATATGGCTAAAAATAACCTTCCATTTTCTTTTTCTCCATTGAACCCGCAGAGTCATTATCAATCACTCGTCCCTGACGTTCAGAGGTAGTACATAATAACATTTCTTGAATAATTTCTGGTAATGTTTGCGCTACAGAATCAACAGCTCCTGTTAGTGGGTAGCAACCTAGCGTTCTAAAACGAACCATTTTATTTTGAACTTGTTCATTTTCTTCAAGTTCCATACGCTCATCATCCACCATGATCAACGTTCCATCACGCTCAACAACAGGACGCTCTTTTGCAAAATATAATGATGGAATTTCAATACCTTCAAGGTAGATATACTGCCAAATATCAAGCTCTGTCCAGTTACTAAGTGGAAATACACGAATGCTTTCACCTTTATCTACTTTGCTGTTATAAACATTCCAGAGTTCTGGGCGTTGACTTTTAGGATCCCAACGATGATTTTTATCTCTAAATGAATAAACACGTTCTTTAGCTCGTGACTTTTCTTCATCACGACGAGCACCACCAAACGCAGCATCAAACCCATGCATATCAAGCGCTTGCTTTAAACCTTGAGTTTTCATAATATCGGTATGTTTTGCGCTGCCATGAACAAATGGGCTACATCCCATTGCAATACCTTCAGGGTTTTGGTGAACAATTAAATCAAACTCATATTTTTTGGCCATATCATCTCTAAACTGGATCATTTCTTTAAATTTCCAGTTAGTATCAACATGCATAAGCGGGAAAGGTATTTTTCCTGGGTAAAAAGCTTTACGTGCTAAGTGCAATAATACTGATGAGTCTTTACCTACAGAATAAAGCATTACTGGATTATCAAACTCAGCAGCAACTTCACGCATAATTTGAATGGACTCTGCCTCAAGGGCTTTGAGATGGGTTAATTTTACAGTCATAGTATCAACTTATATTAATGATTTAAAATTTAAATATATAATTACAAAGTAACATTTCGAGTAACCAAAGTTCCAGCCTATCTAAAAATATACAACAGTTATTACTAATAATTGGCTTTGAGTTAGTCTATCAAACTTAATCGAATTAGATTCAGCAAAATTAATTGTTCTTTAAGCTATACTTTAGTGAAAACACCTTATATAACTCATTAAAAACATAAAAATGCCTGATTTAGCAAAATATTTATTTACGGATATAAATTACTTTTTTTGTATTGTGGGTTGAAAGGTGTTTTTTAGCATTCCATACTAAATCACAAATACCATCGGTTGGGTTAAAACCTGTTGGTGCATCAAGTAATAACTGGCGAATTGTTTCATGATCAAAATTATGGCAAGCAATATCCAATGCTTCTAAAAATACATTCAGCTCGGCAAATGGTAACATTACTTCGCTTGCAGTCATTATACGCTCATGAGTAGTTTCGCCAACGTTATCGCCAATTAATAGCTCTTCAAATAGCTTCTCTCCAGGGCGAAGGCCAGTACATTTGATTTCAATATCACCATGAGGATTTGTATCACTCTTAACCTCTAAACCTGATAGGCGAACCATTTTTGATGCTAAATCTTTTATTTTTACCGACTCACCCATATCGAGCACAAATACATCGCCACCTTTACCCATTGAGCCAGCTTGAATAACAAGCTGTGCCGCTTCAGGTATGGTCATAAAAAAACGGGTGATGTCTGGGTGAGTTAGCGTTATTGGCCCGCCTTCTTGTATTTGCCTTCTGAATAATGGCACAACCGAACCTGAAGAGCCTAATACATTACCAAAACGTACCATACAGAAGCGGGTTCGATGCTTAATACCTTTATTTTGAGCAAGGCCTTGCAATACAAGCTCAGCCATACGCTTAGTAGCCCCCATTACATTAGTTGGGCGAACTGCTTTGTCGGTAGATATTAATACAAAGGTTTCAACCCCGGCATTAACCGCCGCTTTTGCAGCATAGTATGTACCAAACACATTATTACGCACGCCCTCTACCACATTATGCTCAACTAATGGCACATGTTTATATGCTGCGGCGTGATAAACGGTTTGCACACCAAAGGCAATCATTACAGTTTCAATCCGGTTTATACGCTGAACCGACCCCATAACAGGAACCAACTCTATATCAAGCTGATTACTAACAATAAACTCGTTGAGCTCTTTTTCGATTGAGTATAAACCAAACTCTGAGATTTCAAACAACACTAGTTTACTTGGCTTTTGTTTAACTATTTGCCTACAAAGCTCTGAGCCTATAGACCCGCCAGCGCCAGTTACCATTACTATTTTATCAGCAATATTCGCTTTCATTAGCTCGGGCTTTGGCGTAACAGGGTCACGGCCTAGTAAATCTTCAATTTCGACATCTCTAAATTCAGATAGCTTGGCTTTACCCTCAACCACATCTGCCATACCGGGGATTGAGAGTACTTTAATGCTGAGCGGTTCAAGTTGGGCTAACACCTCTTTACGACGGGAGCGACTGGCACTAGGTAATGCCAACAGCACCTTAGTGGCTTTACCTTTATTTATGAGCTCGTAAATGCCTTTAAAACTAATTACTGGTACACCTTGTACTATTGAGCCTTGCTTTGTTTCGTCATCATCTATAAATGCGCGTACATAATACTCAGGTCCTGCACCTAAAGCTGTAGCAAGTTGGCGACCTGCAGAGCCTGCACCATAAATAATAACCGACTCTTTATTAACCGTAGCCATTCTACCGATCATGGCACGCACTAAAATACGTGAGCCACCCACAGTTAATAAACATAACCAAGCAAATATAAATGGCATTGTTCGAGGAATCGTTATACCAACAAAAAACGAAAGCAATACTAAAGCAACTGTGGTAATAAACGTACCCAGTACAATGGCCCACAAAGCTTGTGAGTTCATATACCTAAGTACCGCCCTGTACAAACCTAAGTTAATAAATGAGTATAAACCTGTCGGTATAAGAATTGCTAATAACAGCCAGTTATCTAACTCTTTAAGTGGCTCTAGGCTATCTAAGCGCACAATTAGAGCCAACCAAAAAGCTGCAGCAATAAACAGGGAGTCAATAAATAAGGTAATAGCGCGCTTTTTAGCTCGCGGCGCATTTAAAATAGACTGGATAAAACTATCCACAACAAGTTCCTTTTTTTGTACCGTTGGTTCGATAATTAAAGAGCAAACACTAGCTCTAACAATATGTATATTTACTGAATTATAACGCTAAATGAACAAAATCACCACAAACCAACACATAATCATTAGTTGTTGATTTGAATAGAAAATTCAAGGTCAAACGTCAAACGTCAAACGTCAAACGTCAAACGTCAAACGTAGCTTACCGACCTAATCCCATGATTCAATCGATTTCATTAAACCTGATAACATTTTGGAGAGCTGCTTTGTCTCTTCGACTCAAAGTTCAGATGTTTTTATGTCAATTTCGCCAATTTTAACTGCAATATAAATTTGAGAGCGTAATTCACCACAACTACCTTTGGAGTATGAAAGAAAGCGCGCATAATCTTTGGGAGTCTTCCTCTCATAACGTTATTCGATAAGTCCGTTTATCTCACCTCTTCGAGGCCGCGCAAGCGCGTTCAAAATTTGCTCCTGCAATTTTGTCCGCAATATTGGAAGAAATAGATAAAGCTGAGCGAGTAATTTGATCTTTTAGCCCAAACTCTTTACTTGATTTGAAATGTATATAGATCCCACAAGCCAAGTCAGCAGAGCGCTGCCATACATCTAAATCTTCAAATTGCATAAAATCCCTTATACCTAACTTAAGTCCTTTAACTTTAAAGCTTGTATTTTTGCTTATAGCTTTTCCATTGAGAATCTGAGCCCCGTGTCTACTTTATCGGGGTTAGATCACTTCTATCTTTAATCTTTTGCCTTTCACCTTGTACCTTTAAACTTTTACCTCGTATCTACTTAACCCTATCCCCACTACCGCTGCCAGTTACTGTCATTAGTATATATTTAAAGTAGTTTCCGATAGTTAAGGTATCTATCATCTCGCGATCCGTTTTTGCAAGTAACTCAGGAGTAGACATATCAATTTCGTTAACTTGAGCAAGTCCGGTGATACCAGGGCGTACGTTAAATACATTTTTAGCTTCACGTGCTTTAGTTAATTCATCTTGGTTAAATAAACCAGGGCGAGGACCAACTAAGCTCATTTCACCTTTTAGTACATTCCAAAGTTGCGGGAGTTCATCAAGCTTTGTTTTACGCAAAAAGCCACCAAAAGACGTTATTGATGCAGTACTCGCTAAATGGCTCGCAACCGATGCAGTATCAACTGTCATTGTTCTAAATTTTACTAGAGTAAATGGTTTTTTATTACGGCCAACACGCTCTTGAGTAAAGATAGGTGAGCCTGTATCAAACAAACCAATAATGTATAAAATCACTAAAAATGGTGAGGCAAACAACAAACCAAAAAGTGAAAACAAAAGGTCGAGTAAACGTATCATTTATAAATCCATTAATTATTTTGTTGAAGTTTTAGCAGCTAGTTTGAAACCGTGTTCAACTGAATAAGGCGGAGCCCAATCAAGGGTATTTTTTGTATGAGTAATGTCTAATTGGAGAGAACCGGTTAGCCTATCAATAACATCATTTTTATTAAGTAATTTACCAGCTAATTTAAAGCACCAAACAGGCACTGGTAATGCCAAGTTTTTTTTACCCTGTACTTTAGCCATTAATGCCACCATTTCAGCTGTTGATAAATCATAGTCGTCAGAAGCTAAAAACACTTGATTAGCGGCTTTTGGGTGTTCTATACATACCTTGATTAAATCAACTAAGTTATAAACAGACACTAAGCTGCGCTTATTATTTTTTATTGCTCTAAATGGCAATGGTAAGCCTTTACTCACAAACCGCATCAGTGAAGCAAAGTTTGCTTTTACACCTTCACCGTAAACAAGTGGTGGGCGGATTATTACAATTTCGATCCCTGTATCTTTACCCAACGCTAATAACTGCAGCTCAGCTTCCGCTTTAGATATCCCATATGGGTCATCTGGATGAGGTGTATCGATTGCAGTAAAGGGCGTTTGATTAGTTGTACTCTCACCATTAACCTTTATAGAGCTTATAAATATAAAGCGCTTAACTCCGGCCTGCGCAGCTTGCTTAGCTAAGTTAAGTGTACCTTTAGTATTAACAGCTCTAAATTCAGCTAAAGGGTCTGTTGCGTCATCGTTCATAATATGAACACGTGCGGCTACATGCACTAAAACATCAACGTTACTTAATTTACTGACTAAATCTAAATCGTTGGTTTTTGATAGATCAAACTCGTAAAAATGAGAGTAATTAGCTAAGGGGTTACGCCCTAGTAACAAACAATCTGTGGTATTTAGCAGCTCTAATAAATGTTGTCCGACAAACCCTGTATAACCTGTTATAGCAATCACTTTTTTACACGACCTAATAAATTATTATAAATTTCAAAATGCTTATTGACCACACTATTAACATCAAATTCTTTTTCAGCAAAAACTCTCGCTTTAGCGCCCATTGTAACTCTTAACTCAGGCTTCTCTATAAGTTTAAGTATAGCTGTAGCAAGCGCTATAGCATCACGAATAGGTACTGTAAACCCGGTTTCACCTTCAATAACTGCATCTCTACAACCAGGGTTATCTGTAGTAACAATAGACCGACCACATGCAGCAGCTTCAATTAGTACTTTTGGAACGCCCTCACCATAAAAAGAGGGTAGACAAACAATGTTTGAATCTGCAAATACTGCTGGTATATCGTTTCTATGACCTAAATAAGTAATAACCCTCTTCTCTGCCCACCTATTAATTTCTGATTGCCTTATAGTATTAGGGTTCTCTAAATCAGGTGTACCAACAAGCAAAAACTCTGTATTAGGGTACTTTTCTTTAATGATTTTTGCCGCATCAATATACTGATATACCCCTTTCTCTTTAAGCAGACGACAAGCCATAACTATTTTAACAGGTGTATTCGTACTTTCAGGTTGATAGGTATAAACAGACAGATCAGCGCCGGAACCCTTTATCAATGTTTTATCTGTTGCTTTTAACTTAGTAATCAAAGTCAAAATTTCTTCATCTGATGTGTTTTGAAAAATAACTGTTTTATACTTTTGCGACAGAGCTATTTTATAAAAAACTGACGCAATAAACTTAGTTAACTTTGCTCTGGCAGTTTTAGCAGTAAATACATAACCTAGCCCAGAGATTGCGGCAACGAAAGGAATATTTTTCGTAACCGTTTTTAAAGCTAAACCTGTGTATAGCACTGGTTTTATAGTAATAGCATGTATAATGCGAGGTTTAACATTTTCAATAACTGTTCTAATGATTTTTATAGTATTTAGCTCAGAAAGTACCCCCCCACCACTACGGTTAAATGGAATATCTATAACATTAAAGCCCATAGATACTAACTTTTCTTTATGTTCAGTAAACCTACACGCAACCGTGACTTCATAACCACTTTCAAGTGCTCTTTTAGCAATCTGTAAGCGATGCGAGATAAAAAACCAATCAACATTAACAATAATTAGCAAATTTTTCATTTGCTTGCCTCATCAAATACAGTTAAATATTCTTTAAAACAATCTGTTTCTTTTAACTCTTTAACACGATTTAAGCTTGCTTCACTATATTTACTATATAAAACTGGATTCTTAACGAGGTTATTTAAACCATTTTTAATAGCTTCTATATCACCAATTTCAAAAGTTAGGCCAAACTTCCTATATGATAACCCTCCCTCATATGATTCTACATGACCCAAAATTTCTTTTGGTCCTGTCATACAATTTGAATGTATACAAGGAAGGCCAACAGACATTGCTTCTATTAATGAATTAGGAAAACCCTCGGCCTCAGAACAACATAAGTAAGCATCCATATTCGCAAGCAACTTTAATGGTTCACTCTGCCAACCAAGTAAGTGTACTTTATCCGTCAAATTAAAATTGATAAGTTTTTCATTTATCTCACTTAGCTCATCCCCAGTCCCTATGCAATAAAAAACAAAGTCATTTGAAACTATATTTGCTAACTTAAGGACATCAAAATATCTTTTGCTAAGATGGAATCTACCAACTAACCCTATAGAAAAAGGTTTAGAATTAATTTTTGGATTCTTATTATGTATATAAGACTTAACAGCGGAAACTTCAAGGTCTATTGGATTATATATTACCTTTGTTTTATTTTTATCAAGTTTAAATAACTCTATGTATTCATCCCTCATTTCATAACTTTTAAAAACATTCAAAGATGCATATTTGAGTAAAAAGTTACAGGCAAAAAAGTGAAAAGATCTTTTTTTACCTTTTTTAAATTTAGAATTAAAGGCTACACAGTGCACAAGCTGGCAATCATAACTTAATATCTTAGAGGTGATAACATTTATATAATTTGACCAAAAAAGATGACTTTGAACCAAAGTTACTTTATTTTTAACACAATAAATAAAAAAAACTATCAAACACTTTAAAAGTGTTATGAAAGATAAAGCTTTACACTCTGTTAAATAGGTTGGTTTATTATCACTACAATTATAATAATCATTTACATTTAATAATGAGACAACATTAAAATCAACATTATTTTCATTAAAATAATTAGTAAGGTTTGAAAAAACTCTTTCAGCTCCCCCATAACCTAAACTATTTATTAGCATTACTTTACTCATAAAAACCCAATATATAATAAAATATAAAACACCCTTTTATTTGAAAGCACGGACAAATCCTAAACTTTTAGTAATCCAAACAACCCCTTTAATCTGAAAAAATAAAAAAAGAGGATAAATTTGAACTCTATGTCTAGGACCTTGTAACGTTTCAAACATACTATAAACCAATATGAGGGCAAAAAAGAAGCTTGTAAAAAAGAGTACCTCCTTACTCTTTGCATCTAATAGAAAAAGGGTAAACCCAACTAATATAAAAGGGAAGCTTAACCAATGTAGTATGCTATCAAATAAGATGAAAGAATAATCAAACTCTATACTAAATGGGAGTGGTGTTAATAAAAATCTAGGAATACCTAATATAGGATTTGAAAAATTTTTTAAAAAAACTGAAAAAGCATACTCTGCTCTAGGTATAAATGAAAGGCTTATGAAAATAGCAACTCCAGCTATTAATAGTAAATAAAGTGAATTCCATCCCCTTAGTTTATATTTAGAAAACCCAAAATAAGTAGCAGCTAAAAATATAAAAACAAGATAAAACCTCAAATCTAGCATTAAATAAAGTATAAAAAATATAACAATAAGATAAAACAATCGTGCCCAAGTAGCTTTAGATCTAATTAGTATAATAGTTAAATAAAAATATCCACCTGAGAGAAGCAAAACTAAAACTTCCTTTAATGCAATAACAGAAGACCAGGTTATTAAAGTAGGGTGTAAAGCTAATAGACAAAAGAAAAATTTAAATCCCTTATCTCCTGTCTCAAACAAGTGAGTAAACACCTTAGCATATAAATAAGTTGAAACACATGATAGGAATATATTCATTATAACGATTGAGTAGTACCCTTCATTAATTATTGCAATAGAAGCAGCACTATATAAAAAGAAAAGAGTGTGGTTAGTTTTTAGCAACTCATTAAGATCAGAGTAAAATGAAAAAAAATCATTGTAGTTGTTATATGAATTGATTAATGAGAGCGCTTCTTCATAATACTTCAAGTCATCTGTTAAGTGGTGCTGAAAATAAAGTAAAAAAAACAAGGAGAAAAAAACAGTTTTAAGCACACTAACAATAAATGAAATATAATAACTTTTAGTTAGTAATAAACAAAGTAGAAACGTAAATATAAAGACAACAGAAGCTAAAAAAATCAAAGTTTTTTCACTTCTAAAGCAAATTTAGAGGAGCAAAATCTTTGAGAGTGTTCTATGCAAGCCTCAGGTGTTATGGATGAAATTTTATTTTTATCAAGTATTAAACCAGAAACACAACTAAAATTATCAACTAGATAACCATTTACTCCATTTTCAATAGCTTCTTTGACGCCATGCTTGTTAGGACCGATAACAGCACAGCCTTGTGAGTTTGCTTCAATAAAAACCAATCCAAAAGCTTCTTTTAACTTAGTTAACAGTACAAAAACGTAAGAGTTTCGGTATAATTTTATAATATCTACTCTATTTATTTTGCCATGAAAAATTACAAACTCTTCAAGACCAGCAGTTTTAACAGCACTTTTTAACAAATCTAGATCCTTACCATCCCCAACTACATGCCATCGAAATGCAGAGTCGTTAGAAAGTACTTTTTTAAACTCATCTAATAACTCAAAATGCCCTTTCCCTTTAATAACTCTAGCAACTGTTAAGATAATCTTATTTTTTGATTCTGGTGTGTTAATCTTTTCAGGCGGTATGAATATAGCCAATTCAATCCCAGCATAAACCACCTTCAAATTTTTGTTAGTTATATCAAATGAGTTTTGCGACTCTTTCTTAACACATTCACTTACAAATATAACTTCCATTGCTTTGTTTATTGAAATTTGAAAAAAATATTTAAATAAGGCAATCCTATTGATAAAACTTATAGACTCTGAAAATATTCGGTATTCAGAGCCATGCATAATACACTTATAATTAAATTTAAAACCTAACCGACTAAGAAGCCCTAATGTGTAAATAGCTTTAGGGTCATTACAGACTATTAAATCATATCTAGCCTTAAAATACTGTATAACTAATAAGACAGGGTAATATATAATCCAAAAGAAACTCGGAATCCAAGAAGGTATACTTTTATATGTCAATAAATAGCACTCATCACCTTGGCGCTTAAAATCATTAAAAAGTTGATCTGCTACGACCCCTGCACCACCACCTTTGCCTAAATACTCATCAGAGAAAATCAATATTTTTTTCATATTTCTTTATTACTCTTGCTGGGACGCCCCCAGCTAATACATTACTAGGTATATTCTTTGTAACAACAGATCCCGCTGCAATTACTGAATTATTTCCAATTGATACACCGGGCAAGATAGTTACGCGAGCACCAACCCAAACTTCAGCACCAATGGTTACATCTTCACTTGTTGCTACATGCTTATTTTTTTCTTGTAAATAAGGATGATTTACTGTTTCAATCAAACAATTTGGCCCTATTTTAGAATAATTCCCTATTACTATCTTTGCCTCAGGACATCCAAAACTAAAGCCATGATTAATAAATACCCCATCACCAATTTGTAGATTTTTCACTCCAGTGTAAGGTCTAACGATTAGTCCATTAGATATACTAAACCGGCTATTTCTTTTAAAGAAAAACAGATTTAATATATGACGCCTAAGAAGATTAAAATAACTCCCTCGAGGTAGAGAGTTTAGTAAATTTATGACAAATGCTATGATTAAATTATTCAAGCCCACCCACCTTATAAAACCACAATGGTAATTTTTTATTATGAGAAACCCAATATTTGCCATAGTGTACACATAATACTGAAGGAACCAGCTTAAATATAGCTTTTACAGAGTATGCTAGTACTTTCGCTCGTAATTTGATTTTAGGTTTTGAAGTTCCCTTATAAGAAGAAGAGGGAGTCCACTTACTAGAAACATCTTCCGTTGACTCTAAGCCTGCATAATCTAGCACTTTTTTAAGACTAATACCCTCTACTAGCTCTTCGTATGTTATTAATAAAATTTTTTTTCTATTTGCTTCGATTATTTTTTCAAATATACAAGTCCAAATTGATACCTTAATCCACGCTAATAAACTATGCGGGTTACTGAAGCCATAGATATTAGAAGTTACAGTATCAAGAAAATTACGCTTTATTGCAACAAACACTGCTTCTGGGTAATTATCAATTAGGTCATTAAGAATTAATGTATGTGATGGTGACTTTTCAACCCAAGCCCCACACTCAGCATTAGATGCGGCGCAATCCATTACTCCCGAAAAATAATCATATTCAGTTTTTATTATTTTATCCGTTTTAATTTGACCTGTTTCCAACAACAAATTATAAAAATCTGATTTAGTAAACACATCTATTAACTTATTTATATTTACCTCGTTACCTTCGGTACAATACGGTACAACATTACAAAAAAAGGCGCTTTCATGTTGCCCTTTATGTTCAAGATGTACTGGCGTGTAAACATCTTTATGACTAGCTAATATATTTGCCAGCCAAGTAGTTCCTGAACGATGCCGACCGACAATAAAAATTTTTTTCATATAACCCTTAGTCCCTTGCGTATCCAAAAGCATCAAAATCCTCCTTAAAATACTCGTAAACTTTATTTTTAGTTACTTCATCATAATAGTCTACATATATACCTCTTTTAGATGAGTTGATATGAGGCAATTTGCTATTATTGAGACCTAACTCATTTAATAATAAAGGTACTTGGGTTTGTAACTCTTCAACGTTTAAAATCCTTTTAACAAGTAAGCTTCCATCTAAATTACTAACCCAGTCTTTTTGTAAAACTTTTTTACTATTGTCAAATACTAAAGATTTACGAGATGCTAAATTAGACAATCCATTCTGGTCACAAACCCACGATACAAAATCTTTAAAAGTCATATCTTTTACAAGAGGGTATAGATGATGACTCCAACGCTTATTCGTATCAGGGCTTATTTTCGTTTCTGTAATGAAAAAGTAATATGAAACTAACCAATCATATGGGTTTCTCACTACAGCAAATGAAAAAAGACTATTGAAATTGTCTTCGCCCAATTTATTAAGTAATTCCAGGGCACTTTCATGTTTCTTAAAATTCTTATTTCCGGTAATTTTATTGAGAGCTTTCCGAAATCGAGACTGTTCCGAAGTTACAATATCGCAGTTTTTAACAGTATCTGTAAGCAATTGATTTATACTTGTTCCACCTGTTTTTGGAATATGTATAAAAATAATTTTTTTAGATTTCAAATATATCATATTAACTTCAAAGTATCTTAAATGTATTAATTTTTAGCTCTTTCTTCACTGTATACCACGACAACAAATTAGACGTACTCAGTGATAGGAGGGTAACTATTGCAGCGCCAATCGCCCCGTATACGGGAACAATGATTATTGATAAAGATATAGCAATAAAAAGAGATAAAAGCATATTATTTCGAGCAACCTTTTGCCTTCCTGTCATTAAAAGAATAAATCCCACAGATCCTGTAGAAACATTAATAAACTGAGCTACAGCAAGTATTCTGAGAATTTGGCTTGCAGCTTCAAACTCTTCACCAAAAAAGCTCAATACCCACTTAGGGCACATCAACAAAATTAGTAAAAAAGGAAAAGAAAATAAAAGCATCAATCTGCTAGAATTTTTAACAACAACCTTTAGTTCTTCATAATTTCCCGTTGAGTAAAGCTCACTGAATTTAGGCGCCGCTATCTTATTTACCGATGTTAAAATTAAGCTTATGAGAATCGCAATCTTATTTGCAATTGCGAAAAAAGCTATATCAGTGGTAGTACCCCAAACACCTAAACTAAATTGCCCTATTAGTGAATTAAGTTGCATACATGCTTGAACTACTAGCATCGGAGATCCGATTAATAGCATTTTTTTTATAGCCCCGAGATCTAGGGAGTCAAACTCATAACCCCGAACCATAAAAGAAGAATAAAGCAAAGATAAAAATGTGCAAATAATAACAAACAAAATAAAATTATTAAATTGCAATTCTAATCCACTAAAACTAACAAGTATTAATAAAGCCAATACAATGGTATTAGGTATGGGGCCCAAAATACTCATAGAAACTATTATTCTATTATTTGCTTGATAATAAGCAGAAAAAACATTTAACAGAGACAATAAAGGGATAAGGAATACAATATTCTCTAGCGTTTCTTTTAATTCTGGTTTATTAAAAATGTTAGATGATATAAACCCAGATGTAAAGTACATTAAACACGACAGGATGATAGAGAAGATCATTACAATAAAAATAGATGAATTTAACAAGGTAAACTTCTTTTCTTCTGAGCCTGTGCTTGATACTTTTTGCAACATAGCATTCTGTTGACCAAAACTACCAACAACTACAAAATAAGTAACTATCGACATCAATAAAAAGTATTGACCTGCTATATCTGGGCCGTAATACCTAGCAATTATAGCGGCTAAAGATATTGATATAGCCGAGCCGATAACTTTAACTAAAAGTGCTAATGAACTATTTTTTAAAATAGTGCCAAAGATACTATTCAACTGAGAAGAAAACACGTTTGCCCACACCTATAAAATTAAAAATGAGTGAATCTCTTCAGACTACGTGCTGGATAATCTAAAAAATATAATACCATTTTCATAAATTTTCTAATATGCTCATTTAACACGTAAATGACAAGCTTTTATTTACAGAGCCCAATTGGGGCTTCTTTAATTCTTATCACTTTGATACTCATAGCTATAATAGCCATAATAACCATATACATTACTCGCTTTTTTAACTACACCGTTAAATACAATGCCTTTAACGTCAATGCCGTTTTGTTCAAAACGGTTACGAGTTAGCTCTATTTCTTTAATATGGTTTTGGCCAAAGCGAGTAACTAATAATGTAGTACCAGCATGAGCACTAACAATTGCTGGGTCCGTTACTGCCAAAATAGGTGGTGTATCGATTATTACTAAATCATACTCTGCACTTACCTCTTCAACTAATTTACTAAAGTTTGAGTGCATTAGTAACTCAGATGGGTTTGGCGGTATTTGGCCACGAGTAATTACACTTAAACCATCAACTTGAGTTGGTTTAGTCACTTGTGCAAGGTTTAAACGCCCTGATAAGTAATCACTTAAGCCGTCATCCCATTCTATACCGAATTGAGTTTGCAAATAACCTTTACGCATATCGGCATCGATAATTAATACTTTTTTACCGCTTTGCGCGAGTACTGAAGCTAAATTCACCGATATAAATGACTTACCCACACCTGGGCTTGGGCCAGATATCGCAATAAGATTATTTTTAGCCTCCATCATCGCAAAGTGTAAACTGGTACGTAGGCTACGCAGTGCCTCGATTGAAAGGTCCGCTGGGTTATCAAGCGCTAAAATTGATTTTGGTTTATTTTTATTTTTACGGGCTTTACTAAAACCTGTGAGTTTATCTTGGTAATCTGAGTAGGGTACACTGGCGTATACAGGTAAGCCGATAGCCTCAATTTCATTAGGGTCTTCAACCCCTTTATGCATAGCTTTTTGTACTAGCACTATTGCTACCGCCAACATGCCCCCTAGCATGGTTGCCATAACAACAATTAAGGCTTTTTTAGGCTTAACTGGCTTTGAGGTATTGACCTCAGCGTAATCAATTATACGCACGTTACCTACCGTGCCAGCACGTACAATATCCAACTCTTGAGTTTTACTCAGCAGCAATGTGTAAATTTGGTTACTAACCTCAACGTCACGCCTTAAACGCAGTAGCTCTTGTTGGGTTTCTGGTAGGTTACCGACCTCACCAACTAGCTCATCTTTTTGTGCATTAACAGCGCGAATTTGTTCAACCAAACCCTGGTAGGTTGGGTGGTCTTTTTTAAATTTACGGCTTAGTTCAAGGCGCTTAAGCTCAAGCTCTTGTAATTTAGTTTCAAGTTTTACAACTTGCTCTAATACACCTTGGGTTTCAAGAGTAATATTGATTGACTGGCGTTTTATTTGGTAATCGTTAAAGCGCTCTTCTGCGTACTCAAGTTGTTTTTTAATTTCAGGTAATTGTACCTCTAAAAACTCTAGAGATTTTTGTGCTTCCGCGCTATTACGCTCAACATTACGGCGCACGTAAATACTTGCCACTTTATCAAGTACTTTTTGAGCATAATTGGGTTGTGCACTTTGTAAGCTTAAATTAATTATGCCGGAGTCTTTACCTTTTTCACTTGCGCCTATATCTTTTTGTAAATCTAAAATGGTATTTAAACGATCTTTACGAGTAAGTGTAAACTCAGTGCCAGCGCGGGCATTTAAACTACGTACAGTTAGGTTAAACTTACCATTAGTAAGCTCTTGCCCTATTTTACCTGCTAAAATTTGTTCACCTTCATCATTTAATAACACAAGGCTATTATTCTCTTGCGTTTGTAGAGTAAAACCAGCACCAACCGCAGATTTTGGTACATCAAACCTAAATACATCAATGCTTTCACCGCCCCAAGCATAGGAGGTTGCACCAAAGCTAGGTTCAGCTAGTTCGCCCTCACTCATAGGGGTAAATTTACGAAATGCACGGCCGCCTATAAATGGGAATAATTTAGGCTCGGCAATTATATCAAGCTTTAGGGTATCAACTGCTTCACCTATGATAGAGCGTGATTTTAGTAGTTCGATTTCGGTCACCGCGGCAGAGGTGCTTTCAAACATGCCAGCCATGTCATCAAACCCTGGGACTGAGCCGCTACTATCTTCAACTTGGATCATCGCTGTAGCTTGGTATATTGGGGTAGAGAATACGGCATATACTACACCGACAAACATAAACACAGCAGTTATTGCAATGATAAAAAACTTACGATCAAGTAATGCGCCTAATAGCGCCATTAAGTCAATTTCTTGGCTTGGGTTTTGTTCGTTTGTGCGATTTTGCTTATTTGCTGCTATTGCAGTGGGCTGAGCATTCATTAACTAGCCTATCCTTATAAATACTTTTGCCAAGCGCTACACGCGCTGTCGATTAATTCATATACGTGTTCAAATGCTTCAAGGCTTTGCTTGTATGGATCGGGGATTTCTTTATCACCTAACCATTTGCCAAGTAAAAAAGTTTTGCCACGGGCTTCAGGGTAGCGGCTGCACAAATCAGTTAAATGGCGTTGTTCCATCACTAGTATTACGCTATTTTTCGCTACCAAGCTTGAGCTTAATTGCCTACCTTGGTGCGCATCCATATTTATACCATAAGGGGCAGCTATTTGTTTTGCGGTAGCATCGGCTGATTTGCCTTCAAGTGCGGTTAACCCTGCCGATGAAACTACAATATTTTTACCTTCAAGCTTACTTTTCAGTACATACTCTGCGGTTGGGCTGCGGCAAATATTACCCGCACACACCACTAAGATAGAATCAAACATCTTATTCCCTTAGTTAGTTGCTGCTAGGTCGTCGATAGAGTCAACTGTTGCGATAGACGGTAGTAATAAACTTATCACACGGTTCCAACGCGCTAGCGGTGCAGTGGTTACATACACAATATCATGCGGTTGTAATTCAAACTGCTCGGCTAGTACAAGTGCTGCAACATTTTTAGCGTGCAATTGATATACATCAGCTATTACGCCATCGCGCTGTAAGTCGCGTTTACGTAATACAAACACTCCATTAGCATCGGCGGTGTTTTCATTTAAGCCACCTGAGTTACTTAATGCTTCAGCGAGGTTTAAACCGTAACGGTTAATACCAACAGAACCTGCACGTTTTACATCACCTAATACAAATACGTTTTGTAGGTCATTACGGCTAACGTGCACTATGTCGCCATGTTGTAATAAACGGTTTTGTGAGATATCACCGTGTGCATAAAAATCATCAAGCTTGATGACTTCTGTTTTATCGCCACGGGTAAAGGTAACCGTGCGCCAATCGGCTGCTTCAGTTAAACCGCCAGCTTGGTTTAATGCATCAATTAAAGTAAGTGGTATTTCAGTAACAGGGTAAACACCTGGTTTTGTTACTTCGCCCGTTACATAGGCTTTTTGGCTTCTAAAGCCCACAATTTTAACATCAACTTGTGGGTCTTCTATCACTCGGCTTAGGCGTTTTACAAGTTCTGTATGAACCTCTTGTACGGTTTTACCAGCAGCTTGAATTTTGGGTGCATAGGCATAAGTAATAGTGCCGTCGGCTTGCACGCGAAAACCATCAAACTCAGCAGTTCGTTGTACAGCAGCGGGTATAGTTAGCTCTGGGTGATCCCATACACCAATGGTAAGTACGTCGCCCACACCTAGTTTGTATTGATAATCGCTGGTATCAATGCCGTCAAGGCTTGAAGGTGGCTTAGCTTTTTTAGCGGTTTGTTTTTGTTGATAAATCAACGAGGAGTCAATTATTTGGATATTGACCTTTTCAAGGTCTTGCTCAAGGTTTTTTGTTTGTTCACCCGATTCGATTCCTTCGAAATGGCTACCGGGGATGATTGTACAACCTGTCATTGTGAGCAAGGTAAGTGATGCCACAAGTGTTTTACAGCTTAGCGCCATTGTATATTCCCAAATATTATAAAATTCTAAAACTTTCAGCTTAGTTATTGATATGTGCTGTTATATTTTCGCTGGCTAATTAAAGCATGGCTCTGTTAACTCTGCAAGGTTGGTTGCTCAGTAAACAGGCAAGCGAGTAATCTTTTTGTAAATTTAGTTAAAAGGTTCGTGCTTCGTGCTTCGTGCTTCGTGCTTCGTGCTTCGTGCTTCGTGCTTCGTGCTTCGTGCTTCGTGCTTCGTGCTTCGTGCTTCGTGCTTCGTGCTTCGTGCTTCGTGCTTCGTGCTTCGTGCTTATCAAGCATTTTTAATGGTTTTTATTAACTTGCCAAGCATATTTCCAATTATTTCACACTCTTCAAGTATAAATTTAGATTGCTCATAACGTATATAACCTAATTCAAATGAAATCATGACCTGTGTTTTTAATTCACCAATCGAGCCTTTAGCAATACCTAAAAAGCGGGCTTTTTCTTTTTCAAAGTCTCTTTCCATCCCCTCTGCGATATTACTTGGGACTGAGACGGCACATCGTCGCATTTGATCTCTTAAACCGTAATCGCGTAAAGACTCAAATGTTTTATATATTGATAAACTTAGTTTAAATGACCTTTTCCATACTTCTAAATTTTCATATCTCATTGCCAATCCTTCGGATGATTATGATGTTTATGCTATTGAGCTATCCTAACGTAGCCCGTAGCCCGTAGCCCGTAGCCATCATTTGAAAGCAAAACTATTTGCTTGCCTAGCCCTTCTTCGGGCACGCTTCCGCCCCTAGGTTGCAGTTCCTACGTACTGATTAACTTTAAGTTTTAAGGTGCAAGATTAAAGGCCAAAATCCATACCTTACAAAACACCAATTTTGCACAAAGAGAAGTGAATGAGAGAAAATGAGAAGACAAATAAATATGTTACTTCTCTAACGCCTTCCTGTGCATCTCTGAAGCGCAGCGTCTCTTAATCTCTTTGTAAATATATCACTTAACACTTTAGTGGCTAAAGCCTGCTCCTACGAAAATCACCTGTGCACAAAGAGTAAACAATGAGGGTAGATGAGAAGAAAAAATATATTTTACTTCCCTAGCTCCTAGTCTCTTTTCTAGAACCTAGTTCCTTACCTTGACCTCTTAAACGCAGCGTCTCTTAACCTCTTTCTGAATATATCACTTAACACTTTAGCGGCTAAAGCCTGCTCCTACGAAAATTACCTTTGCACAAAGAGTAAACAATAAGGGTAAATGAGAAGAAAAAATATATTTTACTTCCCTAGCTCCTAGTCTCTTTTCTAGAACCTAGTTCCTTACCTTGACCTCTTAAGCGCAGCGCCTCTTAACCTCTTTGTGAATATATCACTTTCGCCTTTAACCTACCTTTCTTATATCTTTATTATCTACTGTTATTTCTGTTTTTTGGTTTAGTAGATTAATTAGTAATATACTGCGCATGTCGCCGTCTGGCTCTTTAAATATTGCTTGTACATCTTTGAATGAACCGTTATTTAGGTACACCAAATCACCCGCATTTGGCAGGTCGTTGGTATTTAAATTTGGTTCAAAGTTTTGTAATTCGCTGATCAACTGCTCAGGTACTATTTGATATGACGCACCATACGACACAAAACCACTGATGCCACGGGTATTTTTTACCGCAGAAAAGTTACAGTTTTGTGAATTTAAACGAACGAATAAATAGTTTGGGAATAACGCAGACTCCTTAACGGTACGACGACCTTTAACGAGTTTTTCGGTTTTTAATAGAGGAAAAAAAGCCTCAATCCCTTGGTTTTGTAAATTAATTTTCGCTCGTGCTTCCTGACGAGGTTTACAAAATAATAAGTACCAACTATCCATATCAATCCCTAAAATACTGACTTCTCTAACTTCGATTGCTTACACCTGCAATTTGAGAGTCGAGATTATACGCATTTAATTAGGTCACTGTCTATATAAAACCCCATTAAAAGTTTTAATGGTTAATGGAGTTTATTAAACTAAATATTTATGTAAGAGAGCTGCTGAATAGCTTTTTTAACCCAGCCCGCCAATGAAACTTTAATTCACACGCACTTTGCTGCATCAAGCTATATACAGGACGAATAGCAGGCGTAGGGTAAGCTGAACTTGCTATTGGTTTGATTGGGATTTTCTTATCAAGCAACCCTTGCTCTAATGCACTATCCTGAATACCCACTGCAAAGTCATACCAACTTGCCACCCCTAAATCACTGTAGTGATAGATTGGCTCAAGTGTCTCTTGCTCAGCTAACTGCCATAAATACTTTGCAAGCCCATTTGCATTGGTTGGGCAACCTATTTGGTCACTGACTACGTTAAGCTCGTCTTTTTCAGCCATTAAGCGCAGCATGGTTTTAACAAAGTTATTACCATGGCTAGAGTACACCCACGACGTTCTAACTATCGCTGAGTTAGTTGCACAATGTGCTTTAATTGCCAACTCACCCGCTAATTTAGACGCCCCGTACACATTGATTGGGTTAGTTTGGTCATCAACTTTATAGGGGGTGTTGTTTGTACCGTCAAACACAAAGTCTGTTGATATATGCAATAAGCGTATACCGTGCTTTGTAGCCGCTTTAGCTAAATACTCTACCGCGGTTGCATTAATTAAATACGCTTCGTCTTGCTCAGACTCTGCTTTATCTACTGCCGTATAGGCTGAAGCGTTAATAATCACAGCAGGGTTCAACTGTGCAATAACGTGTTCAATACTTTGTGGGTCCGTAATGTTTATTTCATTACGTCCGTAAGCATGTGCTGTAATATGGTTTGGGCAGGTTTGCTGTAATTCCCACGCTACCTGACCATTTTTACCAATGATTAATACATTCATATTAATGACTGCCTAAGCGTTCACGTTGGTAGCTGCCATCTTGCACGTTTTTACACCATGCTTGGTTATCTAAATACCATTGAATGGTTTTTAAAATCCCTGACTCAAAGGTCTCTTCTGGGTGCCAGCCTAATTCTTTATTGATTTTACTGGCATCTATTGCATAACGTACATCGTGCCCTGGGCGGTCTGCCACAAATGTAATCAGCTCGTTAAAGTCGGTTAAGTTAGCTGGCTTATCTTTAATTAAGTCATTTAAGTGATTACAAATGGTGGTAACAACTTCAATATTTTGTTTTTCGTTAAAGCCACCAATATTGTAAGTATCACCAAGCTTGCCTTCACTCACCACTTTATAAAGCGCACGTGCGTGGTCTTCTACAAATAACCAGTCGCGAACTTGTTTACCATCGCCATACACAGGAAGTTGCTTACCTTCCAGCGCATTTAAAATAATAAGTGGGATTAACTTTTCTGGGAAATGATAAGGGCCATAATTGTTCGAGCAGTTAGTTAACACAACAGGTAACTGATAGGTACGATGCCATGCACGTACTAGGTGGTCTGATGCTGCTTTTGACGCTGAGTAAGGCGAGCTTGGCTCGTAGGAGGTTTCCTCAGTGAACAAACCTGTTTCGCCCAAGTCACCATATACTTCATCAGTCGAAATATGATGAAAACGAAATCCGGCTTTTTTATCATCAGCAAGCGTTACATAGTAGCTACGCGCTGCCTCTAACAGCTCGTATGTACCTACAATATTTGTTTGAATAAACTCACCTGGGCCATCAATCGAACGGTCAACATGACTTTCTGCGGCTAAGTGCATAACAAAATCTGGTTGATACTTTGCAAATACTGCTGATACTGTATCGCGGTCGCAAATATCACCTTGCACAAAATGATAACGGTCTGAATCTTCAACCGAGCGCAAAGACTCAAGGTTGCCTGCGTAAGTTAACTTATCAAAGTTAACCACGGTATGCGCTGTTTCATTAATTAAAAAACGCACTAAGGCTGAGCCAATAAAGCCCGCGCCGCCGGTTACAAATATTGTTTTAGTCATTATCTTATTCTCTTAAAAAGCGGGGGCATCGATCTGTAGTAAACCAGCTTCATCTTTCGCTGATAATAACGGTGCTTTCCCATCAACAAGCGGCCATTGAATATTCAATGTTGGGTCATTCCACAATACGCTTTGCTCAAACTGCGGCGCATAATAATCTGTACACTTATATACAAACTCTGCGCTTTCGCTGGTTACATAAAAACCATGAGCAAACCCTGCTGGCACCCATAATTGACGTTTATTGTCGCCACTGAGTAACACACCTACGTGCTGACCAAAGGTTACGCTATCTTTACGCATATCAACCGCAACATCGTAAACTTCGCCGGCTGTAACACGTACAAGCTTGCCTTGTGTTTGCTGGGTTTGATAATGCAGTCCGCGTAATATACCCTGGCCAGATTTACTGTGGTTATCTTGCACAAAGGTCACATCAGCAACGTGTTCACGAAACCAATCATCACGAAAGGTTTCCATAAAAAAACCACGCTCATCACCAAACACCGCAGGCTCAATAATTTTCACATCTGCAATGGTTGTATCAATTACCTTCATGAAAACACCTTATGAGTAAGCAAACTTAACAAGTACTCGCCATAACCACTTTTACGCAGTGGCTGAGCTAAATCGCGCAGTTGTTGCTCGTTGATATACCCCATGCGGTACGCTACTTCTTCTGGGCAATTAACTTTAAGCCCTTGGCGCTTTTCAATGGTTTCGATAAACTGCGCAGCTTGTAATAGACTATCGTGCGTACCAGTGTCCAACCAAGCTGTGCCTCGTCCCATTATTTCAACATTCAATGTGCCAGCTTCTAGGTATCGCTCTATCACATCGGTAATTTCAAGTTCACCACGCGGTGAAGGCTTAACAGCTTTGGCGTATTCAACCACTTTATTATCAAAAAAGTATAGGCCAGGTACCGCATAATTAGATTTAGGCTGAGTTGGTTTTTCTTCAACTGAAATGGCTTTACCATTTACATCAAACTCAACAACACCATAGGCCGTTGGATTTGCAACATGGTAACCAAAAACAGTGCCGCCTTGCTCACGTGCCGCAGCACTTTTTAGCGACTTAACTAAATCGTGGCCATAAAACAAATTGTCGCCAAGCACTAGCGCCACATTATCACCACCAATAAACTCTTCACCTAGTAAAAAAGCTTGCGCCAAGCCATCAGGTGACGGTTGAGCAACGTATTCAATGTTGATACCCCAGTCTTTACCATCGCCTAGCAGCTCTTGAAACTTGCTTTGCTCTACCGGTGTGGTTATAACTAAAATATCTTTAATACCCGCATTCATTAATGTGGCTATCGGGTAGTAAATCATTGGCTTGTCATACACAGGCATCAACTGTTTACTTACTACTTTTGTCAGTGGGTATAAGCGTGTGCCACTTCCTCCGGCGAGGATAATTCCTTTAGTCATCGAATAAACTCTCATATTGCTGCTTAACTATCGACCATGTATAACGTTTGGTAGCTATATTTTTCATGCTTTTAGCGATTGTAAAATCTTCATTATTAGCAGCACTTAAATGTTGTATTAAATGCTCACTGCTAGCAAAGTATATTGCTGAGTTTTGCGTAGAAGCACGGTTGTAATTACAGTCAAAACAATAGATAGGCAAGTCAAAAAACATCATTTCAACCAGTGATGGGTTTGTTCCTCCGGCAGAATGACCATGGATATATCTAGCAGCTTTGCTGCGTAGTTTAAATAATTCATCTAAATCATAAATAGGGTCAATTAACTCTATATTATTGTAAGACCCATACTCACTTTTAAGCACCTTACCAAACTCACTGTTATTCCAGTTACCAATAAATTTTAAATGCTGATCAGGTGCATTGCTGTATGCATCTAATATCATTTTTATATTATTTTCTGGCTCTATTCTACAAAGTGCTAATGAATAATTTTCTTTACTTGAGGGTAACCCCCCTCTCACCGCATGATCTCCTCCATAAGCAATAACTTCAGCCTGAGTGTTATATGCAGTTAACACATGTTCTGCAATAGCAGCGTTATCAGCTATCACCGTATCAGAAAATTTTACAGCAATTTTTTCTGAAAACTTTAGAAACCATTTAGCAACCTTGCCCCATTTTGCTCGCTTCCACTCAAGTCCATCTATATTTGTGACTACTTTTCTTTTTGAAAAGAGCTTAAAAAATGGGATTGCGATTGCACCTGATACTCCAAGAACCAATAAATCATTTTTTGTAAAAAAAAGTGAATGAAATACAGACAGCACATCATAAGGAATACTTTGCACACCATTCGCATCTAGCGACCAATATTTTAGGCAACTACCTTTGTATTCCTTTTGCTCATGTTTATAGACTTTGCGAGTACAATAAATTAAATCAATCTTTTTAGAAGGAAGTAAGTTCTCTACTAAGGACTCAAAGCCACCATAGCATGCTGGCACTCCAACTGTACCAATAACTGAGATCATGAAGACGTCCTTAGTTTCTCGATAGAAAAATAGGGCGAAACTCTACGTTGAAATTGCTCTGTCGTAAACCCCTGAGCCACACTATTTGCACTTTTAAACATATTGAACCATATATTGTAATCAGTACTGATATTTTCAACACAGGTTACTAGCTGCTCAAAACTACGACTATCGATTTGTACTGCATTACTTTCATCTGTGAATTCTGTTGGTCCGCCCACCGGCGGTATAATAGCAGGGCAGCCAAAGCTGAAACCTTCAATTATTGTTAAGCCGAAAGTTTCAACCCACTGTGTGGGTATAGATAGGTTTACAAGTAACATTGCATCCATATAAAGCTTTTCTAAATTACTTGGCCTAATATGAATTTCTAAGTTTTTTGGTATTACTTTTAATAGGGTTAATTCATCGCTTGTGCAATTTAAAGCTGCCACAAATTTTAACTCAGGTAACGTCTCTGCCAACCTCAAAAAACTATGGATACCTTTATAACTTTTTAGAGAGCCTACAAATAAAACTGTTTTATTATCAAATTTTTGGTTAGGGTCTATTTTAATGTTTTTAGGAAAGTCTCCTCGTAAGCCGTTAAAGATAACTGTTTTTTTACAGCTTAAAAATGCATATTTAGATTGCAAATATTGCGTTACAAACAAGGCTTCATCCGCAGCAAAACGTAGAACAGCTTTTAATAATATATCTAACGGTCTGGGATCTATAGCAACTTCATGCACATACCAAACAACTTTGCCTGCGAACAGCTTACCCGCTAAACCTGCGCCAAACGGTAAAATAGTGTTAATAACAACTTGAGTCTGTCTGTTGTTAACCTTTGCTTTAATTAAATAATACGAAAGTACAAAAAAAGTATAGAGTTGAGCAAACATAAAATAACATAATACTGCAAACTTATTCGTCGAACGCTTATAAGGTACTGTTTTTACGTTGCACATAACACCCGTTAAAAACCCTTTATGCTCACTAGTGAATAAGTATTTTTGATTGCCATTTTCCTGTTCGCAGTCAATAGCATCTCTCAACACTCTAGGGCTGCCACTGTAATCATTAAAAAGATGAATAAAATACAATTCATTTTTAGGCATGTTTAAAACCCTCTACTTTTGTTTGACCATTATTAATCATACATTTGGACGCTACGGCGAACATTAAGCATGACAATACTCCACCTTTAGACATTTCTAACATGAGTCCGCTTAATTGCGATATATATATTGTTAAAGCCCAAATACATACAAACTTAAATAGTGATCGCTCTTCAAAACTGTAAAAGCCTTTTCTCATAGCCATAAACATAGTTTTAAAACCCACTATTAAGAAAAAAACTATAAAAAACAATAGACCTATAAGACCATAACGATACATTACCATTGCGATCCAAATCTCTATTGTTTCACCCTTACCCAACCCTATGCCAACTAGGTAATTGTGTTGGCTAATAGCCTGATAAGTTTCAACAATATCATCAAGCCTTTCTAGTAAATTATGCGCTTGATCCGTATTCGATAACATTAAATGAAGCGTGCGTGCAAAATTGCCACCAACGGTTTCATTTAAATAAGCTACAAACGCTTTTAAAGATAAAAGCAGAGCAACTAAGAAAACGCTAAAAAAGATAAGTACAAATATCTTTTTCTTTAAACTAACTGATATAAACCAATATAAAAACACTATTCCAATCAATAAGAACACCCCCATTTTTGATTGGGTTAGAAATACAGATGCGATTAACATTAAACAATATAGGTACGAATAACCTTTATTTTTTTCATAGTTAGATAAAAGTAACGGAAAAAGAGTGCACATTATGTAAGCAGAGTAGTAAGGCAAAGTAAAAAAACTAACTGCAACACCGTCTATGTTAGATTTATCTTCCAATCGATAAAAAACAAACATAACTTTCGAAAATAAACTAAAGAAAAAAACTTCGCAGATACTATATATAAAAATCGCAACAGTTATTATTTTTGCAACACGCACTAAATTAGCAAATAAGCTATTCAGGTCTTTTATCATTGATAAAAAACCTAACGTAATAATAAGCAGCATTGTTGGCCTAAAATAGCTAGGAATCTCTCCAAAACTACTAAAACCTTCAGTTCCAAACCAACTACTAAAGAACAAAAATAATTGCATTGAAATAAAGTAAAGAAGTGGAATTATATATGATTTTTTTTCTATTTTTGTTCTGTATAATAACAAAGCTAATATTGAAAGAGACAGTGCAAAAATATTAATATGTAATTCACTACGCTGAAATATTACTGGCAACTGAGGTAATAACAAAATCAATAGTATAAAATTACCTAAAACCCTTTCCAAGGAGTGACCCTGCTTATTATTAAACATACCTATTTTTCTGCTTCATGAATTTCACTATAAAAACGTCCACTGTGAATTAACACCTTTAAAGGTTAAGAGTTAATATATTCTTCGCTTAAGATCTAGTTTTAATAATTTTCGCAGGCACCCCGGCAATAATTACGTTATCAGGATAATTACCACGAACAACAGATCCGGCAGCAACAACACAACCTTCACCAATACTACAACCATCAAGCAAAGTAACTTTAGCCCCTATCCAGCAATTTCTTCCTACTACAATTCCTTTGCGATTAACACCTTGAAGGCGAATAGGTTTATCAAGATCCGATATGTTATGGTTCTCAGGATGAACACTAAAATTATGACCCACAATTGTATCACTACCTATCTCTACACCACCGGCTCCTCCAATGTGTGCAAAATCACCAATACCTACATTATTACCTATAATAATCCCTTTCCCTAAATCAGATATTGAACCACTGACACTCAATGATGAAAATCGGCCAATGGAAGAAGAACTACCAATTTTTATTCCATTTTCACCTGTGCAATTGACTAAAGAATAGGCACCAATCATTACACTTTTACCTACAACTAATTGTCTGTTAGAGTACACAACGACAGCCTTCCCTAAAAAAACAACCTTACGTAACTTTATGATTCCTCTTAATAACTCTAAAATTTTTGAAAGTGAAAGCTGAATTAAATAGAAACTGTCAACATTTGGATCTAGCTGAAAGTTTTTATTTTTTAATAACCTAACTAGTTTTGTAAAAGAACGATTAATCATAGCATTCCTAAATTATTAGATAAAAGCTCAGCACACTAACTTAGAATATAATTGAGCCCAACTAAATTTATACGTTGCAACTTGGTGTACCTCTTGAGAATTTAGTGAGGCTTGTAGAGTAATTGAAGCTTTCATAGCACTAGACAGGTGCTCAACGGATAAGTTATCTGCATAACAAACAAACTCATCTATATTTAACTCTTGCGTCGCAGTATCAACATCTGGGCCTTTTTTAAATGCCACCAAACAAAGCCCACTCGCTAAAGCTTCAAGAATTGTTTGCCCTAACGGTTCATAATTTGAGGTCATCGCAAAAACAGAGGCTATTTGATAAAACTTCTCAACCTGTTTGGTCGGAGGAAAAATTTTAACTCTACCTTCCAAACCTAAAGTCGAGACTAGTTCAAGGTAAGTTTGCTTCTCTTGCCCTTCACCTACCATAACCAACTGAGAATCAGGGATACTAGCTAATGCCTTTATTAATAAATCGGCACCTTTGGCTTTTACAAACCTACCAATAAAAAGAAATATAGGCTTATTAGGATCTAAGCCAAAAGAGCTGATTTTTTCATATTTATTAGTTGTATCTATTGGAAAAAAGCGTCTAGCATCAATACCTGGTTTTGTAATGTTATAGTCATCATCTAGGTTACCGGCTAAATTTTTACATTGTGAAAGCATGCTTTGACTAAATACATAATTTTTACATGTACGCAAAGCCTTGCGTTGCACAATATTGTGTAAAAATACCCTAGCCTTTAAAGCTAACCTTCCAATGAGCGTATCTTTTGACTCTGCTTTTAATTGATTTCGGACTATTGATGGCACTACATAATTAACATTTTTGAATCCTGCTTTTTTAGCGATAACCGCAGCAAAGTGAAACCGAGCAATTACAATTGTATCGCTATTTTGCTCAAACTCTTTTTTTAGTAATTTATATAATGCGTAATTAGATACAATTAAATTCAAAAACTTACCGAACATATTCTCAATTGGTGCAATTTTATACCTTTGGACTATTACACCATCAACTTCATCTACCTCTTTGTTTGGGTAGTCTGCTGGCACACTTAAGTCACTAACAATAATCTTAACGCTATCGTTATTGTATTTAGCCTCTTCAGCCAAATGCCTTAGTGAGTTCTCAATGCCTCCAATAGATGGATAATAGGCATTACTTAGAAGTAATATATTTTTTTTCATTTAGTATCTCTGTAATGACGCCCACTAACTAGCGCCTTAACTATGTGCGTAATTGAAAGTGGGGATTTATTTAAAATACGCTTGCACAATAGGATGAAAAAAACTCGTAGGTAGCTTAACTTTTTGTAATGGCGTAAAGTTAATCCAAAACTATAACCCCTTTCTTTTCTTCTGAAATCAGTAACTTTAGTATTCTCATCCTCGAGCCTCGAAAGTGAATGCTGAAACCCAGGAATAATTTTACAGCTTGTACTTAATTTTAGGCGCTCTAACCTATAACAAAATGTTGAGTCTATACCGTAGAGGTAAAATCGCTCGTCAAATACATTACCGTATGCATCTTTTATAGCTTGAATAATATCGCATCCGATTATAACCCCCGAGCCAATGGCTAGTAGAGTATCGCTAAAAACTAAAGGCCCTGGTTTATTGACAATAGAGCCATTGACTAAGGGGCCTGTAGCCTTGTTCTCGTTCCAAATTATCGGAAATGCACATTGCCCTTCACTTACTGTGTTTATTGCTGCAATATAATTGGAACTGACACTTGAGTCATGGTCTAAAATTACATACAGTTTAGACTGAACTTTATTTATAAATTGGTTATATATCTTTGCTAAAGATTCATTTTGTAGAGTTTCTTCAAGCTCCACATCTAATCCGCTCGCCTCATTCAAATCAAAGTGTTGCCGAGTTGGACCATTATTCCAAAAAATAAATTTAGTTTTCCTGCCTGCAGGCCTGCTATCAAGTAAGCTTTGTATCGTAACAGAGTCTACTGGTTTGCAGTTATACAGCACAACTAATACAGCGCAATCATACATGCTGGTGTTTTCCTATTATTGAGTCATCGTATGCGCGTGCTTTTAGCCAGCCTATTATTATGACAATGAGTTGTGGAATAAAAGTTGCAACTGCATAAATCATGATTGAATCAACTGCATTAAGTTCAAAAGCATATGCAATAAATAGAGCTGATATTGTCAGAACAAAATTTAGTAACCCATTGAATAAATAGAGCTTCTCAACTTTAAATATCGGTATAACCGATGAGTAAGGCTTGTTAACAACATTTATATATACCCAAAATACTAGCCAATTAGCAAACAATGAGGCGTCAGACCACTTTTCACTAAAAATAAGTGAAAAAATAGAGCCTGAAAAGTTAATAAAAGCTATAACAGGTATGAACCCGAATAATAACAAATATAAAGTGTATTTAATTAGAGCATTATTCAAAGGTTGCTTTTCTTTATGCAACGATACAAACTTTGGTAATAAAACGTCGGCTAAAGATTTCCCGATAATATTTCCCGGCATGACCAAAACTGTTCTGGCTAACGCAAATAAGCCTGCAGCTACAGGAGTTGAAAAATAAGTTAAAAATAGAATAGGCAGCAGTAAGCTTAAGTTATCAATAATATTTAAGGGGACTCTGTACTTAACAATATCTTTATGGCATTTAATTCTATGCTTAAAGCGATTAAACCTCGTTGTTACTAGATAAAGCCTTAAATTATAGTAACAAAAACAATTTGCTAAAGTATAACCAGCTATGGAAGCAAAAACCAAAGAGTAATACTCATTTGAAATTGATAAGCCAAAACCAAGTTTCATAACTGCAATCATTAAAGCCTGAACAACCAGCAGTTTTGCTCTAAGTGAAAAGTGGCTTTCTCGGATATACTGATACATATACAATTCTTGTATCGCTATTGAGCCAGCAAAAAGTATCGATAATACTACTGTTGTGAATACATCGAAAAATTGAAAAAACAAAAGTGTGGTACTAGCTAACAATAATATTAAAGTTAACAGCATGCTAGTGCTAATTGCTGACTTTATAAATGGCTTTACTTCTTTTTCAAAAGGTAAAAGCACTATGATAAGAGGTAAGCACAGTGAAATAACAGGAACCAAAAAAGCAGCCGTTTGAGTGACATTAGCAAAGAGACCGAATGCATAAGGATCATAAATACGTGTCACTAATGGAATTGCTAAAAATGCTATTAGCTGCGCTAAAATACCACCCGCTAGCACAGTAAGTACTTTCGCTAACAATGGACTTTTAAGTAAACTCACAAAAAATCTCAATAAATTCCATAAAAGGGATCCGTATTTATAATAGCTTCTCACTTTTAAAAACACATGCTCTAGGTTTAGGTATTATAAAACCATAGGTAATAAAATTAAGGATCTGTTACTTATTTTTCCTTAACCAACTAAGTAGTTTCCATACATGCATTAGTCCATAGTTGTAGAAGAAAAATAAGATCATAAACAATAAAAACATTATCCATTCAGGCACATTTAAAAATTGCATTACACACCCAGCTAATGCAATCGATAATGCGCTTATCGAGATATAAACTAATGCGCGCTTTCTTGAATAACCTGCTCGTTCAAAAATATGATGCAAATGTTCACGGTCAGCTTTAAAAGGTGAAGATCCTTTTTTTATCCTTCTGTACATAATTGCTACCATATCCATAAGAGGAATTGCTATTAGGTAAAGTGCAGTAACTGGTCTTATTGCCTGTACATTTTTATCTGTTCCAATAACCAGCAAGCAGACTATTGTAAAGCCAATTAGCATACTTCCTGCGTCCCCCATAAATATCTTATGGATAAACCTAAAAGGCCAACGCAGGTTAAACATTAAAAATGCTAGTGTTGCGGCAACAAACAGTACTGGTAAAACATACCAATTGCTATTTACTACGAAAAACAAGATAGCTAAAGAAAAAAATGCGATTAAACTTAAAACACCAGCTAGGCCATCTATCCCATCAATCATATTAAACGCATTAATCGCACCAATAATTGCTATGATTGTAATAAAAGTACCAAAAATGCCTAGTTTAATATCACCAAAACTAAATAAATTACCAAGATTTTCTAAGTAAAAGCCTGCACCAAAAATCATTACTCCTGCAATAGATACTTGAATGAAAAGCCTTACTTTTACGGACAAATCATACCTATCATCCATTACACCCATGACAAGCAAAAAGCCACTCGAAAGCAAATAAAAGTTAAATGTTTGGCTACTTTCAACAAAAATTATTGATGATAGTAATACCGCAATATAAATTGCGACACCACCAACAAGCGGTACTGCTCCATTATGTAGCTTACGCTTAGTAGGCAGATCGACCAAACCTGCTTTCACAGCTATTGGCTTAACCAAAAAAATAGCAATCGAACATAAAAGAAAAGAGGTAATTGGTACCAAAAGATAATCCATCAAAATTCCTAGACTCGTACAATACTAAACATGATTATTATTTCTAAAAAGTCGCCTAAGGACGATGGCTATCACAGCAAGAAATCCTCCTGTGAAAGTCCCTAGCACTACAATTAATGAACGTTTTGGTTTAAATTTCACGTCAGCAACAAGCGCAGGGTCGATGACTTTAAGTACATATTCATCACGACTTTCTGCTAACATTATTTTTTTCATTTGTTCTTCGACAAGATTAAATAACATGCTTTTTATTTCTGCAACTTGAGCCTGATTTATTTGCTGTGTTAAAAAAACTATACTGCGATTAGCTTCAGCAATATCACGCCTCTTAAGTGTGTTATTTACCTCAACAACAATTAGCTCTAACCAAGCTTTTGCAATATTAGGGGATTGATGAGTAAAGCTTATTTTAATAAAGCCTGAATCACTGTCTTCATCGATATTCAACTCCGACATAAAAGCTTCATGGATTTCACTTACTGTAGGTTCAGGGCCTAGATATTCATTGCTTTTTCTATGCCATTTGCCTGTTTGGCTATTATATTTTTCTTCATCAAAAACGAATGAATCACTTTCTCTAACCCAAGCTTTGACAGCCATAAGTTGAGGTAATAAGTTATGCTCAGTTACTAGCTTGTTAATAAACTGTTTAGATTTTAGTATTTCTAATGCTAGCTTAGTTCGCTCATTACCCTGCGATAAGTTAAAACCGGCTAAGCTTGCTAGACCACCCAGCTGTCCATCTAAACCCGGTGTTTCGCTTTCTTGTACAGGAGAAAGCAAAACTTCTGAACGGTAATAGTTTGGTAAGTTGATTGCTAGTGCTATAGAGATCGTACAACTTAGTATAGCACTCACTGCTACAACCCATTTGGCCTTAAGAACAGCTACAACCAACTCATATATAGATACTTCTTGATTATTTATATTTTCATTCATGACTTACTAATTACTCATTAAAGGATATCCAAAGTACCATTACTCATATACTACTAATCGCAGCAACTGCTACACCAAGTTGATAAACAATCTGCGTTGCAGTACTCCACAGAGTTAAGTTATCCATATAACCTGAGTCAAGCGGTACTACAATTGTGTCGCCCGGTTCAAGCATTTCTGAGTCATTAACGGCAAACCAGCTACCAGAGTCTGGAATTTTGACTGAACCATTAGCTTTAATAATATAAATTCGTGCATCATCAGCACGTACTTTTAGGCCACCACTTAGAGCGATGTAATCATCAACCCCAACACCGGATTTAAATAAATGTGATGTTGAGTAATTAACCTCACCGATCACGCTTATAGAGTCGCGTTTACTTGGTACATATAGGGTGTCACCATCTTGTAAAACTAGCTTTTGCTTATTTGCTACAATAAGAGGTAAGTCTATTACTAAACGCCCTACAGCCTCGACATCAGCCAAGTCAATAAGCAGTTTGTTCATTTCATCGTAGGAAAGCGATGTACCACCTACAGAGTTTTCAAAACTTTTTTGTGCGATATCACGGCGTAACTCTTCAGATAATTTAGCTAATTGCCTTTGCTCCTGAACCCGAATCGACTCTCGGGTAAATATTGCTGCATTTTCTTCTGCAAACTTTGAAAAGCCGCCAGCACGCTCTAACAAGTTAGTTAATGTCTCACCGCGACGTATAGTATAAACACCTGGAAACTTAACCTCCCCTTTAAGCTCAACTTTTACATTTTCTTGCCAATTAGGAATTGAGAAAACATTTAAACTGTCTTTACTACGCAAAGCTCGATTATTAGCGCTATCGCCTAACATTGCTTTTTGTAGGTTAAACTTAAAATGTTCAACTTTTGATGAGTCACCTGCTACTACACGTGTAATTTCAGCTTGCTCCGTGTAGGCTGATTCAAGTAAACCACCTGCCGCAATTATAAGTTCGTTTACTTCAGCGCCAACAGTAAGCGGATACACACCGGGGTAGTTTACATGACCGTTAACTTCAACCAGCTGCATGGCTTTTTGCACTGAAGCTTGCTGTTTTAACTTTGCTTTGATTGGATGTAATAAATTATAGCGGCTAAAGATAGCGTAATCTTCAGGTGCAAGCTCGTCTTCACCTTGCTCCTCTGCTTTACGCTGTTTTGCTAATTGCGCAATTGTGAGATTGGCTTCTTCTTGTGCTTTTATGAACGGGTCTTCATCTTCTAGCACCCCTATGTATCTTTCGAATTCTTGTTTTTGATAGGCATGCCATTGTTGAGCTTTAATTTGCTGTTGTTGCTGCTGCTCAGTTAGCGCCATATTTTTTAAAGCTAGCTCTTCTGCTTCTTTTTCTTCAAAGCGGCTAAATACTAATAGTTTGTCGTTGGCCTGTAATGCTAAATCGTGTTTCGCGGCTTTAACAATGGCCTGCGCTACATCAAATTGATATACCTCAATATCGCCTGCAATATTGATCTCTCGGATCAGTAAACCGTAGCTTAAATCAGCTTGAGGGAGTAAATCTCCACGTACCGATTTAAACACATCAGAAATACGCTTACCTTGATGCCATTGGTAGTGACCCGGACGAGCAACAGCGCCTATTACACTGATTGAGTTTTGATACTGTAAGCTGATTGGGTTAAAACGAAGGCGATCGCCATCTTTTGGCACATAATTTATATTTTTAGCGGTAAAATCAAATGAAAGAATTTCCTTCGTATTGTAATCACTATAGCGCTCGACTACAGCTTTACTAGCATAGGCTTCAGGTTTTAATCCGCCAGCCATGCTCAATAGGTCTTCCGCGGTTTCACCCTCTTTGAGTTCAAAAATAGCAGGGCGTTTAACAAGACCTTCTACCGCAACTTGAGCTCCTACCGACGGAACAAATACCACGTCGCCCGGCTTTAAAATAATATCGTTGCTGCTATCGCCTTTAATCAATAGATCATAGAGGTCAAAATTAGCGACAACCTTACCGGCACGCTTAACTTGTATATTTCGCAAAGATGCGATATCTGATACACCGCCACTTACAAACAAAGCGTGTGAAACGGTAGTAAGAGATGAAACGCTATAGCTACCAGGCTTGTAGGCTTCACCCAAAACTAATATACGAATGCTACGCAGCTGACCAACAGAGACAAATGCTTTTATGCCTATTATTTCTTGCTCTACTTTTGCTTTTATTAGTTCTTTTACTTCAGCAAAAGTTAATCCAGCAACTTGTACTGGGCTTAAATTTGGTATGCTAATGCGCCCTTCACGGTCAACCGTTACAACATGCTCTTCACTTTCTTTACCATAAAAATTAATATTTAGCTGATCACCTCGCCCTACTAAATAGGTGTCTGGCACTGCTGCGTTCTCATTTGGCATGAATGAAGTTGGCTCGCCTGCGAATAGCTGATAACCGAAAGGTTCAACGGTGTCAGTTTTTGGTTTAAAGCGCTCTTCGTCGGTCAGTATTTCTTCTTCACCCTTGGCGCGAGGCTGAATTGTAGGTTGCTCTTCGGTACTGGTTTGCTGAGCGCTAGATCCGGTAATTGTGGATAAGTCGACACCATACTGCTTTGCTAAAGCTTCTTGTTGGGCTTTTGGTAGTTTTTTAAATTGCTCAATTTGCGCCGCACTTGGCGTGAAAGCCCAAGCAGTTACAGTGCTAAAAAATAACAAAGTCATTAAAAGTTGTTTAAAAAACATCACAAGTAGGTGCATCCCGAGTTCAACAGCCAAAAGATTGGCTATTCTACATTATTTCAGTACCAATAAAAAAGGGACCAAAGTCCCTTTATTACAGTTAAGTGTCATTATAGTTATTAAATATGTTAAAAACTGTAAACCAATGTCAATGACGTTGCAGTATCTGTATTTTCTTTGTCATCAGCAACATCTGAGTTATGCGTAATATTGTACGCAACTTTCATTTGTAATGAGCCGTTGATTTTTGCAAGTAATGCCGTTTCAGAGCGAGTTTTAGTGTTAGTATCACCGTACTCAACTGCAACTAGTTGCGTAAACTTTGCGTTATCAGAAATCTGCCAATTATAATCAAGTTTACCTAACGCAATGATTTCACTGTCAGACTCACCTGCATTTGGAATGCCATCTTCATCAACGCTGCCTTCAGGGAATTCAAAATATTTGTAACCTGGACCAATCTCCGCGTTTAACCACATATCAGAGCGGTCAAGTAAGCGTCTGCCGTAACCAGCTGAAATTACTGCTTCGTTACGGTATGCACCAAAGTAATCTGACACATATGAGCCGTAAATATATAAATGAGAGTGCTCTTCATTTAATTTGTAGTTACCTTGGGCAGATAAAGAATACTTTTCGTTAGTACGCTGAGTTTCTTTAGCGCCGTCAGAATTTTCTACTTCGTCTTCTTTATAAAGCCCGTCGATTTTGTATTCATTGTTCCAGTTTTCTAGGTTATGTAACGCTTTGATACCACCTTTTAAAGTAGTTGTTTCAGTGTTACCGCTAGTGATAATTGCACCTAGCTCACTAGTAATATCCCATGTTTGAGTTTCTTCTGCGAATGCGTTAGTTGAAGCGGTTGCTACAACTAAAATTGATAAAAGCTTTAATTTCATTTAAAAAATAACCTTTGCTACTTTGAGTTAAATTAGAATGCACTAAAAGGTGGTTTAACCACCTTTTAGTTTAAAATGTTTTAGATATTAATCTTGCTTGTGAAAATGCACATCCATTTGTGGGAATGGAATATTAATATTTGCATCATCTAGTGCGATTTTAATGTTTTCCATTAAATCGAAATACGTTGGCCAGTAATCAGCTGCGTTAACCCAAGGACGCACTACAAAGTTTACGCTCGAATCACCTAATTCGTTAACTGCTACGGTATAAGCTGGATCTTTTAGTAAGCGAGACTCTTTATCTAATACAGATTTCAATACTGCTTTTGCTTCACGCAGATCTGCATCATAGCCAACACCTATTACTAAATCGATGCGACGTGTTTTTTCTCGAGAAAAGTTAACAATTGGGCCAGACATAATAGATGAGTTAGGCATAATTATTACTTTATTGTCTGGTGTGCGTAATTCAGTAGAGAAGATCTCAATTTTATCAACACTGCCCATTTTTCCACCGGCTTCAATAAAGTCGCCAGATTTAAATGGACGAAGAAGGATAATTAAAACGCCAGATGCAAAGTTTGATAAAGAACCCTGTAATGCTAAACCAACGGCTAAACCTGCAGCACCAAGAATTGCAATAAATGACGTAGTCTCAATGCCGATTTGCGATAGCGCCATCAGGATCGTTGCCATAAATACGATGGCATAAACAATACTCGATACAAAAGAGCCTACCGCTCTATCGACGTTCTTTTTAGCGAATGCTTTTTCTGTTAGTCCAGCACAAAATTTTGCGATACGACCACCAAGTAAAAAGATTACCAATGCAATTACAGCTTGTATGCCGTAATGTAAAATTAAACCTGAATTTTCGTTTATCCAATTAATGATTGTATCCATATTCACTCCTGATGTGGTATTAAGCCGTTTGTAGCTTAAATTATATCTCATTTAAAAGTATTATTTTATAAATTTATAGACTTATATATCAAACACTCTATTAAATACGAAATTTCTGAGGGCCGTAAGTCTATTTAACTAATATGAACATAGCATTAAAGTGTGTTTTTTGGGCGGACTACGCAATTTAAAAAACTTTTTTAGTTTTTTTTGCCTTTTCCCCTTCACAACATTTATAAAGTTATGTATTATCCGCGCCACACCAAACAAGGTGTGTTGTGGCGGTTGTAGCTCAGTTGGTAGAGCCCCGGATTGTGATTCCGGTTGTCGCGGGTTCAAGCCCCGTCAATCGCCCCATTCTTTTCCCTCTTAGTTGAATATCAAACTTCGTCTTAAAATTCCATTTTAATTATAAATCTATTTTATATATGTAGCTGATATAAAATCCTCTTTGCAAGTTATCTCTGATTATCTTTAGCGTAGATTCGTTTTTTAACATACCCCAAACCTAAAGCCAATAAAGGCTGAAGCCTATTCCCACAACATATATCATACACCTCGCGGGAGAGCCTCTTAGCGCCGATAAGCTGTACAAGCTGACTTACGCTCGCTAACTTTACTCTCGCTAACTTTACTCTCGCTAACTTTACTCTCGCTAACAGCCTCACTTTCTTGCAGACAAAAAAATGCCACCTTTCGGTGGCATTACACACGGGATTATTTCTACATGTAGAAATTCTTTTCAAAAATTAGGTCTAGGTCAAAGCCTTTCGCGGCTAAAGCCGGCTCCTACGTTTAAAACATAGGTTCTAGGTGGTAGAAGTTCTAGTTACTTCCCCAGTACCTAGAACCTTTCTCTTCCTAGCACCTAGGAAGTCATCTATTTCCAGCTTTTCATTTTATGCCCTTTTAAAGCATAGAAAAGGATAAATAAATAACAAGGTAACATAACAATATAGGCAGCTTGTTGTGCATCCGCTGAATCTACACCACCACTGGCGAGGCCCCAAAATAAAGGACCAAATGCACCACCGGCAATACCCATCACTAATAGGCCTGAACCTACGCTGGTTAATTTACCTAAACCTGATAACGCCAACGGCCATACAGCAGGCCAAACAATTGCATTGGCAAATCCTAACACAGCTATCATCAATAGTGTATCAGGTAATTGCACTTCTAGGCCTAATGCGTTTGCAACAACCACAGAGCTTGAATCACTAAATACCACAGCCAGAGTTAACACACTGCCTAATATAGCAGAGGCACTTAATGCTGCTTGCTGCGATATAACACGTGGGATAAGCGCAATACCAATAATATAGCCCAGTACCATACAGGCCATGGTGTATGAGGTCATTACGCTATATTTTTCAACACCTAGCGATAGTGCAAACGTTCCTATGGTATCACCTGCGATAACCTCTACGGCAACGTAAACAAATAGTGCAACAACACCTAATGCTAAGCTTGGGTGCGCTAATGCCGCTTTTACTTGGCCTTTTTCACCTTGTTCTTCATCGTCTAGTAGCTCAGGCAATGGCATTTTTGTAACCGCAAAGCCAAGTGCACCAATAAATAATGCCATGCCTAAATACGGATAAATTAGGCTATTTGCCATTGCATCAATTTCTGGCTGCGTTAATTCTTTACCTACAGAGCCTGTGAAATCACTTAAGATAAGTGCGGTAAATACTATAGGAGCAATAACACCCGCACCTTTATTCAAAATACCCATTACACTAACACGTGCAGCTGCCGACTCTTCTGGCCCAATACGCACAACATACGGGTTAACCGCTGTTTGCAGTAAGGTTTGACCAGCACCCATAACTAACTGAGCAAATAAAAACAGCGCAAACACTTGAGTTTTAGCCGCAGGAATAAACAATAAACCAGCTACCATCATGGTGGCCATACCCAACGCCATACCATTTTTGTAGCCGACCTTACGGATGATCATTGCTGATGGCACTGCGGTAAAGGTTACTGCAATGTAGAAAGAGAATAAAATCAGCGATGCTTGGAATGGGCTTAGTTGCAATACTTGTTTTAAGTAGGGCATTAACGAGCCATTTAACCAGGTTGCAAAACCGAGTATAAAAAATAGAGTGGCGACAATCGCCATGGGTATAAAATTACTTTGCTTATTCGACACGGTGGCTTCCATAAAACATTCTTCTTGTTGCGTGCTTTCGTTATAATTATTTATATGAGCTAGATACTGTACAAACTCATATTACAATCGCGATGTTGTTATGGATGTTTTATAACATTACCCTAACAAAAATGACAGCGCTGCCATAAAACTTTACTTTAATTACAGGCATATTACTAGTAACGATTTATTTTACAACAAACGAAAAAAAGGGCCTAAAGGCCCTTTCGTTTTTATTATTATTTCTAATACATTAATTTATATAAGTAATTCTGCTATTAATTTGCTCATTTAAACGGCTTCTAAGCGCAATTGCTTGCCCTTGAGAAACACTGATCGGAGCTGTATAAAGCTGCCAAGTGTTGCCATTGTCTAAACTATACTCAGTCTCTAAAAATTCAAAAGGCGTATTTACGTGTAATTTACCACTTTCAATTACCCCTCCAGGGACTGGTAAGTTGATACTGACATCAGAACTTGCAAGCTTAGTAAGCTCTTTTATACCGACCGCTGCGGCAAATTGTGACCAGTCTTGTGCACGCGCTTTTGTATTAACTTGCTTACCTTCCCAAGGCGCTTTATGCCAAGCACGCTCGGCTACTGATAAAATACGCGGGAAGATCATCGCCAGTACTTGCTCTTCGGTACGAATCGTCTCAGACCAAACCTGACCTTGCATACCTAAAATATTTTCGGGCTTTTCCAGTTGCGGTAATGGACGACCAACAAGTGCTTCTAAGTTATCAATAGGCTCACGGGTACGGGTGTAGTCAGCATTAGCGTATACATCATCCGGCATATAATTAAATGTTTTTGCTGTATCGGTATAACGCGTTGCCCAGTAGTAACCGCGCTCTTGCGGGTGGGCTTCGTATGGGTGATCAAAATACAAATGCGTACCGTGAGATAGAATAACTTGATAGCCAGCATTTGCTAAACGGTATGCTCTATCTGCAACGCCCCATTCCCAAATGTTGTCCCATACGTTAGCGGTAAAGGTTTTATTAGGGAACTCATCGCGTTTGAATGGGTTGGTGCGGTCGTACATTAAGCCGTCTTCCCAAGCGCCTGGTGAAATACCGCGTTTTTCGAATAATTTAGCAACTCGCTGAGTAAAATAAGGTTTTAAATCTGCAGCACCAGCCACGCCGTTATTTGGATCAGCAAACATGGCTTGGCAGATTGGCGAGTCAACCCATGAACCTGCGCCAACTTCATCACCACCAAAGTGTAAGTTAGTAAGCTGGACACCTGCTTCACGATACATTTGTTGCAGCTCATAAGTCACTTTATCTAAAAATGCATAGGTTGAATCCATACACACATTCATTGAGTTATCTTTGTAGTTTTGTACCGTCATATAAACTGAAGTATCATTTGGATCACTCAATAAATATTGTGTTGCCGCACTGATATCAACTTGCTGGACTTCTTTACCTGCTTGCTTAGTATTTACTAAATTGTTTTTAGCTGCTTTTTTAGCTTCATCACTGAGCTTATGGTAACGCGCTTCCATTGCTTTTATAGATGCACGCGCATGGCCAGGGCCTTCAATTTCAGGGATGATCTGAATATGACGATCTTTGGCGAACTTTAACAGTTCAACAAATTCGCTTCGAGTAAGATAGCCGTTACCTGAGCCAGATTTAAATGGCCCAGTACCAAGCTGCGTTAATAAACATTCGCGCTCTTGTAAATCAAAACAGCGATAGCCACCGATATCTGTTAATTCAGGTAAGCCTGGGATCTCTAATCGCCAGCCTTCGTCTTCTGAAAAGTGCCAGTGTAGCTTATTCATTTTATATCGAGCCATTTGTTCAACAAGTTTGAACATCGCCTCTTTACCATGATAGTTACGACCATTATCGTAGTGCATACCACGCCAGCCATAACGTGGGCTATCTTCAAGTTCTAGTTGTGGCACTTCAATCGCGCCTTTACTGTTGGCGGGGATTAAATTAAGCAAACTTTGCATGGCGTAAAATACACCTGCGTTATCACTACCAACAATATCAATGCGGTCGTCATCTATTTCGAGTGTATAGCTTTCGCTTTTACCATCAGCAAGGCTTGGGTTTACCCTAAGACTGATCAGCTTTTCTTTATTAGCTTTAATATGATCAGGCTGCGCTTTGAGTGTTAAACCGTAGTCATCTTGTAAGTCTTGCATGAAAACCATAACTTCGCTTTTCAATTGGCCCTGAAAACGAATTTGCCAGCTGTTATCCAGTTTGGCCACACCACGATTAAACTCAATGTTTTGCGGTTTTGGAATAATACGCTTAAGCGCGTCTTCTTTTGATACTTTAATCGTCGCGGCCTGATTACGCTCATAACGTACTTTTGGTGTGATCAATACAGTGCGATCTTTAGGAGCATTGTATCGACGAAGCTGGTTTTCGCGCTCAAACGGTGCAACAAATTGACTCATATCTTCGCTATCGGTGTTGGCAAAAATAGCCGGGGTATTGTCACCTGAAACAAAAAATGCACGAGGCATAAAGTCGGTATAAGCGACTACCCACACTTGGGCATCAAACTCGATATCTAAGCTTTTACCTGCGGCTAAACCTTTAAAGTCTTTGGTTGGTACAATACGGTGTAAGTCACCATTTACGTGCTCAATGTTTAAACCAGAAACATGTTCGGTATTAATTTTACGAACAGAGTGAATATAAAGCTGCCAATCACTTTCACCAGCAGGAAGTGCAACATTGGATTGGTTATTTAGGGTGATTTTTCCTAAAAAGCCAGAATCTTTATTATGAAAGTTGTCGACAACCGCAAATGTTAGTGTGGTTTGTTTTGCAAAGTTATTGACCTCACTTTGCGATAATTGCGCTTGCGCCAGAAGCGGCATAGCAGCGATTAAACCTGCCAAAGCGTGCTTTTTAAAATCCATTACTCTCTCCTCGTTTATACCCTAAGACTACGCATTTCCCCCCGCATAATCTCTTATTATTATTTATTTACTCCTCCCCATCATATAAAAACTAAAATGACAGCGCTATCATTAATTGAAATTAAAGCTATCAGCTATCAGCTATCAGCTATCAGCTATCAGCTATCAGCTATCAGCTATCAGCTATCAGCTATCAGCTATCAGCTATCAGCTATCAAATTTTATTTTTGCCTTTAGGGCTGTCAACATTTTTGATAGCTCAATAGTTTCGTTTATCCACTGAGCACCTATAGTATTATCTATATAACTAATATCCATTCCAATATAAATCTGTGTTCTCGTTTCTGCTAGTGAAGATCTCGAAATATCTAAAAACCTAAGTCGCTCTTTGTTGCTTTCACGAGTCATACCTTCAGCTATATTGCTAGGTACCGACAAGCTCGACCGAGTTAACTGATTTCTAAAACCGTAATCTGTTAAGCTAATTGTTAACTTATAAATATCTGCACTTAACCTTGCTGATCGCTTCCATACATCTAAGTTTTCGAAGTTCATATATCTTCCATCTTATAAACAAGCTTAGAATATAGGAACAAAAACATTTAAGAGCAAGTTACGAACCTCACGGCTGACGGCTGACGGCTGACGGCTGACGGCTGACGGCTGACGGCTGACGGCTTCAGATTTTCATACAGACATATTTTTCTTCAAGGTATTCGTCTAGTCCTTGATGACCGCCTTCTCGTCCTAGGCCTGATTGTTTTACACCGCCAAAAGGCGCTACGGGGTTTGAGATCAGCCCTTCATTAATACCTACCATGCCGTACTCTAATGCTTCACTTACGCGGTAGATTTGCTTGATATCTTGGCTATAGAAATAAGCGGCAAGGCCGTACGGTACGTCATTAGCAAGAGCGAGCACTTCGGCTTCTTCATCAAATGCGATAATGCTAACTACTGGACCAAATACTTCTTGATGGTAAATGTCCATTTCAGGGGTAACGCCTGTTAAAATAACAGGCGCTTGAAAATTCCCGCCTAACTCGTTCGCATCATTTATTTGAGTTGCGCCTTTTTGTTTAGCATCACGAAGTAATTCGAGAACCTTCTGCTTTGCTTTTGCATAAATCAACGGGCCAATATCACAGCTATCGGTAAAGCCATCAGCAACTTTTAATGTGGCTACTTTTTCATTAAGTTTTTTAACCACTTCATCTAACACGCCGCGCTGTACAAATATGCGGTTTGCTGCCACACAAGTTTGCCCTGCGTTTCTAAATTTAGCGCCCATTAAACCTGTAACAGCTTCATCTAAATCAGCATTATCAAAAATAATAAACGGCGCATTACCACCGAGTTCCATCGAGGTACGCTTAATTGTTGAAGCACATTGTGATAGTAATTGCTTACCTACACCGGTTGAACCGGTAAAAGTAAACTTACGTACATGCTGTGACTCTGTTAACAACTCACCAACCATTTTTGCATTCTCAGATACCAGTACATTAAAAGCACCTTTTTCAAAGCCTGCCTGATCAGCTAAATAAGCCAATGCGAGCGCACAAAGCGGAGTATGTTCTGATGGCTTTAATACAAAGCTACAGCCTGCGGCATAAGCTGGGGCCACTTTGCGAGTCACCATCGCAATAGGGAAATTCCAAGGCGTAATACCAGCTACAACGCCGATTGGTTGTTTAAAGCTAGTTAAACGGTGTTGATCGTCGGTCGGTGGGATCACATCGCCATAACTACGCTTTGCTTGCTCGGCAAACCATTTAATAAAGCCTGCACCATATTCAACTTCACCGAGAGATTCTTTGAGCGGTTTACCCTGCTCTTTGGTCATCAACTCAGCGAGAGTTTGTTTGTGCTCTATGACTAATTCGTACCAACGCATCAAGGTTTCGCTGCGCGATGTAGCATTAGTCGCTTTTAATTTTACAAATGCGCCTTTTGCCGCATCAATGGCGTTCTTAACGCCTTGCTTGTCAATATCACTGACTTCTACGATACTTTTTTCGGTAGCAGGATCATCTACGCTAAAGCGCGTATCGGTTTTATAAAACTCACCGTTTATAAACGAATCAGTAAAAACTAAATGTGACATGAGGCCTCCGTTAGTAACTATCAGCTATCAGCTATCAGCTATCAGCTATCAGCTATCAGCTTAAAATAAAAAAACCATGCTGACTGAGTCAAGCATGGTTTTCATTATACCTCTAAGCTGACGGCTGACGGCTGACGGCTGACGGCTGACGGCTCAAAGCTTATTGCTTTAAATCAATGCTCTTCATTAACGATATTGAGATTGTATTTTGGTATTTCAACCACAAGGTCTTCATCTTTAATGATTGCTTGGCAGCCAAGGCGAGACTCTGACTCTAAGCCCCACGCTTTATCTAGCATGTCATCTTCTAGCTCGTCGCTTTCATCTAGTGAGTCAAAACCTTCACGAATAACTAAGTGGCAAGTAGTACAGGCACATGATTTTTCACAAGCGTGCGGAATACTAATACCGTTTTTTAAAGCAACATCTAAAACTGTTTCACCTGTTGGTGCTTCGATTGCTGCGCCGTCAGGACATAATTCCGGATGGGGAAGAAAAATAATTTGTGGCATTCTAACCTCTTTAAACGTTGTCTACTGACTGCCCTTGCAGTGCTTTTTTAATCGATGCATCCATTCTTCTCTCGGCGAATACGCTACTGGCGTTATCCACTTTTTCAATGGCTGCTTTAATATCACTTGGCTCAACGGCTGATTCACGAATAACAGCAAGTTGTGCAATTTCTGCTTTTAGGTTACTCAGTTCAGCTTCATCAAGCAATTGACTATCTGTAGCCAGTGATGCTTCAAGCGCTTCAATTACGCGTAGCGCTTCGACTTGCTGCTCTTTAAGCATGCGCGCTTGCATATCGTCTTTTGCGTTTGTCATTGACTCTTTTAGCATATTCGCTACTTGGTCGTCTGATAAACCAAAAGACGGTTTGACTTGAATATCAGCTTGAACACCAGTTGATTTTTCCATTGCTGACACACTTAACAAACCATCGGCATCCACTTTAAAGGTGACCCGAATATGCGCAGCACCGGCTGCCATTGCAGGTATCCCTTTTAAGCTAAATTTAGCTAATGAACGACAGTCATCAACAAGCTCACGCTCGCCTTGTAGCACATGCAATGACATGGCTGTTTGTCCGTCTTTAAACGTTGTGAATTCTTGTGCGCGTGCAACAGGGATCGTGGTGTTACGCGGAATGATTTTCTCAACTAAACCGCCCATAGTCTCAAGACCTAGCGACAACGGTAGTACATCAAGCAATAACATATCTGAATCAGGCTTATTACCTACCAGCACATCGGCTTGTAATGCTGCACCTAATGCAACAACGCGATCAGGGTCAATCGATGTTAATGGCTCTTTATTAAAAAACTCAGCGACTTGGCTGCGTACAATCGGCATACGAGTTGAACCGCCAACCATCACCACTTGCAGCACTTCATCATTAACAATGCCTGCATCTTTAACCGCACGACGACATGAACGCAATGTTTTTTTGACTAGCGTCATTGCTAGCTCATCAAACTTTTCGCGAGTGACTTCAACCATGTATTTTTCGTCGTCAAACTCAAGGCCAACGTTAACTTTTGCGTATTGGCTCAACGCTTCTTTACATGCTTTGGCTTTATTGATGAATAAACGAAGTACCGAAGGCGATAAATTCATTACGCCGGTTTCACGCTTAAAGTGATCCACTAATAATGAATCAAAATCATCGCCACCTAAGCTTGAGTCACCGCCGGTTGCTAATACTTCAAATACGCCTTGGTTTAAACGCAGAATAGAGATATCAAAGGTACCGCCACCTAGGTCATAAACAGCAATGATGCCTTCTTGACCAGAATCTAAGCCGTAGGCAACAGCCGCTGCTGTTGGCTCGTTTAATAAACGTAGTACATTGATGCCAGCAAGCTCTGCTGCGTCTTTCGTGCTTTGGCGCTGTGCGTCATCAAAATAAGCTGGGACTGTGATCACGGCACCTAAAATATCTTGCCCTGCAAAGCTTTCTTCTGCACGTTGTTTAAGTGCTTTTAAAATATCACTTGATGCGGTGATTGGGCTAATATTACCCGCTGCGGTAGTGATTGCTAGCGCACCATCATGCTCGCAAAAGTCATAAGGTAATTGACCGTAGCTTTGTTGTATTTCTGTTTGAGTTTTACCTAAAAAGCGCTTAACAGAGATCAAAGTATTTGCTGGATCTTGCGTGGCTGCTTGCGCTGCTTGCTCGCCGACTGTCACACTATCTGCTTGATAACGCACGACTGATGGCAACATAGCTGCACCACTAACGTCAGTTAATGTGCGCGCTTCGCCGCTTTGTACCGTCGCGACTAATGAGTTGGTTGTACCAAGGTCGATACCTATGGCTAACTTATGTTCATGTGGTGCCGCGCTCTGCCCCGGCTCAGCAATTTGCAATAATGCCATAATGCTCTTTTAACTCGCTTTTACTTACTTTAATCAGTAAGTTAAAAAATTAATCGTCGAATAAACTGTCTTCAATGCGTTCTAGTTCATCACGTAATTTATAAACAAACTTAAGCTTACGAATGTTATCTGCCGCTAGCTGCCACTGCTGCTCATCGTTACTTGCTAATTGTGCTGCAAGTTGTGCACTGTATTGGCTATCGAGTTGTTTTATTTGCTGTTCAAACTGTGCAATGGCTGCATCTGGGTCACTACTAGAGCTTAACTCTTCGAGCTCTTCACGTAGTTCCATTTGTTGCATTAAGAATAATGGGTCTTGCAGGGTTTGTTGTTCAGCACGAATATCAACACCGAGTTCACTTAGCATATATTCGGCACGTTTTACCGGATGCTTAAGTGTTTGTAGCGCATCGTTAATTTCAGCAGCATTTTGCACCGCTAGTAACTTGTCGCGGCTGCTGCTATTTGCGTGGCGATCAGGGTGAACGGCACGCTGTAGCTCTAGGTAGTTTTTATTCACTGTTGCCAAATCAATTTGGTAATCAACAGGTATTGCAAACAACTCAAAATAACGCATTATCAAACCATATAAATTTCAGATAGAACAAAGCCCTACAGGTGCAGGGCTTAAGAATACAATTGCAATAAGCGATTAAACTGTGAAGCTTTCGCCACAACCACACTCATCAGCTTGGTTCGGGTTAATAAACTTAAACCCTTCATTCAAACCTTCTTTAGTGTAATCAAGCTCTGTACCATCAATGTATACTAAGCTTTTAGCATCAACGATTACTTTTACCCCTTGGGATTCAAATACTTCGTCGCCTTCAGATAAATCGTCTACAAACTCAAGAACATAAGCAAGACCTGAACAGCCCGTCGTTTTAATGCCAACGCGCAGGCCGAGGCCTTTACCGCGATTTGCTAAAAATGATTCTACGCGGTTTGCTGCCGCATCTGTCAATGTCACTGCCATGGTTATCTCTTACTTCGCTTGTTTACTTTTGTAATCTGCAATTGCTGCTTGGATAGCGTCTTCCGCTAAAATCGAACAGTGAATTTTCACTGGCGGTAACTCAAGCTCAGCACTGATATCAGTGTTTTTAATCGTTGCAGCTTCGTCTAATGTTTTGCCTTTCACCCACTCTGTTACAAGTGATGAAGACGCAATAGCACTACCACAACCATATGTTTTGAATTTAGCATCTTCGATAACACCAGTATCAGATACTTTAATTTGCAGCTTCATTACGTCACCACATGCTGGTGCGCCAACCATGCCGGTTGCTACTGATGGATCGTTTTTGTCTAAAACACCTACGTTACGTGGGTTTTCAACATGATCAATTACTTTATCACTATACGCCATAATACTATCCTCACTACCTGCTAGTGGGTGTGCCCATCAATTAATGATGTGCCCACTCAACTGAATCTAAATCAACACCTTCTTGATGCATTTCCCATAAAGGAGACATCTCACGTAAGCGACCGATAGAGTTTTTCATTAAATTGACGGTATAATCAATCTCTTCTTCGGTGGTAAAACGGCCAATGCTGAAACGAATTGAGCTATGTGCTAGTTCGTCATTGCGGCCAAGCGCACGTAATACATAAGAAGGCTCTAAGCTTGCTGATGTACAGGCAGAACCTGATGATACAGCAATATCTTTAACAGCCATTAATAACGATTCACCTTCAACAAAGTTAAAGCTGATGTTAACAATTCCTGGTACTGATTGGTCTTGTGCGCCATTGAAGTACACTTCATCCATATCAGCCATAATGCCATCAATTAAACGCTTACGTAGCGCACTGATGTGAGCATGATCTTTTTCAAAATCTTGTTTTGCAATTCTAAATGCAGCACCCATACCAACTAACTGGTGTGTTGCTAAAGTACCAGAACGCATACCACGTTCATGACCGCCACCGTGCATTTGCGCTTCAAGGCGAGCACGTGGTTTACGACGAACGTACAATGCGCCAATACCTTTAGGGCCATATACTTTGTGTGCTGAGAACGACATAAAATCAACTTTAAGCTGTTGAATGTCGATTAATACTTTACCTGCGCTTTGCGCTGCATCAACATGGAACATGATTTTACGTTCGCGACACATTTCACCAATTGTCGCGATGTCTTGAATCACACCTAGCTCGTTATTCACGTGCATGATGCTAACTAATACGGTGTCTTCACGCATTGTTTGTTCAAGCTTTTTAAGATCCAGTAGGCCGTTTTCTTCAACGTCCATATAGGTTACTTCAAAACCTTGACGCTCAAGCTCACGACACGTATCGATTACTGCTTTGTGTTCAGTTTTAGCGGTAATTACATGCTTACCTTTCTTTTTATAAAACTGTGCAGCACCTTTAATTGCAAGGTTGTTTGATTCTGTCGCACCCGAGGTGAAAACGATTTCACGTGGATCTGCGTTAATGAGATCAGCAATATCAGTACGTGCCTGATCAATCGCTTCTTCAGCTTGCCAACCAAAACGGTGTGAACGTGATGCAGGGTTACCAAAATTGCCATCCATTGTTAGGCATTGCATCATTTCTTTTGCAACACGCTCGTCAACTGGCGTGGTTGCTGCGTAATCTAAATAAATCGGTAACTTCATTTCTATCTCCGCTGGCGCCAACTTATAGTTGACAGCTTACTTGAATATTTTCCAATTGCTTAATTGCATTATTAACGCTGTTATCTTGGCGAGAAGCGACTTCTTTAACGTCGGATTTCTCAACCAATTCAGCAAGGGTAATACCATTTAAAAAGTCTTCAATCCGCGTGCTTAAGTCTGACCATAATGTGTGGGTCAAACAACGCATGCCACTTTGACATCCGCCTGTTGCGCCGTGACAGCGCGTTGCATCGACTGATTCATCAACGGCGTTTATTACATCGCCGACTGAAATTGTGCTTGATTCGCGACCAAGTAAATAACCCCCACCTGGACCACGCACTGAGCTTACTAAACCATTTTTACGTAAACGGGCAAATAATTGCTCAAGGTATGACAAAGAAATTTCTTGTCGTTCTGAAATATCGGCAAGGGGTACGGCACCTACATTTGCATGTAGTGCAACATCGAGCATAGCTGTAACGGCATATCTGCCTTTTGATGTTAACTTCATGGAGCCCCCGCACAAAAGAGTGCAAATTTTAATTACCAGAGTAAAATAGTCAAGTATTATCTTAGAAGCTATCAGCTAAACTTCAATACCCGACCTTTTTGGTCAAGTATTGTGTTCATTGTAATTACCTGAGTAATTTAGTCAAGTATTAGCTTATAACTTTCGCTTATTTTATAGACTTGTTTATTGACGTTAGAATCCCGCGTAAAATATTCATTTCAGCGTCTTCTGGGCGTGCTCGGTTAAATAAACGACGCAACTTGGTCATAACGAGACCTGGGTGCTGTTTAATAATAAAACCGGTATTATGCAGTGTTTCTTCTAGGTGGTCGTAGAACAACTCGGTTTGTTTTGAGCTTGGGTATACCGCTTCATCTTCTTCAACCTTTTTAGGCTGGTGATTTAAAAACGCCATGCGCGTTTCATAACATAGCGTTTGCACTGCCATCGCTAAGTTTAGCGAGCTGTACTCTGGGTTAGCAGGAATACATACATGGTAATTACAAAGCTGTAGTTCTTCGTTAGTTAACCCGCTATTTTCACGACCAAACACTAACGCGACAGGACCATTTACAGCTTCATCGACAAGTTTTTCACCACATTCACGCGGCTCAACCATAGGCCAAGACAAAGTACGTGAACGCGCACTGGTGCCAATGGTAAGTGCGCAATCGGCAATGGCATCAGCAACTGTATCAACAACTACCGCATTACCTAGTACATCAGTAGCACCAGCCGCTAACGCACTGGCATGACTATCAACTTCACATGCAGGGTCAACCAAATAAAGCTTTGATAAGCCCATGGTTTTCATTGCACGTGCTGCAGAACCAATATTACCTGCATGCGAGGTGTTTACTAAAACAATACGGATGTCATCTAAGATCATTGCGATGTTACTTAACTTATACAAAAAATTGGCAGGAATTGTAGCACAACTAGACCGGCAATAAATAGGAAGCCTAAAAGGCTTCCTTGCACGTTAAACTTAAGCAGTGCCACCCACGGTTAAATTATCAATTTTAAGGCTTGGTTGACCAACACCTACAGGCACGCTTTGGCCGTCTTTACCACATACACCTACACCTTTATCAAGTGCAAGGTCGTTACCGACCATCGAGATTTGTTGCATAACCTCTGGGCCGTTACCAATTAATGTCGCACCTTTGATTGGCTGAGTAATTTTACCGTTTTCGATTAAATATGCTTCAGATGCACTGAACACAAACTTGCCTGATGTTATATCAACTTGGCCGCCACCAAAGTTGGGCGCAAAAATACCTTTTTTAACAGTGCTAATAATATCTTTTTGGCTATGCTCACCGCCCAACATATAGGTGTTAGTCATACGTGGCATAGGTAAGTGCGCGTACGATTCACGACGCGCATTACCTGTTGGGTTTACTCCCATCAAACGGGCGTTCATTTTATCTTGCATATAGCCTTTTAGAATACCGTTTTCGATAAGCACATTGTAAGCCGCAGGTGTGCCTTCATCATCAACATTTAGTGAACCACGACGATCAGCAATAGTGCCATCATCAACGACAGTACATAGCTCTGAAGCCACTTTTTCGCCTACTTTACCGCTAAACGCTGATGCACCTTTGCGATTAAAATCGCCCTCTAAACCATGACCTACCGCTTCGTGTAGCAGTACACCCGGCCAACCTGCACCTAATACAACTTCCATAGTACCAGCTGGTGCATCAATAGCTTCAAGATTGACTCTTGCTTGACGTACCGCTTCTTCTGCAAATCCCATCCAACGTGGTTTGCCATCTTCTAACTCTTTAAAATAGCCGTAATCTAAGCGCGCGCCGCCACCGGCACCGCCACGCTCTCTACGACCATTCTTTTCAAGTAAGACTGAACAGTTTAAGCGAATTAGTGGGCGAATATCTGTAGCAAATGTACCATCGCTTGCAGCAATCAATACCTCTTCATACACAGCCGACATTGAGCTAATCACTTGCTCGGCGTCCGGCGCTAATTCACGAATATAGTTTTCCAGCTCGCGTAATAAGCTTACTTTGTCGTTATCGCTCATGCTTTGAATTGGTTGATGCGGTGCGTACTGTTGTTTAGCTGCTGTATCACTAAACACTTGAACGGCTTTGTTTTCACCTGCGTCAGCAATGCTACGTGCGGCTGTGGCTGCTTTATTGAGTGCTTCAAGGTTAATCGCATCAGAGTATGAAAAACCTGTTTTTTCACCGCTCACGGCACGTACACCTACGCCGCGTTCGACATTGTATGAGCCTTCTTTTACCAAGCCATCTTCTAATACCCATGATTCATGGTGACTTGATTGAAAATACAGATCTGCGTAATCAACTTGATGTTGATGGATAAAGCTAAGCGTCTTTTCGAGTTCTTCTCGATTTAGCTGGCTGTCGTGTAATAAATGCTGTTCAACCGTGTTCATAATAAATGCTCTCTAAATCGTTGGTGAGATTGCACTGGCATATCTCGTCTAATGGCGTGTAATGCAAGGAGATCTGGCTGACAGCCAATAAACCCTGTGCCATTTTTAAGCTCACTCAGGACGTTGCCCCAAGGAGAAATAATTAAACTGTGGCCGTAAGTTGCACGCCCATTTTCATGCTGCCCAGCTTGTGCCGCAGCAATAACATAACTTTGGGTTTCTATTGCCCTTGCTGTTAACAAAGGCTGCCAATGCGCTTTTCCAGTTACAGTCGTAAACGCACTGGGTACCAAAATAATTTCTGCGCCGCGGCGCTGTAGCGCATTAAACAAGCAGCTAAAGCGTAAATCATAACACACTGTGAGACCTATTTTACCAAATGGCGAATCAACTACTACCACATCATTACCCGCTTGAGTAAAGTTCGATTCTCTATATGCACCCGTTCCATCAGCAACATCTACATCAAATAAATGCATTTTATTATATTGCGCAACCACATCTCCGTGATTATTGAATAACAAAGAAGCCGCTAAATATTTATCATCGCTAGACGCTATTGGCATTGTGCCAGCAGCCAACCAAATGCCATATTTGCGGCACAATGTAGCTAATTTAGTCTGGTACGCAGTACTTTGTTGAGCAATAGCTAAAGCATCTTTGCCATGCTTTGCAAAAATTAAAAAACTTTCAGGTAAGCAGGCTAGCAAGGGCCGAGTATTTGGTAACTGACTTAATTGTTGCTCAAGCTGTTGTAAGTTCTGCTCAGGGTTAATTCCTGAGCACATTTGTACCGCGATAATGGTGCCTGATGGCTGAGAATCATTCATTGTGTTGCTGTGGCCGCTGCATCTTTGAGGTTTAATTCTTTGTGTTGTGATGGCGTTTGCGGCTGGTTTTGTGCCGCCTGAGGAATTGTTACTTCTCGGCTCTTACGATCAACTTCTTGTACCACAGGGTCGCTCATACTGCCCGTCACTTTAAAGTTAATCTCTGAAATAACTCGGGCTGAGTGAATTACTTTATCTATTGCTAACGCAGCCAATCCAGTGACGGGATTGACCATCCACGCCACAATCACTGGAATACTCGATGTAACTTGCGGTGCCACGGCTAAATCGTAGTTAATTTCCATGGTATTCAAATTGGTGTGACCTTTAATAGTGAGATCTGCAGGCACCCCATCCACTTTAGTATCTTGGGTGTAGGCGATCCCTTTATCTAACTGCATGGTGCCTTGAAAATTATTGTAGAAAAATCCTTTCGAAAATACATCTCTAAAATCAAGTTTCAGCTTACGAATTAAAGAGTCTAAACTTAATAATGAGAACACGCGAGCGCCGCCATCGCTAATTTCAGCTAAGTGACCATCTCCTAAATCCCACGCTAAATTACCTGCAAGGCTGGGGATATCAAACTGGTACGGAGCTGCCTGCCAAGCTAAGTCAAAATTTATTTCTGCTGTGGAATCTTTAACTGTGGTGGTAATATCAAACTCATCAAATAACTCACCGATATCATCACTATGCATATTGCCGTTTATCTGCGTTAGACCATTTTTCCACTGCCCTTTCGCTCGTAAAATATGCTCGCCTTTATCTACTACTATTTCAGAAATCGATAGCTTTTGCCCATCCCCGTAAAGAGAAGCACTGACTTTATCGAGCTGATAGCTTGCTATTTTACAATCATCGCATTCAAATTCAATCGCAGGTAAAGTGTTCAACCAAGTTAAGTATTCAACAGTTTTTAGAGCCTGTACTTCACTTTCATCACCGGGCTGTTCAGGCTTAAAGTTAACGCGTAAATAATCACTATTAATTTGAATAGGTCGGCTTGATTGTGCCTGTGGAATAGTAATTTGAGAGCGTAACTCTTTTGCATTTAACCTTAAGTCCAATTCATTTTGTGAGGGCGCTAAACGCATTTCAAAGTCATTAAACAGAATGTCATCGATTGAAAGCTGATTAATCTGCCCTACGACTTCTTTTAATGGGGGTAACACCCCTTCGCTCTGCGATTCAGCCTGGCTAATGGTAATAATTTGCTCAATTAGCCCAAGCCAAGGTAATAAAGGAGTCTCATCAAGGTTAATAGAAACGGTTAAATCCTCTCGGTTTAACCCTAAATCTTGCTCACCTAAAATTAAGTGGGCATTCGTCATTTTGCCGTTTTCGTTTGCCAAAATGCCATTAAAGTAAAGTTGTTCATTGATACTCGCGGTTATCAAGTTAGATATATCATCGCCTTGAACTTGCGCCGTCAGTGGCCATGGTTGCTGTGCTGATTTACCAAAAGGTGTGGGCAGATCACTTGTTAAACCAATCAGCTGCGAGCTAACATTCGCACGGTAGTTAAAGCCATCTGGTAAAAAATTCAGTGCAAGCTTAATAGCCACTTCGGTGTCACCGTACAGGTAGTCTTTTAACAAACCTTGGCCATGAGAGATTAAAGTATCAGCATCAAGTTGTGCACTTATATCAATATCACCACGATAGCTTTGGCCAATATTTTTACCATCAAAGTCAAACGCGATGGGCATTCCTAACCACTGGGCTTTCGCATTTTTTAATTCGATATGATCATCATTAAAGTACAACCGCCCAGTTACGTTTTCTAACTGTAACCCCGGCTGAGCGATGAAAACGGGCAGTTCATTAAGAGAAACCACCCCTTTTGCATTCACATCTAACTCGTTAAGATCCACAATCAGTTCGATATCCGCTTTGGCACTACCTTGACCTTGAATCACAGTAAATACGTTCGCGAGCGGCTCAGCAAGTGGTGTGGCTTGAAAAAATGGCAGTAATTTTTGCGCTGCAGCACGTTTTTTAATATTTACCGTCAGTACATCAGCATTCATTAAATCAGCAATACTTACATGCACAGCATCACCTACAGCTAAGTTAACTAAATTACCTTGCTGTGTGTAAATGTCCATGCGCTCGTTTTCAAAGTGCAGTTTAGCACTTCCCTGCATAACCGCAGGCCAATCTGGAGCAAATTGATAATTAGCATTATCTACTTGAGCAAGTACTTCAAATTGCCCTGAATTATCCGCGAAAGGAAACCCTGTTACAGGGCCTGAAAACAAGACTTGTGCCTGTGTAAGTTCGCCCCCTTTAATGGCACCTGTTAAGTAGTCAACCAAGTTTTCACTCATTACAGGTAATGGAAAGTAATGGTTTGCAATACTAGCGTCGGGAGCAAAGGCTTCAGCGTATAAGTCAAATCGCGGGGAATCACCAAAGCTTACTTTCATTTCAGCGGCTAGAGTCACTTCATCGTTATCTAACCATAAATTGTCGCTGCTGATCTGCCAGCCTTGTGGGGTATTTGCTAAGTCTATATCTAAATTTAGTTGATTATATTGAATCGGTTGAGTAAACGTATCTGCTGTTAGTAGCTGGTTATTTTCACCAAATAGACTTACTCGTCCACTTTGCTGATTTATAATTCCTTCAACTCGTAGTGCTTGTGCACCGGGTATGCCTTGCTCTGCCAGCCAACCAACTTTTTGCGCACTAAACCATAACTGCCAATCGGTGTTTGCAGTATATTGCACATAAGCTTGCTCAACCTGACCATTCGGTTGACGAGTAATCATTGGTTCAAGTTCAGTAAAACTGCTCAGCTGTGCGAGCTGATTTACTAAGTCAAAGTCTAGCTGGCTTAACCAGAGTTGCTTTTTTTGTTTATCTAATTGAGCTTCAAATTGAAAATCAGGCCAACGGTGTTGTTCATTACTGATAGCCAAGCCTGTGCTTTTTAAGCGCCAGCCCTGTTGCCATGGGTATAAATGAAAACCACCTTCGCTTAAGCTTATTTGATGAGGTTGCTGCTTTTCACCTTGTAGCCAGTTTATATGACTCGGTAACCACTTAACTTTAACATCAGTGATCAAGCCTTGCTCGATACTCAACCAAGACTCTAAATTAAGGTCTGATTTTAGCTCGTGTTTTTCTTTATTACTGTATTGCGCTAACCATTTCGATACATCTACATCACTGGCTTGCACGTAAATATCACCCGCGGTTGACTCTAATGTTGCACCAGTCAAAGCGAGGCGCGCATCGAATGTGCCGACAGAAATACCCGGTAAAGCTAAAGTACCGCTACCACTGTGCTGCTCAGGAGAGTTTTGCCAGACTATATTTTCTAGAATTAAACGATGCTCTTTACCATCACCAAGTAAAAAGTTCAGGCTGCTATTTTCAACAGCAAAGTGCCCGGTCTCACCTAAGAACAGTCCTTCGATTAATTCTTTTTGCTCAAATGAAACTTCACCTTCAGCTGAATTTAACATGCTAGGTAAATCTACATCAGCATGAAAACCATTAATTACGAAGTAGTTAGATTTTAGTTGCCGAGTTTTGATGCTCTCCCACAAGTTCAATTCTAAACTCGCTTTAGCAATCGTTAGCGCAATGGGTGAGGTGCTGTTATCTTCAAAAGAGATTTCTTCCATCACAATGGCGGGGCCTTTGCCTTGCCAACTTGCGGAGATCGCACCTATAGAAAGGTTTACGGCAAATTTCTCATATAAGTAACCTTCAAGATCACCTTTATAATCATTAGCGTAAGGTAAGGTATATTTTAAAACGGATACAATAACGGCCAACAGCACTAGAGTTATGGCGCACACCTGCCATAACTTTCGTAGACAAAAAAAGCAGACCGTTTTTGCTTTCATTACATCATAACCACATCAAATTGCTCTTGACTGTATAGGCTTTCAGTTTGAATACTTACTTGTTTACCAATAAATAATTCAAGCTCGGCTAAGTTATGATACTCATCGTTGATCAGTGCTTCACTCACTGCAGGTGCTGCGTAAACCATAAATTTATCAGCAGCATAAGCACGGTTTACTCGAACAATTTCGCGCAAGATTTCATAGCATACGGTTTCTACCGTTTTTTGCGAGCCGCGCCCAGAACAGGCAGGACACACATCACACAGTATATGCTCTAAGCTTTCACGAGTACGCTTACGAGTCATTTCAACTAAGCCCAATGCAGATAAGCCATTAATATTTGATTTAGCGCGATCCTTACCAAGGGCTGACTCAAGTGAATGCAACACACGGCGCTTATGATCTTCGCTGATCATATCGATAAAGTCGATAATAATAATGCCACCCAAGTTACGTAGCCTAAGTTGTCTAGCAATGGCTGATGTCGCCTCGACATTGGTGTTAAAAATGGTTTCTTCTAAATTACGATGGCCAACAAACGCGCCAGTGTTTACATCAACCGTGGTCATGGCTTCCGTTTGGTCAATGATCAGGTATCCACCCGATTTAAGTTCAACCTTACGGTGCAGCGCTTTTTGAATTTCATTTTCAACATCAAACAAGTCAAAAATAGGTCGCTCACCAGGGTAATACTCTAATGCGCCGGCAAGAATAGGTACAAACTCTTCGGTAAACTCTTTTAGCTCATGGTAAGTTAATTTCGAGTCAACACGGATACGCTCCATGTCTTCGCCTACGTAATCACGTAGGGTACGAAATGCCAGAGTGAGGTCTTCGTGTAGAATACTTTCTTTGCTGGTTTTTTTACGCTTGCTAACGATTTTTTCCCACAGCTTTTTTAAGAATGCGGCGTCGTGTCGCAATTCAGCTTCGCTGGCACCTTCTGCGGCGGTACGTACAATAAAGCTACCATCGTCATCTGAGTAGTCGGCAACGATATTTTTTAATCGGGTACGTTCTTCTTCAGTCTCTATACGTTGGCTTACGCCCACATGCGTTGCATCAGGCATAAACACTAAATAGCGAGACGGGATCGTAATATCTGTAGTTAAACGCGCGCCTTTAGTACCTAAGGGGTCTTTAACCACTTGCACCATAATATATTGACCTTGGCGCACCAGCTCTCGAATGTCTTGCACTTTTTTGATTGGTTGCTCGTCAACTCCCTCAACAATTGAGGCGCTATTAACAATATCTGATGCATGTAAAAAGGCTGCTTTATCTAAACCAATATCGACAAAAGCGGCTTGCATACCTGGCAGGACGCGGCTGATTTTACCTAGATATATATTACCTACGATCCCTAGGTTGCCAATTCGCTCAAGCTGTATTTCTTGTAATACACCGTTTTCAATCAAGGCAACACGGCTTTCACTCGGGGTGACGTTAATTAGTAATTCTATACTCATGTTACCTACTTAAAATTCACTTAATAATTTTTCACACTCATATAAAGGTAAGCCGACAACTGCAAAATAGCTACCTGAAATATGTGTTACAAACCGGCCACCTAAGCCTTGAATACCATACCCACCCGCTTTATCTTGCGGCTCACCACTTAGCCAATAAGCGTCTAGCTCTGCATCGGTAAGTGTTTTGAATGTAACATTGGTTGTCACAACCTGACTTATTACTTTATTTGAACTCGCAAATGCTATGGCGGTAAGTACTTGGTGAGTGCGCCCAGATAAACGCTGTAATGTGGCGATGAAATCAGCTTTATCTGTTGGTTTCCCAAGAGCTTGGTTGTCAATAACGACCACAGTATCGCTGCCCAGAACCGGGCGATCGTGATAGCCCTGTGCCACCCCACTTTGTGCTTTTAAGCGTGCTAAGCGTTCAACGTAAACAAGCGGCGTTTCATTTTCGAACTGGGTTTCATCGGCATCAACACTAAATTGCGAAAACTCGATACCGAGCTGAGTTAAAAGCTCTTTGCGTCGTGGTGAAGCTGACGCTAAATAAATGGCTTTTTGCATTATCTGATCCTGAAATGACGACGATATTTACGTAGTAACAAAAACACCCAAGGCCAGCTAAGCATGCCTGTAATAACAGGCCATAAATACTGAGGGTTGAAGTAAACATCCATTAAAAAGTGATTTAACCAAAACTGCATTAAGTGATAAAAGGTTAAAAATAAGCCAACCAAAATTGCTTGCTGCCACAGTGAGAAATTACGTATTTTTTGAAAGTTACTGGCAGTAATAAAAATACAAATCGAAAAAGTCAGTGAATTAACACCAAGCGGCGAGCCTGAGGCTAAATCAATAATCAACCCTACCACCCAGGCAGTGCCAATATTAAGCCTGTGTGGTACTGCTAATGACCAATACATTAAAACCAATAAAACCCAATCAGGGCGAAACGGTTCGAATGAAAATGGCAGTGGCATCAATGCCATGATCAAGGCAAAAAATATGCTCAAAGCAATCAATAAGCTATAGCGACTATTCATCTGATATACTTTCCTGTTTATTGCGCCACAAGATGACTAATAAACGAATGCGATCTAACAAAGCGATAGGCTCTGCATATACTTGTGCAAATGGACGCCCTTCATCACGATTAATTTCAGTCACTACAGCAACAGGGTAGCCTTCAGGAAATGTCCCACCTAAGCCAGACGTAACAAGAATATCGCCGTAGCGTACGTCTAAACTATGAGGCACATGAGAAAGCTTTACTAAATTGATTTTACCAACACCTTCAACCACAGTGCGCACGTCATTACGTAAAATACGTACGGGAGTTGCGTGAGTGGTGTCGGTCATCAGCAAGACTCGTGAGGTAGTTGAGCCCACTTTAGTTAATTGTCCAACTACGCCCATTTCATCGATGACAGCTTGTCCTTCGCTGAGGCCATCAATGGCACCGCGATTGATCACCACTTGGTGACTATAAGGATTTGAATGTACAGACAGTACTTGCGCAATAATTTTGCGATTAGGCTGCTTAGCAGATGAGCCTAATAATGCACGCAGTTTTTGGTTTTCTTTATCTAGGAACTGATATTGCTGTAACTGTTCACTTTGCATTAATTGCTTTTGCTTTAATGCTTCATTTTCACGAAGCAATTGTTCTCGAGTATGTAGGCTTTTAGCGCCCAGACTAAACACTTCGTAAGGGAGGTTTGCAAGGTAGATTAACGGGCTAACAAGGGTATTTAAACTGGTACGGACGGTTGTGCCACCTTGAGTATACCTATCCCCAACAATCAATACGATACTCAAAAGCACTGCGACAAAGAGTCGCAGTTGCAAAGAAATGGCACGTCCAAACATTAACTTCATTAGTCGTAACTAAATACGTCACCACCGTGCATATCAATCATTTCAAGCGCTTTACCGCCGCCACGAGCAACACAGGTTAATGGATCATCAGCAACCACAACCGGAATGCCGGTTTCTTCCATTAATAAGCGATCTAAATCTTTTAGTAACGCACCGCCGCCTGTTAGCACCATACCTTTAGCAGAGATGTCTGAGGCAAGCTCTGGAGGTGATTGCTCTAGTGCAACCATTACCGCACTCACAATGCCCATTAATGGCTCTTGTAACGCTTCTAATATTTCATGAGAATTCAGTGTAAATGAACGCGGTACACCTTCAGCAAGGTTACGGCCACGCACTTCAATTTCAATAGGTTCATCAGTTTTAAATGCAGAGCCAATTTGATGCTTGATGTTTTCAGCGGTGGCTTCACCAATTAAGCTACCAAAATTACGGCGAACATAGTTAATAATGGCTTCATCAAATTTATCACCACCAATACGTACTGATGAAGAGTACACAACACCGTTAAGTGAGATAATTGCCACTTCAGTTGTACCACCACCAATATCAACAACCATAGAGCCTGTTGCTTCAGATACCGGTAACCCCGCACCAATAGCGGCGGCCATAGGCTCTTCAATTAGATAAACCTCACGCGCACCGGCACCCATGGCTGATTCACGAATAGCACGCTTTTCAACTTGTGTTGCACCACATGGAACACAAATTAGTACACGCGGGCTCGGACGCATAAAGTTATTGTTATGTACTTGTTTGATAAAGTGTTGAAGCATTTTTTCGGTAACGTAAAAATCAGCAATTACACCATCTTTCATCGGCCTGATTGCTTTAATATTACCTGGCGTACGACCTAGCATTTGCTTAGCTTCGGTGCCTACAGAGGCGACACTTTTAGGGCCACCAGCACGCTCTTGTCGAATTGCGACTACTGATGGTTCATTAAGGACTATGCCTTCATCTTTGACATAAATTAGGGTATTGGCTGTACCCAAGTCGATCGATAGATCGTTTGAAAAAATACCACGGAGTTTCTTAAACATGAGGCTGGATGACCTTTGAAAAACGTTCTTATGTTAGCTGCTTGTCACTTTATCACGCTGAGCTAGATCAGCAATGTAAAGCACAACTACCTATGTAAATTAGCTAAAAAAGGAAGCTAAGCTTCCTTTTAAATATTTATCGTTCGCGTACTAAACGAAAACCTATGTAGTTTGCACGGAAATCAGGTGCTAAAATCAAACGCGTTGATGCGCGAGCTAAGCTAGGAGCAAAATTCCATGCACCACCTCGAACAGTAACATCTGACTGGTCAGCCGATTTATGAGTCCATTCCCATACATTTCCTACTGTATCGTAAAGCCCAAACGCATTGGGTGCAAATGTACCTGTTGGGGCTGCGCTTTGATTTGACCACTCGCTACCACACCAACCACAATTCGCTAAATTTTTACCTATTTCATTGCCCCAAGGGTATTCAGTTTTGGTCCCTGCACGAGCGGCGTACTCCCACTCAACCTCATTGGGTAAACGATATCGCTGACCTGTTTGACCTGACAACCAATCTGCATACGCTTTGGCATCATTATAAGTTAAACATACAGCGGGGAAATCACTACCTTGCTCAAATCCTGGGTTACGCCAATTTAAATTAGCTTCCCACACTGGCTCGCCATTTAAATAATAAGCACAACCACGATTTTTCTCGGCTTCAGTTTGATAACCTGTATTTGTCACAAATTGTTGGTATGCGCCAACAGTGACCTCTTTACTTTGCATTGCAAACGAGTTGGCAATGGTTTTTTCAACCACAGGGCGCTCATTAGCAAGACCATTACCGTTAATATCACCCATTTCAAATGTACCAGCTGGAATAACAACAACTGCGGCGCCAGATGCATTACCAACTGGCTTTATACTTTGCTCTCGGGTGTTTGTCGGTGCAGCAATCGACTCAGGCTTTTTTACCAACTTAGCGTTGATAGTCTGTGCCTTTCGTAAATCAATTCGCACTCGGTAAGGTTGATAACCTTGTTTACGTACTTCAATATCATGAATGCCACTTGGTAAGGTTGTCGCTAAGCGAGTTGCTCCAAAGCTCACACCATCAATAAATACTTCATCGTCGTACACGTTTGAGCGCAGTGTTAATTCGACCATTTTGTTTTTATTGTTATCAACAACTAATGGATTAACCATTGCCGTTGATTTAACAGAATAGTCTTGTACTGGTTGTTCACTCATGCGCGACACAGCGACTGTGCTATTATCCCTGCTATCGCTGAATGTTAACTGACTATCAGAGAAGGTAGTACCGTAACTTGCTTGATAAGGAGTACTTAGCGGCGTGCCATATTCTGAACAGTAACGATTATCTACACTTAGTAAGTTACAAAGGCGACTGCTGTTTACATCGCCACGCATTGTTACACTTAGGTTTACGTTATAGTTACCTTGGCCACTAAATGCACTGTTTACCACATGGCTACTTAAAATTTGAACTTGAGCACCAGCCATATTACGCTTTGGCTCGACGAGACGCTCTTCAGTTAAGTTAGCAAAAATTTGGTCTACAAAGCGTTTTGTCGCTTTTTGCAAGCCCATTTGCTGCCCTCGTTGCTCACAGGCAGCAAGAGTTTCTGTACGCTTACAATTAATTGTGTGATTTACTTCAAGCGTGCCTTCACGAGTAAACTCATTGCGCAAGCGTTCTACGCGAGCGGTTGTTAACTGCTCTTTTAAGCTTTCTAAGGTATTTAACTGAGTGTGTTTAGCTACACGAATTTGCTCAATGTCTTTTCGATGAGATGCAATTGCCGCTAACTGCATCGCGATATCATCTTTATTTTGTTTATGATCCACAACAGCTTGTTGATACCGTGCTTGTGCAGTACTGATATCAATAGTGGGGTCATCGATTAAACGACGATACATTTCGTTCATCGCATCAAGAGCTTGGTTTTTTTCTTTGTCTAGCTCTGTTGAACGTGTACGTAATAAATCAAGTTGGCTTTGTAACTGGCTTTCTTCTTTTAAATGTTTTTCAAGTATTTGTGTAGAGTTATCGTATTCAGCTTGTTTAATACTGATCTCAGATTCAATTCCAGAAACCGTTGCTGTATCTTGTGCAAATGCACTTGATGCAAACAAACTTGCTGAAATTAACAGAGATAAAGGAGCAATTCGCATATATTCCATTCCCAAAAAGCGGCAATTATTTGGTCATTATTTATTTTTTTAATAATTAAACTCTTATGCTATGTACTTGCAACACAAAACACAAGCTTTGTTCAAAAATTATCTGAGTTTACAACTATTACCGTACCTCACGCCAGTAAATAACACGATCATTTCCTCTAAAACGGCCAAATTGTAAAATTCCTTGTGGATTTAGTTGGCTAGCATCACCTTGCCAATCCCACTCAAGCCAATTTTCTGTGTCGTACTCAAGGGTAAAAATACCCGAACCTTTAGGTTCTGCATAAATACCATTACTCGCTGGGTAAACTCCTTGTTCCAGCTGACCACTTATCTCATTACCATATATATAACTGAGCTCAGGCGTGGCAGGAGATACTTGTGTTATTTGTGGGTGCTCAAAGGACGTGCAGTTATTATTAGTATCAAGTACAAACTCACTGCCATTAAAATACTGCGCTTGCATAGGCACCAGTAAATTGTCTAAATCAGAGCCTGCATTATCACCCAGCACTAAGCGGCCAAAGCGAAAACTAATAGGCGTATCATTAAGTACCACGCTATTGCAGCTATTACTTAGCGCACAGTCAGTTGCTAAAGTGGGGTTATCATCAGCGCCGAGTAAGACTGCGCCTTCAATTCCTGTCACTGTTGTCATCAAATTTACACTTTCAAATGGGCCATCTGGATCATTAAAGCCGCGCCGCGCTAATACAGTATCGTTATCACTTATAGTAAAAAGCCCTGCTAAGGCTGACGTACTACCCCATAGACTAGTCTCTAAATTTTGTAGTCTAGGGGTTAAACCACTACCCGAGATATAATTACCTACTTCACTGTTTTCTGCATTGATGCTTACCGCTGAATTAATAAATCCGCCGATATAGTTTTTCATCACTTGATTATTTTGATTAAGCGCCTGAACAGTAAACCCTAAAGTAAATGGCTCATTCATATAAGTGCCATTACTGCCATAGCGGGTGCACTGTGCACTGGCTTGAATATTTTGTACTGTATATTGCGAGGGCGCAAAGCGGCCAACACGAGTAATCGCACCTCGCACATCGCCAGCACCAAAATAATCGCCATCGTTGAGCCCTGCGGTTAAATCGATAATACCGACTTGATCGTAGCTATAACTCGATATCGATTCACTGAAGCTACCCGTATCTGCAAACGCAACTAAGTTTTCTTCTTGTAATATTCCCAGCACTCCTGCCGTTGGCAAGTAAACGCTCGGTTGTACATCAGGTTGCTCACCTATGAAGTGCTTCGCGATTGGGTTACTTGAAATTGCACTGTAATCGTCTGGGTAGCCATCATTATTGATGTCTTGGTTATCAAGCCACTGCACCGCATTCATTTTTATAGAAAATGACTCACCGGTTAGTTTAAATAAACTGCCGCTGGCATCATTAGCTTGGGCACTGGTATCAGCAAAGCTCATTGCTAAACCAAATGGCTTAACCACAAACTCATTTGAGCTACCCGTTAAATTCACCGATAAGTTAGTTAATGGGTCTAACACTAAATTTAATTTTGCATTTAAACTCAGTTTGCCAGCATCCGGATAGTTAATAACAATAGGTGCTTTTGAGTCACTATCAAACTTTAAAGGCACTGTTTGATAACTTTGGCCTATGCTATGGGTTGTGCTGTTATTTGTTAGGGCAAGGTTATTGGTGCACGTAGAGCCTGCACTGCAGCTATAGGCTAAATCTATAGCCACTTCTCCACCAGCAGGAAAAGCGGCTTCGCATACGCCCGTTGTGGTATTGGTTTTCACGGCTTGGATTGCTAGTTGCGATGCATTGAACCCGGTATTTGACGGTTTACCCGATATTTGATTCAAAATTGATGTGTTGTTATTCGTCTCATTACTAAAAATAAACCCAGCGTCTGAAAAGGTTACCTTACAGCCACCTAAACCAACATTTGTGCCGCCAATATAACAACGCAGTGGCGCTGATGGATCTGCCACGTTATAGCCAAATTGCACCTGCCCTGTGGTTCGTTTAGCGAACTGTAAATCTGTAATGCCAGTAAAAGTTATCACTTCTCCCGTCACCCAGCTTTGTTGAGTATTATTATCTGGTGATAAATCTAAAGTGGATACTTCATCATAAATTATATCGCATGCATCATTAGCACAAGCAGTCAGCGTAAGTTCTTTAGCTTCGCAGGTAAGGCCTTTATTATCACTCATTGATAATCGGTAATGATCCAATAAAACTGGCGTATTAATACCACAAAAGCCAGGAATGTTATTTGGCACTGTAGTACCAGTAAATGATGAGCTTTCTTCTGCAATTATTTCAGTGCCTGAGGTGATCATGCCAGTATAGTTTACCTCTTGCGCTATGCGAACTTCTCCCGTGGCGACTAAAAAAGCTGAAAAATCGACTGCGGCACCAATCGACACCGCACCATCTACATAAATCGCTAAATACGCCCCATTTTCTATTGTAATTTTAGTATTCGCCACTGTTAAAAATGACGTCGACAGTAACGTAGTAGAATTTTGTAAAAAAATACGTGTGGGTGCAGTTACTCTATACTCAGGCGCAATCATGGTCATTTGTAACTCATCAAAAAAGTAGTCACCACCGAGTGTTGTAGGAATTGCACTACCCGATGAGCCATCATTGGCCACTGTTGGTACTTGCGAAGCTTGCCCTGCAGTTAACGCATTTTCACCTTTAGCTGCGCAAGGCTGGCCATTACAAAGAGGGATATTAGTTAATGCCGTTGAAATATAGTTCGTGGTAGTAAGCACATTCGCGTTATTATCGGTGACTGTCACTCCTTGGACTAACTGAATCTGGCCATTGTTATACGTTGCAATCGCACCGGGGAATAATGTGTCACAGCTTAGAATATCGCCATTTGATACAAACGTACTGGTCATGGCTAAAATAGATGCTTCTTCATTTGGATGACTACGTTCATTATCTCCATCACGGTCTTCATCGACCACAATTCCTAATCTTTTGCGAGTCAAATTACAGCTTCGTAGCCAACCACCATCCTCACCCACTCGGCTATTTTTACTTGCTACAACCAATGGAGCGGTAGCAAAATTATTTGAAAAATTAAAATAGTTACAACCGTTACTCCAACCATCAACATTGTAACCAGTAAAAAAGCTTTCCCATAAAACTTCTACCTGATTATCATCAACAAATGTACGGTTATTGCCAGGTTCCACAACTAAGTAAGCCACTTTTTCACTGTTGATTAGGCCACTACTTGTTTCAGAGGCTTCTAAAGCGATATTGACCCCCGACGTTGTTAACGAGTTGGTTTCGACTGCAATCGTTAAAAATGGCCGTAATGCATCTGTAGGTGGATTGCTGTCCAAGCTATTAATAGTTTGTAGAGAGTGAAAAAAGTTCGGCCTAACGGCAAAGGGGTGATCAAAATTTATTGCCTGATAACTTTTAGGCAAAACGTAGTTAGATTTAGGACCATATTGAATCTCTAATTGGATATCTGTACTGCCGACCTCCATTATTGTGCCATCAGGAAACTCATGAACACCGTATTCGACCGCTAAATAATGTGCCCCCATTGTAATATGCTCACCATCCTCCCCTGTAGGCTCTAGAGGAAGCGCTTCGAAGCCTGTTGTCGTTACATTACGAATGCGCACAATCGCAGGGTTTCCCCCTTGATTGGTCGACAACATAAATACCGCAGGTGGTGTATCGTATTGTTGCTGAAAATTGATCTTGGTCCAAATCGGCGAAACATAGGTATCTTGCAACTCAATAAAACGCCCTTCAATTTTAGGCACTACAGCAATGCTGGTAGCACTAAAAAGCAATATGGAGATGAAAATTAGTAATGTATACCTCATGGTAACGTCTTCGCTCCTACACTCACTGTCCGCTGTGTTTGCCAATAGTCTTTACGGCATGGCTCGCCGATAGCACAACTGCTTGGTGAACATGTGGCACTGCTTTTTAAATAAAAAATATTCACCGCCCCCGTACTATTGCTGGTATCGGGTACATTTAAGTATTGCTGACATGCTATTGTTACTGTGCAGTTTTCTAAATACTGAGTTTGAAAAACAGGGGATGTAGTTACTGCTGCGCAATTTAGCGCTGGACTATTAAGTGGAAATATTTCAGTTAGCCCGCTTTCTAACCCACTTTGCGCTGCTAAATAGGCGCGCGAACCATAATACTCGATCACATTTTGCTGCGAAGATGCCGATAAAATTCTAACCAATGCTAAGCCAAGTACTAGCAGTACAACGATGATCACCAAAGTGACAATCAGTAGGTTCCCACCTTGATATGCTTTATTAATTACTGCTTTTTTAACTCGTGGACTAAGGTACATTTGGAATATGCACCTCATGATTAAACATCATGGCTTCGTTATCATTAAACGCCATGACCGCGTGAATATTCAGTACGGCATTACGAGTTAATGCTGTGTCACTTAATCTAAAAAAAGCATTACTTGCTAGGCTATTACCTATATGGAGCGCTAATAAATCCCGTTTTACTGCGCTGGTGCTTTGCAACTCAACGGCATCTAGTTGGGCGTTGCGAAAGCCATAATCTTGATAACGGTATAACTGTGTGCCTTCTACACAAAAGCTAACAGGCGTCGCCAGTAAGTAAATTCGTTTTGCTGGTGACTCTTGTGCAAATGCTTGATCAAATTGCCATTGATCTAACTCACTGCTTGCTGATGATACGAAATTAGTTAATTGCAGACGTTTATTATTACTTACGTCGTAGACTTCTGTCGGATCTAATGGATAAATACTGGCCCAATCGTCAATACTTGGTTGAGCTGAATCATTTAATTCAAAATCGACTGCCGTAACAATAAAGGGAGCAGTGTTAGGTAGGTAACCAGTGTAATGGGTAGCCGATTGAAAGGGCGTAAACTCAAGGCATTGGCTCAAACCACAATTATTTTCACAGCTTAAACGTAAAGAGTTAGGCATCGCATGGCGCAGCTCTTTTGCTAAACGCGTTAACATAAAACGTGCTTGTGCAACGGCTTCTTGGCGCTCTACCCCCTGACTGTAAATATTAAACCCTGAGTTAATAAAAGCAAAAGAAGTAACAGCAAGAATTCCCAAAATAACCATTACAAGTAGGAGTTCTATTAAAGTAAATGCCGACTGCTTTAGGTATTTACTCATCAATAATTACCCTTATATGCGCTAAATCCGTATTCTTCACCATTAGGGCTGCTTACAATTACCGTGACACGCTTTGCAAGTACACCATCGTTTACCGTTGCACTATTAAAGTCACTGTCATACGTAACTGTAACGACCACATTAAAACCTTGATATTGGCTAAGTACTTCACCCAAACTATTTGTTATAGACTGATTGCTCAGTGCAATATAATCGTCAACATCATCATAAGTGGTGCGTGTTTCATCTGTTTCTGAGCCTAGGTTCGCAGGACTTGTGCAGTCTGGAGCAGCTAATGAACTTTCAGAGCAACGCCTAAATGGTGGTGCTCGCTCACTGTTTTCATCAAAAGATTTAGCCATAATTTCATTCATTAATGATTGTCCTAGCTCATTTGCCCGCAACTGTAAGATAGGGTCTGCGCTTTGTCTCGCTTGTGGAGCTATTAACCCAGTTATAATAGTCAATGCAATAGCAAAGATGACAATGCTGATAATCAATTCAATTAAGGTAAATCCATTATTATGGGCACGCATATATAAGCCCTTCGCCACTGATACACACACCGGCAAGCGATATATCTATGCGGCAAGTGCCATCACAACTTTGATCGCTTCGACCTAAAGGATCAAAATTGATCTGCGTAAATTGGGCCCCTTGATCGTCCAATGCAGTAAAAACAAAATCACTGCGCTGAGTTTTAATCATTACCACTAAATCATCTGGGTTATTTACATCAGCACCACCTGTGCAGGTATCCGGTGTCGGCCCTGCAATTAAGGTTGCGGTTATGTACAATTTATGACAACTCGTAAGCCCAGTATCTTGCATTGCTCGTAACTGTATTGTTCTTAGCACTGCTAATACTTGATCGCGATATGCATAAGCGTCTTCCGTTGAACTCCCTAGAAACTTGGGCCCTGCCGTTACCGACAGGATACCCAAAATAACTAAGGTGATAATCAATTCAACCAAAGTAAAGCCACGCAATCGTTGCTTACACGTATATTTCATTGTTTGTGGATTAACAACCTGTCAATACTATATCCACTACAGGTGGTACCACTTTCACTGGTGGTGTTCCATCATTTGAATCTTTTGCTTGAGTATACTCAATACGGCAATCATCAGAACTCACATAGCTATTAGGGTAAATAATTACAACGCCATCTCCACTGTCATCCAAATTAAAGTCGCCAGAATCATCCGCTTCAAAATCAACATCTAAAAATGCTTCAAATGCAGCTAGAGAAGCTTCTGGGTAGCCGTATACAGTAGCGACGTTTCCACCATTATCAACAACTACTGCTGCTGTGTCTTTTTTATGATCACTGGCAATTATAGATTTACCATTGACTATATTCATCCCGCTGCGGATCGAACCTTCTAACCCTTCGAGTGTTGATGCATTGGCATCTCCCTGAAGGTTTAAAAAGCGGGGGGCCGCAACAACGGCCAAAATACCTAAAATGACGATTACAATTATCAGTTCTACTAAAGTAAAACCTGCTTGTTTATTCACTACGTTACTGTTCATTGATTGCGTTTTCATAAGTAAGCCTCTTTGTTATTACTTAAGATTTAAAAATCTGTACTTTGCCTGTTACAGGAAAATACGAAAATCCACTGGTGCCAACGTGTGGCTCACCAGCTGTTGGAATATTTTTCGCATCTAAAGAATGAGTTAAATAGTAAATACATTGCAGCTTATCTGCGTTATACCTCACTAAAAACATTGTATCTTCAACTACTGACGCGTCACTACTTAGGGTACTTCTTGGTGCATCTTGTAAAATTACATTCAACACCTGTTGGCATTTGGTACTACTCATCGCTAATGCCTGCGTGTTCTCTTGCTCTGTTTCATCACTCGTTGGCGTACCAAAACGACCATCAACACCAACAACTACACCTCCATAATTTATATACGTAACAAACTGCGAAACATCACTTCCAGATGGCCTCGCGTCCAGTTCCCACTGTCCTCGAATTAAACCTACTGCACTGGCAAAACCACCAGCAACGGCATCAATATTTGAACGGTGAGCTCGCTCCTTAATATCTAAAAACTGCGGTACAGCAATACTCATTACGATAGCCAGTAAAATAACCACAAGTACAAGTTCCAAAAGAGAAAAGCCTGCCTGATGGTGTGTTTTACCAATCATTGTTAACCACCTTTGATTGCTGACATCATGTTCCACATCGGCATAAAAATACCGAGCGCGAGAATTAGCACCATAACGGCAACTATCACCGTTAAAATAGGCTCTATTTTGGCGGTTAAACTGCGTAAATCGTAATCAACTTCTCGCTCATAATAATCTGCGGCTTCTTGTAAAAGCTCATCAACTCGCCCTGTTTCTTCACCTACAGCGACCATTTGCAGCACTAACTGGGAGAATAAATCGCTGCTTTTAGAAGCTCTGAGTAAGCTGTCGCCCTTTTCAATATCTTGACGAATATTTAAAATTGCACGTTCCATATAGGTGTTATCAACGGCTTTTGCGGTTAAAGATAACCCCGTTGTCATCGGCACCCCTGAGCGCAATACCATAGCTAAACTTTGGCTGTACCTTGCAAGTAATGAGCGATGAATAATGTTTCCCACTATAAGTATTTTTAATTTGTAGTGGTCCCAATTATATAAACCAACTTCTGTTGCTAGGTATCGGCGCCAAGCGATCACACTGCCAACCAATATTAGTAATAAAAGCCACCAGTAATTAACGAAGAAGTAGCTTGTTGCCACCAAAATCTGGGTCATTAAGGGTAACTCAGCATCAAATTTTGCAAACATGGTGGCAAACACTGGGATCACAAATATATTTAAAATCACCATAGCAACTAATAATGCAGCAATAACAAAAGTGGGATAACGCATTGCCGCTTTTATACGTTTGCGGGTTTCTTGCTCTTTCTCAAAATAACTAGCAAGCTGGTGAAAAGCATCCTCTAAGCGCCCAGAGCCTTCACCGACCAATACCATTGCGATAGTTAATCTGCTAAATACTTTGTTGTGCATGGTCATCGCACTGGAAAGATCTCGTCCTTGTTCTAACTGTTTAATAATCTCATTTAGAACCAACTTAAACTCTTTATTTTGTGTGGTATCAGCTAACCCCACCATGGCACGAATAATCGGTATACCCGCTTTGAGCAACGAATACATTTGCCGTGAAAACATAATCATATCGTCAAGGCCGATCTTCTCTTTAAATAGCTGGCCTAGCGGTAAGCTGATGTCACCTTCTCGGTCTATCTGCGTAATAGATATAGGGATAAACTGGCGTCTCAATAAACTATCAGCGACTCCAGCTTGGCTGGCGGCTTCTAGTTGCCCCTTAATCAAGACCCCTTTTTGGTCTTTAGCTTGATAGTTATAAAGGTGCATCATCACCTCCTACCATTTCAGGAATATATTCAGCCACTTTAAATACTTCATCTAAAGTGGTGAGCCCTTGCTTGGCATACTCTAAAGCCATTGTGGATAACGGGGCAAAGTAAGGGTTATCTTTAGCCGCCCTAGCAAAACCTTGAGTATCATTTTGACGAAGACACTCCATCATGGCCTCATCCATCTCGAGTAACTCAAAAACACCCACCCGACCTTTGTAACCAGAGTGATTACACGCGGTACACCCCTTGCCATAAAAAAACTCAGTATTGTCTACATCAACATTTAAATACTTTAACCAACTAGCCTCTTGAGCATCGGGTGTATATGTATGCTTGCAGTTTTGACATACCCGCCTAACTAAACGCTGAGCAATAATGGCCCTTAGTGAGCTGGCAACTAAATATGCAGGTGCTCCCATATCAATTAACCGCATAGCACTGGTTATTGCGTCATTAGTATGCAGAGTTGAAAGAACTAAATGCCCTGTTAACGCGCCTCGTAAACCTATATCAACCGTCTCTTTATCACGCATTTCCCCCACCATTAGAATGTCAGGATCTTGGCGTAGTGCGGTTCTTAAAATACTGGCAAAACTAAGCCCTATTTTATTTTTTATTTGTACTTGGTTTATCCGACCAATGCGGTACTCCACCGGATCTTCTACTGTAATAATTTTATTTTCTGGCTGGTTTAGCTCACTCAATGCACCATATAAAGTAGTTGTTTTACCGGATCCTGTTGGCCCAGTAACCAAAATCATGCCATGAGGGCGTTTTAATATTGAGCGAAAACGCTTTAGCAGCGTCGCTGGCATACCGGTTTCATCTAATGACAATAACCCGGCAGATTGATCAAGCAGCCGCATAACAACCGATTCGCCATATTGAACCGGCATAGTAGACAAACGAACATCAATACTATGAGTGTGCACTTTAATATTAAAACGGCCATCTTGTGGTAAGCGCTTTTCTGAAATATCTAAGCCAGACATCAATTTAAGCCGTAAAACTAATGCTGATGCTATTTTAACTTGATTGAGAACATGCTCTTGTAATACCCCATCAACACGCTGACGAATTCGTAACATGCCTTCATCTGGTTCAATATGTATATCTGACGCTCTGACCTGAACCGCATCTTCAAAAATCGATTGTAATAACTTTACTACGGTCGCATCAGAGGATTCATCACCTAACGAATTTAAGTCAAATTCTTCTACATCTTCATACTCTTCATGCAGCTGCTCAGCAAAGCTGGTTATTTCTTCAGTTCTTCTATACACATTATCGAAAGCCGCCATGATCTGGCTTTCTTGCACCACGGCTAAATCAATTCGCTTAGGTGCTAAAATTGGCGCGAGTTGATCAAGTCCTCTTAAATCGGCCGGATCACTCATGCCCACAAGGACTGAGTCACCATTGTCTTCTATAACTAACGCTCTATAACGGCGTGCCATTACCTCAGAAAGCAATTTGGATACTTCTGGCGAGATCTTACGTTGCGAAATATCTAAAAAGGGAACTTTCAACTGCTGAGCTAAAAACCTTAGCAATTGTGGCTCACTAATAAATTCCAGGGCAATTAGCGTCGCACCGAGCTTACGGCCAGTTGCAGCCTGAACGTTTAGCGCTTCACTTAATTGCGCTTCAGTGATCATATGCTCTTCAACTAATAAATCACCTAACCTTAGACGTAGACTGGGTCTCATGACACACCTCCTAAGGCCTGTAATCGTTGCTCTGCATGCTTAAGCACAGCGGGGTTTAAGTTACCCACTTCGATAGCAGCTAAGTAATAGCGTTTCGCCGAGAGGTAATCTCCTTGTGCATCTTTAGAGGTTGCCATGGCTAGCCACCATTTGCCTTGCTGAGGTTGTAGTTGTGTTAGTTGCTCAAAGCAAACTAATGCACGTGTATGATCCCCCAATTGCTGCGCAGCAGTGCCTTTAAGCGCCCAATATTGCGAATCTCCCTGGCTATCGAAGTCATCGCTTAATAATTGTTGTACAACTGAATATTGCTTACGAGTAATATAAATTTTACTAAGCAGTACACGCCACTCGAGTACCTGCGAGTCAAACGCAATGCCATGCTCTAAAATACTTTGCGCGGATAAAATATCTTGCTGTTGAAAATAAGTCGCTGCTAGTAGACTTCTTGCTGCTATATTCCCTTTATCTCGATTAAGAATTTGGCTTAAATCATCTATGCCTTCCTGATATAAACCAAATTCAAGGGCTTGCTTAGCTTGACGCAGTAACTCAGCAATTTGCTGTTGCTCGGTACGTTGCTGAGTCACCTTTTTAACCTGAAAACTACTTTCTTTATTGGCGGTAGGTACTTTACTTGGCTCAATAGCGACAGCTGCAACCATAGGTTTTTCAGCTACAACCGGCTCTTTAGTGTCAGTTTTTACCGTCACTACTTCTTCAATAATGGGCTCTACTTTAGCAACTGGTTTAATTACATCAGAGTTACTCACCACAGGAGCATTGATTAACACTGGCGTGTTATTTTGCTCGGCCTCTTTTGAGCTTTGAGCTTTGGTAACTACATCTATTCGTTCTGGTAATTGAGCGGCAGCATCATCACTTGCTGTAGGTAAATAAATATAGCTCAATACAACCACTAACAAGGCAATGGTGATTATTAGTAGCTTTTTAATTAAGCCATGTGAGTCATACACAGGTTCAACTACAACAGTACCTTGCTCATTTAACAAAGTTGTTGGCTGTCGTTGTTCAATATTTTTAAGCATTGAATTAATGACGCTCATAGCCATTGCCTCCAAGCCCAAATCATCATTATGGCAAGCGCCGAAATACTCACCACAGCAACATTCCAACCATTGATATAATTATTCACGGTGCAATCTTCAGTGTCTTTTACCGCAAGCTTTATGTGTCGACTACTTACTTCTGTGAGCCCTTCACCGTAAGCTTGCAGCAAGGTTTTATGACATAAGATATTTACTAACCGAGGAATACCACGACTTGCTTGTGCTATTTTTAAGCCTAATTGCTTGGTAAATAGCGGTGCACCTTTAAAGCCCGCAATTTGTAACCGATGATTAATATAATAAATGACTTCGCCAGTGGTCATTGGCCTTAGCTGGTAAGAGAAGCTAATACGCTGACGTAATTGGCGAACCCGTGTATGCGCTAGCTTTTCGTCTAATTCAGGCTGACCAAATAGCACCACTTGAATCAGCTTTTCGCTTTCAGTTTCAATATTGGTAAATAGACGAAGCGCTTCAAGAGCATCCCAACTTAGGCTTTGCGCTTCATCTATCAGTAAAACAACTTTTTTGCCTTCTTTTTGTAGTGCTAATAAATGATGATTTATCAGCTGGCTAAGCGCTTGCTGATCTAACTGTTTATCAACGTCCATACCAAGCTCTACAGCAAGCGCCCAGCGTAGCTCATCCGGGCTTAAATATGAGTTAGGTAAATAGGCAACTGTGTAATCGCGCTCTATTTGATTAAGTAATTTACGGCACAATAAAGTTTTACCAGTGCCGACCTCTCCAGTTACCTTAATAAATCCCTCTCCCATTTCAAGTGCAGTAATAAGCACCTGCATGGCTTCATTGTGCGGCGCAAGCGCACAAAAAAACTCGGTGTTAGGGGTTAAGGTGAAAGGCATTTCACTTAAATTAAAGAAGCTCAAATACATAGCTAGTTCTCATACCAAGTATTAAGTAATTGGCGGCTGCGTGTTTGTTGTTTTTTCCAAGTATCTGGCATTACAACCGTTGGCTTTAGCAATATAACGAGCTCTTTCTTTTCTTGGCGTTTACTAATACTTTTAAATAAATTACCAAATAAGGGAATATCACCTAATACTGGCGTTTTAGACTCTTCATCGGTGGTTATCGTCTGCATCAAGCCACCAATCACAACTATTTCACCGCTTTGAGCACGAATTACCGTGTCTGATTCCCTAATGTTGCTTTGTGCTAACGGTAAAATAAACTCATCATTATTAAGAGTAATAACCTTTTGCTGCTCTTCAGTTTGAGTGACTGAGGGGTGAACATGTAAGATCACCGAACCGTATTTATCTATTTGTGGGGTTACATCAAGCGCAATCCCTGAAAAGAAAGGGGTTAGGTCAATTTCAGGGGTTGTTGTGGTTGCATTCCCTGTCACTGTGGTACTTGACACATTGGTAACAAAGTACTCATCTTGACCTACTTTAATGACCGCTTTTTGGTTGTTAGTTGCAGTCACTCGAGGGTTTGAGAGCATCTGCACATCGCCCTGAGTTTCTAATAAGCTAATCACCCCTGTAAAGTCTGCGTTATTAATGACTAAGTTTGAGACACCACCTAAAGCGGCAGTAATACTATTACTAATTTGCCCAGCTGCTGTGGTCGCAAACGACAGGCTTGTACTGCCAATTGAACCCGCTATTTCGTTCCAATTAACACCTTGCTGATATTCATCTTTAAGCGTGACTTCGACTATTTTGGCTTCTAAAATAACTTGCCGTTGTAAGTTTTCTTGGGTTTGCCTTAAAAAGTCCTTTAGCTGCATTATTTCACTTGGTAATGCATTAACCGTTACTAAGCTTGCTTGTGGGCTGGCAATAACATAACGACCATCACCGCTGCCAATAAGAGATTTTAAAGCCAGCTCTAGATCTTTCCAAAAATCATTACTGTTAGTGGTTTGAATCCGCGAACCGTTAAGTTCAATATTTTGATTATTACCAAACTCTCCATCTTGCTGATTGTTATTACTGTAATTATTTGAAGCACTGCTTTGGCTTGAGCTATTATTATCAGCCATTTGGCTTACGCCGCCCGCTACAACACTCACCGTAGACTGACCACTGCGCTTCATCATTAAATAGTTAACGGGTATTGTTTCAGTGCGCATTTTTGCAGGTAACACCTGAACAACTCGCCCTTCGTGAACAATATCAAGCGGATACATACGTTTGATTACATTTATTACCTCATCAAAAGTAACATTTTTTAATGTAAGACTAATGCTGCCAGCTACCTCTGGGTGTATAGCGACACTGTATGGCGTATCGTCAGTTAAACCAGCAAAAAAAGCGCGTACTTCAACTTCATTTGCAGCCACTTCAAAACGCTTAACTGCCAGCTCTGTATTAAGGCTTTGTTCGCTATCAAATGACGACAATAAGCTTTGTGTAACTTCATCTGGCACTGTCAGTGGGGCTACTGTAGTTTGCTGCTCAGGCTGAGCGGTGAGCTCTTGCTCTATATGAGGCTTTATTTCTTTACCTGGAGCAAAACTATGGCAACCACCAAGATAGATAGGTAACAGCAATAAAATAGTCAGCTGACTAGGTAATTTAATTTTTAATTTCATAATCATATAAATCTAATTTTATTTGCTTATTGTCATTCGCTAACACAACTTGCTTAGAGCTTATGGTTAGCACTTTATAGTCATTTATTTGATCGCCTACGGTATAAATCTGTCCTGAAATAATCGCTTTATAGCGGCCTGACCTTTTAATTATTGATTGCAGCTTGAGGCTACTTTGCTGATTTTTAACTACGCTAGTAGCGAGCAAATTTTGTGGCCTAGTTGGATCGGCCAACTGCTGCGCAACCACGTCTGCTGAGCAAACAAATAACCCAAGCACACTAAAGAGCAATAAATTTTTCATTCGCGCTCACCGTTGCTATATGTATGATTAATTGCGCCCGAGGATAATCCTCTACTTGATAGTCAAAGCGCTGGATTAAGAGTTTTTCTTTACTTTGTTTTAGCGATGCTAAATATTGTTGCAAGTTAAAATACTGTCCCTGTAATGTGAGCACCATTTGATGTTCAAAAAACAGTGTTTTAGCTTCGTTTGCACCAACTTTGGTAACATCAACAGCTTTAGGCTCTAACACTTTAAAACTAACAACCTTAACCTCGGTACTTTCTTTTAATAGCTGCTGCAACATACTAGGAACCCGTTCAGCGCTGACAAAGCCTTTGCTAAATTGGCTCAACTTTTCATCTGTAAGTGCAAGTTCACTCTTGGCTTGTACTATTTGTGAGCGTAATTCTTTTGTGTAATCATTACTTAGAGCTTGCTCCAACATCGCTAATTGTGTTCTATTTTGAGTTATTTTTTGTTGTGCTTGAGTGTTAGCTTGGTGCTGTTTATTTGCTTGAATTTGTATCGGCTCAACAATAAAAAGATAGCCTAAATATAAAATAATAAATAACCCTGCAAATAAAATAGCCAGCTTTTCTCTTATTTGCAGTACAGCAAAACGTGTTTGATACTTCACCCATAACGGCCAATTACGAGAAGAGGAGTTTTCAGTTTTCATGGCTGCTCCTCCTTAGCGGCAACCTCAGTGGCCACATTAAATTCACTTAAGCCGTCTTTATCTTCAAACTCTAAAACTGAGAACTCCTTACCTGCGAAGTACTTCGATTGCTTTAAACTACTTAGCCAAACAGGTAACTGAGCCGATTGACTTGATTGCCCTTTTAAAGTCACTGCTTGCTCAGAAAACGTTACGTGAGTTAACCACATATCCGCCACATGATAACGCGCTAAATCAAGCATTATTTGGCTATAGTCCATACTAGATAAGGTTTGTGCAGCCTCCAAATAACCAAATACTTGTTGTTTATGAGCAATCTCTTGCTCAATCATTTTTAACTGCTTAACAAACTGATCCTTATTTTGTTTTTCATCTAATTTAGCTTTCACAGCTTGTAGCTGGTTACTAATTTCATTTAATGTTAATTCACTTTGCTGGGCCTCTATTTGGTTAAAGTGAACTGATAATGCAAACCCACCCCAACTAATGGCTATCACAAATAATGCGATGGCCCACAAGGCTAATACACTTTGTAATGGCATTAAGTCACGACGAGGACGTAATGATTTTTGGTAAAAATTGATTCTATTCTTCATTGCGCGGCTCTTTACTTTCAGCCATAGATATAGCTGCAGCTAAGGCATAGAAAAACTGACTATTTAAACCCTCTGATAAGGCAAGGTTTGGTTTAAAATCAATAACCTTAACTTGTAACAGCTCGGCAAGCTCAGCTCTAAGTGTTAAAGAAGATAAATCGTCGCATTGCAGCTGAATACTGCGAATAGGAGGCTGCTTGAGCTGACTTTCGAAAAAGTCCATCGAACGTTGTATCTCTAAACCTAAAGCGTCAATAAAGGCACTATTTTGATCTTTTTCTGTTATACCGACAAAGCCATTTAATCGTCTCGCTAAGACAAGTTTACCGTCACAGATAATCAATATTCTCGGCTCATGCTCAGCATGCTGTACCACCAACATATGTGCATCTTTATCTTTGCCAAATAAAGTGAGTAATACCATTTCTTCTGACGTCATTGAGCGTAACACTGCATTAGTATCTGCGAAGCTGTTAATAAACGGCTGTATCTGTGTTTTATCAGTAATAAACACATTCATCTTACGTGCTTGCATTGGTAATGAGATGGGGTAATCAATAAAATCAGCGATGATATTCTCGGGCGCAATATTCACAACGTCTTTAGCTGTCCATGGTAACGATTGCACAATTTCGTCATCTGTTAGGTTCGGTTTTTCCATTTGTACAATTTGATAATAGTGGTGAGGTATCACTAAATTAATGGCGCAACTGAGTTTACTCACTTCGTTTGTACAATCTGTAATTGCTTTTGTATAATCCCCTGGCTTTGTAACTGCAACACTGTGAGTTTTATCTATTTGCCAATGCCCCTGCGAGCGCTTTAAGCTGACAGCATTTACTGTTTTTGCATATGTAGCTATCCCTATTACACAATTCGGATCTAACCCTTGTTGCAACCAAGGAAACAATGAAAAAATCTTCTTTTTCATATAGCTACTTATATTAACTGTTGATTTTTAAAGTATCGTATATTTTTACGAGCCTGCAAGTTTCAATCTAAGGAAAAAAGGTACTTTATGCATATCAGCCTCAATATTGATGAAAATAGTCCTATACAACAAATAGATAGCTTCGAGTTAAAAAAAAGAAATATTTCGTTACGCATAAAGCGTGACGATCTGCTACACCCACTCATTAGTGGTAATAAGTGGCGAAAGCTCAAGTACAACTTAGTTGAGATGCAAGCACAAAAAAAGCAGGAGTTAGTGACGTTTGGCGGGGCTTTTTCAAATCACATACATGCCTGTGCAGCAGCCGGAAAACACTTTAACTTTAAATCCCACGGCATTATTCGCGGGCCTGAGCTTGATACAAGCAACCCCACTATTAAGTTTGCTAAGCAGTGTGGTATGCAGCTACATCCGATTACCCGCATTGAATATAAAAAACGCCACAATGAAGAGTATTTAGCACAATTACAGCAACGCTTTCCAAATGCCTACCTATTGCCAGAGGGCGGAACAAACCATGCTGCTTTACAAGGCTGTAAAGAACTTGCCCAATCATTACCTGAGTCTGATTATATTATTTGCCCAACAGGCAGTGGCGGCACATTAGCAGGGCTGATTGAGGGCGCTACCCCACAAACTAAAGTAATCGGTATTGCCGTCTTAAAGCAAGCGGGTTACCTCGTTGACGAGATTAAAGCATTGAGTATGCGCGCTCGTACACAAAGTAACTGGCATTTATTATGTGATCATCACGGTGGTGGCTACGGTAAGTTCTCCCCAGAGCTTTGGCACTTTTGTCAAACAATGCAAGTTCAACATCAACTCCCATTAGAGCCTATCTATTCTGGTAAAATGATGTTTGCATTATGGCAGTTAATCAACGCTGATTATTTTCCTGCTGGAAGTAAAATCACGGCAATTCACACAGGTGGATTACAGGGATTAGATGGATTACGTTATCGACAATTAACCTGAACTCTGGATAATAAATCTATCTCCAGCGGCTACTTTCAACGCAAACTGCGTTGAATTTACTTGCAATAGGCTAGCTATTGACGCGTAAATTCGCCTTGTTATCGCTAAAAGTCTCCGGCTGGAGACTAATAAATATATTTGTGATTTAATATCAATACATTAGTACATCTCTTAACCAGAGTTCAGGTTATTTAGTTTAAGATGTTACCTGCGTAAATTCTTGCAGTGGTTCGGTAAAATAAAACCCTTGAGCAGCAGTGATGCCTAACTTTTGTAACGTTTTGAGCTCTTGCTGGGTTTCGACTCCGACTCCAAATACCGGTAGATTCAACTTACCACTCTTTATGACAATTTGACGTACAACTTTTTGTTGCTTCAGGCTCTTATCAATACCATGAATTACCTCATAACCAAGTTTTATTCCTTTTACGAGCTTAAACTCAGCCAGAAAAGCTAACTTATCAAGGCTCACCACATTATCAACTACCACAGCCCCATTAATTGCTTTGATCTGACTAATAGCCAAAGCTAATTTATGTTGCTGTGCATAAAAATCATCAGCAGATATTTCAAACTGCAGTTTATCAGCCCCACTAAATGTCCCTACTTTATCTTTAAACCACAGCCAAAAGTTTACACTATACCAATTAAAAGTATGCAAATTGATACTCACAGCCAAACTACTAGGCTCACTTTTTAATAAAGCCATTACATGTTCAATCACCGCAATATCTAACTGCATTACTTCACTATCAGTTTTAAGATGAGGAATAAATTGCTTCGCTGATAACAAACCTAACGATTTATGTCGAATACGAATTAACGCTTCATGTTGTAGCATCTCGCCAGAATCAAGCTCAAATAATGGCTGAAAAAATAACATAAACTTTTTTTTGCTGATGTACTCAGGTAGCTCCTCATCACTATGTTTTAATACCTCAGCAGACGTATGATTAAACGGCACTCTATGCACATGCTGCCATGGGCTTTGCTTAGCTTGCTCAAGGGCCGATTTTGTTAGTTGATAAACGACAGTTTGATCAGCACCTGTACGATAATTACAAACGCCGACTTTAATATCTTTGCGCGACAAATCTCCACGGTAAACTAACGATGCCTGATAAATAGTTTGATGGAGCTGATGTGTATACTTGTCGATCTCTGTTTGTGATACCCCATATAAAGTGATTGCTAGTCCTCCAGAGGCAAGTAACTTTACCGACACTTGTGGTAACTCAACAAACCCCTTAGCTATAACCAGCTTGAAATGACTTTCTAAATCAATACTTTCAGGGAAAGGATATGACCAATAAAATAAAGCAAAAAAGTTCTGTTTATTTTGATGCAAGCAATACAACTTGCTCATTGCATCTTCTTTAGCATTTTGTGTTACAGCCGTATTGTCTGCTGGCACCTTACTCTGTATATGTGAGTTATGAGTAATTAAAGGCTGATACATGTGTTCTTGTTTAGGGTTCTTAAAAGCACCTTTTTCGTAGCGCTTCACTAATAAAGCCCACCAACGGTACCCCCATACAGCTGCACCTATAACAACAAGGTTTAGTAAAATAAATAAATAGCTTTCAACCACCCAAGAAGGCCAATGATAAAGCTTTAGACTGGTTGATTTATAATTAAAGACTTCACTTTCTTTGTTCATCAAAGCTGAGAAATGAGTGGGAGCTTCATCTGGCTCTAACATAAAACCACGCGCACTTACCAGAGCAGAAATAACCTCTCTATCAACAATTAAATCTAACTTGAGATTGTAAATTTGTTGAGCCAGCTCAGTACCTGTAACGTGAACTTTTTGATGCAGCACCTCACCTAATAATAAATTAAAGATACCAAGCAGCAATAGACAAGCACCAATATAAACACTCAGCATATGCATACGCACATTCTTTGATTTAATTGCCATAGCACGCACAGAGTTAGTTAGAATAGGTAAAGTGTTGTTCAAGATCCCAATAAACACAAGGCTTAGCGCTCACTTTAAATATTACCGATAACGATTATCAATAAAACTAACGTATTTTTAATTACCTAAGCCACAATAAAATTTTTAATTTCTTGGCCACATTTTCAGATAAATTAACGACTGGCTATCGATCCCCAATAAGATGGCCATTTTCATCTAAAATCATCTCACCATCTTCTTTATGAAACGGGCCTAACGGCCATTTATCTAATAGTGTTAATACCGTTTCACTCGGACGCGCTAATTTAATCCCCTTAGCTGTACACACAATGGGTCTATTGACTAAAACAGGGTACTTCAGCATTGCTTCAAAAATTTGTTCATCAGATACATTTTCATTTAATAACCCCAACTCTTTGGCCGGTGATTTATACCCAAACCACCTCAAGATGCAGAATTCAGCGTTTCACAGGGGCTTAATATCAAGGCGTTACTTTGCAAGAATGGCAGTCCCTTTTAAGAAGTAACAACGATGAGAGTAAGTGCCTGTGAAACGCCCAACGGGTTAGTTTAAAAGCGATTTATACTGCGTTATTGATTTTAACAAGGGAACACCATTATTTTCAATCAATGCCTTGCCTAAATCGCTTTTAATTCCAACTGAAACTCGCATCTTGAGGTGGCTTGGGTATAGTAACTCTAAGCGCTGTCTTTGGGGTTAAATTTGCCGCAGCAAATAAGGCGAGAAGCTGTGACTTGGTCCAGCCGGATTTTAAATACTCTATTACAATAGGTTCATACCCTGACGCCTTAATAAGCTGTAATACATTCCTCGACGTGCCACAATCCGGATTATGATGAATAACAACCATGCTCAACTCCTGATCAATTTAAATAGAACGTTGGTTCACACGTTCACTTACTTGCTCAGCTGATTCAACTCGTTCAGAGTATCTATCAACAAAGTAGTCTTTCTGATCCCGTAGTAACAAAGTGAACTTCATTAACTCTTCCATCACATCAACAATGCGATTGTAAAAAGAAGACGGCTTCATACGGCCATTATCGTCAAACTCTAAATATGCTTTTGGCACAGATGATTGGTTAGGAATAGTGACCATACGCATCCAACGGCCTAAGACACGCAATTGATTTACAACATTAAAAGACTGAGAGCCACCACATACCTGAAGCACAGCTAATGTTTTTCCTTGCGTAGGTCTAACACCGCCTAAGCTTAATGGTACCCAATCGATTTGATTTTTAAATACGCTTGTCATAGAACCATGACGCTCAGGCGAGCACCACACTTGCCCTTCAGACCAAAGCATTAATTCTCGTAGCTCTTGCACTTTAGGATGTGACTCATCCTCACTGTCGGTTTGCGGTAAGCCTTGTGGATCAAAGATTTTAACTTCGGCGCCAAAATGCGTAAGTAGTCGCGCACTCTCTTCAATAACTAACTTACTGTATGAGCGCTCTCTTAAAGACCCATACAGCAACAAAATCTTTGGTTTATGTGCTGAAAGGTTAACGTTAAAGTCAGCAACACTTGGTACTTTACTTTGCTCTTTATCGATATTTGGTAGTTCAATTTTTTGTGTCATTGGTGTTGACTCCTAGCGATCCGTACATATGAAATACTGAATATATGGAATTTTACATGTAAAGTTTTCCAAGTCAAACTTATTTGATACAGGTAGGGCAAGTGCCCCTCCATAATCGCGTTTAAAAATAGAAGTAACGAGCACAAGCAAATAGAGTATTTAACCTGAGATCTGGTTATTTAATATTTAGAATCAAAAAGGCCGCTAAAAAGCGGCCTTTGAATGTTAATCAATATTTTTAAATAAACTATCATTTAAAACGGGATATCGTCATCAAAGTCAATTGGTGGTTCCATTGGATTTGATGCGCCGCCTTGTGGGGCATTTTGCGGCTTAGGAGCAAAACCACCTTGTTGCGGTGCATTGGTATTGCTGCTTTGCTGCTGGTTATAACCGCCGCCTGATTGGTATTGGTTATTCTGCTGCGGTGCAGCTGCAGGTTGCTGGCGTGCAGCTGGTGCTTGCTGTGGTGCACTCTGCTGTTGGCCGTAACCACCACTTTGTTGCGGTGCACTTTGCTGTTGACCGTAACCGCCACCTTGTTGTGGTGCGTTTTGCTGCTGGCCGTAACCGCCTTGTGATTGACCACCTTGAGATTGTTGACCGCCTTGGTAGCCACCACCTTGTTGGTCGCCACCACGAGCACCCAACATTTGCATTTGGCCAGTAAAGCCATCTACAACTATTTCTGTGGTGTATTTTTCTTGGCCTTGTTGATCAGTCCATTTACGTGTTTGCAGTTTACCTTCTACGTAAATTTGTGAACCTTTACGGCAGTATTCACCCACGATTTCAGCTAATTTGCCAAAAAACACCACGCGATGCCATTCAGTTTTATCGACCATTTGGCCGGTGTTTTTATCTTTGTAGCTATCTGAAGTAGCTAAAGTAATGTTTGCTACGCCATTGCCATTAGGCATATAACGTACTTCTGGATCTTGACCTAAATTACCAACCAAGATTACTTTATTAACACCGCGTGCCATGGACCTTTCTCCTATTTACGTTAGCTCAAACCAGCCACTTTACGGGCTTGGTCTAGGTCAAATTCTTTATCATTAATCTTTAAATAGCTGCGATTTTCTTCGCATACTACAGTTGCTTCTAATACACCTGGTAAAGCAACCAATTTAGAGGCAAGCGCTTGTGCTTGCTGCTCTGAACTTAATTCTGTCATTAAGCTAATCATTTTACTTCTAGGCGGGACTTGCATTTGCCACGCAAGGATAAGCCATATTACCCCAACAAGTGCGGCTGCGGCAAACACTGCTTGCGGGGTTGTTGATTGCGCAACGTAACCCCCTAAAATACCACCTAAAAATGCACCAAAAAATTGCCCCGATGAAAAAACTCCCATCGCTGAACCTTTTTGATTAGCTGGTGCTAAGCGTGAGACAAGCGCTGGCATTGTGGCTTCTAAAAAGTTAAAAGCAACAAAATATGCAAGCATACAAAGCGCCATACCGATCACAGAATCGACACCAGCTGCCAGTGCTATCATGCTCAGCGCTAATACAGCAATTGAGCCAAGAAAAGCGTGTTTTTCTTTTTCTTTACGAATGGCGATAATCATAACTGGTGCCATCAATAAAAACGCTAATATTAATACTGGAATATACACTTGCCAATGTGCCTCTGCGACCAAGCCTTTGGCGATGAGTTGTCCAGGTAATGCAACAAAAATAGTGGTCAGCGTTAAGTGTAGTAACATCACACCTAAATCTAAACGTGCAAGCTGTGGGTGCTTCACCAATTTTTTAATATCGGTAAAGCTTGCTAATGTATCGCCTTTAGGGGCTTTATTAACGGCTTTAGGCACCAAAAATAGTACAATAAAAATACCTACAATTGCCAATGCAGCTGTTAACCAAAAAATTCCCGCAATACCCCAAGAAGCGGCAACCATCGGTCCAAGTAACATAGCAAGCGCAAAGCTCATGCCGATACTCATACCAATCACAGCCATCACTTTAGGTCTTTGTTCATCACGGCTCAAGTCAGAAGCAAAAGCAAGTAAAGAACTGGCTATCGCTCCCATACCTTGTAAAGCACGGCCTAGCGTGACCATTTGCATTGAATCTGCCGTGGCAGCAATCACCGAGCCTAAAGCAAATACACTCAAACCACCAATAATAACCTTTTTGCGGCCTATTTTATCTGACAACCAGCCCATAGGAATTTGCAATACAGCTTGCGTTAAACCATAAGCACCAATCGCGATACCTATCCACAGTGGTGAAAAGCCTGAAAGCTCTTGCCCATAAATAGCAAGTACCGGCATCAGCATAAAAAGGCCAAGCATACGAAATGCAAACACGCTGGCCAGTGATACTGCGGCGCGTTTTTCTCGAGAGTTGAGTGAAGAAGCTGTCATGATTCGCGTGTTCTTGCTGTCTATTAAAATTCGAGCAGGGATTCTACCACAAGCTTAATAAGAAATAATCGTCCTAAAGCGATGATTTTTTCATTGATCAAGGATTAATCTTGTTGCGTATTATGAGATACTCAGTAAATACATTTGGTAATGAAACGAGATAGCATGGAAAACATTGAAGTCCGAGGCGCCCGCACGCACAATTTAAAAGACATCAGCCTAACCATTCCCCGTGATAAATTAATTGTTATCACAGGCCTATCTGGTTCAGGTAAATCGTCTTTAGCATTTGATACCTTATATGCAGAAGGGCAACGTCGGTATGTAGAATCTTTATCTGCTTACGCCCGACAGTTTTTATCATTAATGGAAAAACCCGATGTTGATCACATTGAAGGTCTTTCCCCTGCAATCTCCATAGAGCAAAAATCTACCTCACATAATCCTCGCTCTACTGTAGGTACCATTACCGAAATTTACGATTACCTGCGTTTATTATTTGCTCGTGTTGGTGAGCCCCGTTGCCCTACCCATGACTTACCGCTTGCAGCGCAAACTGTGAGCCAAATGGTTGATACCGTTTTGGCCTTTGAAGAAGGCAGCAAGCTGATGATGCTTGCACCGGTAGTCAAAGAACGTAAAGGCGAACATGTAAAGTTACTCGAGCAGTTAGCAAGTCAGGGTTATATTCGTGCCCGTATTGATGGTGAAGTGTGTGACTTATCTGATCCACCGACTTTAGAGTTACATAAAAAACATACTATTGAAGTTGTGGTCGACCGTTTTAAAGTCAAAGATGGCATACAACAACGCTTAGCTGAATCATTTGAAACAGCGCTTGAGTTGTCGTCAGGTGTTGCAACAATTGCTTCAATGGATAATGACGGCAGCGAAGAGTTATTGCTATCAGCAAACTTTGCCTGCCCGACGTGTGGCTATGCCATGACCGAGCTTGAGCCTCGTTTGTTCTCATTCAATAACCCAGCAGGCGCATGTCAAAGCTGTGATGGTTTAGGTGTTAGGCAGTATTTTGACCCAAACCGCGTTATTCAAAACCCAGAGCTTAGTTTATCCGGTGGTGCTATTAAAGGCTGGGACAAGCGCAGCTTTTACTATTTCCAAATGCTACAAGCCGTTGCCGAGCATTATAAATTTGATTTAGAAGTGCCCTTTCAAGAGCTCAGTAACGACGCTAAAAAAGTTATTTTAGAAGGCTCTGGCAGTACTAAAATTGCCTTTAATTACCGCAATGACCGAGGCGACTTAATTACTCGTAACCACGAGTTTGAAGGTGTGCTCAATAATATGAATCGCCGTTACCGCGAAACTGAATCTAATTCAGTGCGTGAAGAACTGGCAAAATACCAAACTAGCCAAGCTTGTCCTAGCTGTAAAGGCTCACGATTACGCCAAGAAGCGCGTAGTGTGTTTATCGGCCAAACAAACTTACCAGATATTACGTCAATGAGTATTGGCGAAGCGATGGACTTTTTTGAAGGCCTCACTTTAACTGGGCAACGTGGCCAAATAGCAGAAAAAATACTAAAAGAAATTCGCGATCGTTTATCATTTTTGATTAACGTTGGTTTGAATTATCTATCATTAGAGCGCAGCGCTGACACCCTCTCTGGCGGTGAAGCCCAGCGTATTCGCCTAGCGAGCCAAATTGGCGCAGGCTTGGTTGGTGTTATGTACGTGCTTGATGAGCCATCTATTGGCCTTCACCAACGTGATAACGACCGCTTATTACAAACACTGATTCATCTACGTGATTTAGGCAATACCGTTATCGTGGTTGAGCACGATGAAGACGCAATCCGCGCCGCCGACCATATCATTGATATTGGCCCAGGTGCTGGTGTGCACGGTGGTTATGTCATTGCAGAGGGGACGCGTGATGACATTTTAGCCAGCGAAAAATCTGTCACAGGGCAGTTTTTATCTGGTAAACGTAAAATTGAAGTACCTAAAGAGCGCCATCTGATCAATGATAAATGGCTTGAGTTATTTGGCGCTACAGGTAACAACCTAAAAAATGTCGACTTACACATTCCATTTGGTTTGATGACCTGTATAACCGGGGTGTCTGGCTCAGGTAAGTCAACCCTCATTAACGATACCTTATTCAAATTAGCACACACCGAGCTAAATGGTGCAACCACCGCAGAAGCCGCTCCTTATAAAGAAATTAAAGGACTTGAGCACTTTGACAAAGTAATCGATATTGATCAAAGTCCCATTGGCCGCACACCACGTTCAAACCCTGCGACCTATACCGGTATATTTACCGGTATTCGTGAGCTATTTGCCGGTACTCAAGAAGCTCGATCTCGGGGCTATAAAGTTGGCCGCTTTAGCTTTAATGTTAAAGGTGGCCGCTGTGAAGCCTGCCAAGGTGATGGCGTTATCAAAGTAGAAATGCACTTTTTACCTGATGTTTATGTACCCTGTGATGTATGTAAAGGTCAGCGCTATAACCGTGAAACCTTAGAAGTACAGTACAAAGGTAAAAACATTCACCAAGTGCTCGAAATGACGGTTGAAGATGCCCACGACTATTTTGATAAAATCCCAGCAATTGCACGCAAGCTAAAAACCTTAATGGATGTAGGACTCTCTTATATTCGTCTAGGCCAAGCCGCTACAACACTCTCAGGTGGTGAAGCACAGCGTGTTAAACTGGCTCGTGAGCTGTCTAAGCGCGATACCGGTAAAACCCTGTATATTCTTGATGAACCGACTACAGGCCTGCACTTTGCTGACATCGAGCAGCTATTAGTTGTACTGCATCGCTTACGTGACCACGGTAATACCATCGTGGTGATTGAGCACAACCTTGATGTGATAAAAACCGCAGACTGGATTGTTGATTTAGGCCCAGAAGGCGGTGCTGGCGGCGGTGAAATATTAATTGCAGGTACACCTGAAGACGTCGCAGAATGTGAGCGTTCACATACCGGGCATTATTTAAAAGCTCTACTTTAAACAATAAAGGACAAGGAATGTTACGATACTTTAAAGTAGCAAAATGGCGTGCAAACAGGCAGTTAAAGCAACATAACGCAAACTTTAAGCCTCATAAAGCACGTCTAATAAAACGCATACAAAGTATCTGGTTTAATTTAAGTACAGCCCAAAAGCTGTACTTACTTGCCCTTATTAGCCTGCTCTTACTGCAATCTGCAGCACTTGCAAGTTTATTAACCATTATTGCGTTAATCGTAGAGTTTTGGCCTAAATTTATTCAACTGTGGCACTCACTGGCCGGTAAAGCCTTAATACTACTTTTTTACGCTATTATTGCCAACTTCGTATTAGCCAATGCAAGTGGGATCGTTAACGAAGTCACTCAAGTCTCTGCAGCACACTTTAATTACAGCCATAACTTTGCAACTTTACTCTATTTACCACCTTGGGCATTAGGGATTACGCTGGGCACTTTGCTACTGCTACAACTGATATTACCTTTTTATATCATTGCATTATTAGTAATTAAACCATTTGGCTCTGATCGCGTTAAATTCATCAGTCAGAGTTACTCTCCGTTATTAACCGCACTACTGCGCTTTTCTTTAGCAAGTGTCGTTATTGTCAACCTCATTTCATTTATCGATGAAAAACCAACTGAACAAGTGTTTGACGAGATAGTCAGTAGCTTTTCCAACGGCGCAGAAACTGGCCAAGCTCTCGCTGCAGAGTCGAGCGGAGAAAACGAACAGGCACTAAAAGAGTTAAATGAGCAGCTAAAACCAATAGTAAACAATAGCCAAGAGAGCCTTTCGGACGAACCTTCTAAGATTGCAGTCGATGTTGAGGGAGATGGTGGTACTGCAGAAAATATGACTCACTTTTTAGAGACCAAAGGGTATTTTGAACGCAGCAAATGGCTTATTGCAAGCTTTGCTTATCATTTTGAAGCTGACACTTTCTCACGCTGTGCTAAAGCTAAAAATAGCAAAACTGTAGAGTTAAATGATTATGAGTTCGTAGAAATAACGCTAGATAACACAGAACCATATAGTTATAGCTTTATTGTAAAAGCATGTGATTCCCCAGGGATAAAACCCGTTAAATAAACGCTATTAATGCTCAAAATAAGGGTTTACTAACTCAAGCTCGGTTGTATTCGTTACATCATAAGGGAGAGATTCTAAATCCTGCAAAAAATAACTCTCGAATAGCGCCCTAAACGCCCCGGTTTGCTCCATTTTAAGCAACCCTTTTTCAATCGCATTGGCGAGCTCGGGCTTTTCTTTTGATACAAAATAATAAAATGCAGCTGGATAACTAATAAACAGGTTAGGCACAATCGCTAAGTCAGGGTTATCAACCTCATTAAGCTCAGACGTTACCTCTATAAATGAACGCGGGAAATACTCAGTTTTACCTTTGGCTGTCAAAGCAAACATTGCTTCGTAGTTCGCAAATGGCCTGACGGTTAACCCGTTATGAGCCAATATTTTTGTATCTGGCCAATCATGCCCTTGAGCTGCGCTTAGTTGTTCGAGTTGTTCAATGGTGCTTATTTTTTCAAATAATGGTAGCAGCTGGCGATTAGTTACGAGCGCGCGTTTACCAATATAACCGCGATATAGTGGGATCTTTATTGCTATGGCCAAGGTTTCTCGTTCTGGACTGGTCATACTCCAGTATAAATCGACATTATTATCTTCTAAGCTGATCAAAGTGCGTTGTTGATGTGGATGTACAATAACGTGGTTAATTTTAGCAGGGTATTGTGCTGCGCCAAGGGCTTGCTCCAGCAAAGTACTTAAGTATTCATCACGCTTATATTGTGCCCGTGGCTCTTGTGCGACATTAATGGTTTGTGCTTCAGCTGCTGCACAACAAAATAATAATGTACGTAATGTTAGGTAAAAAAATGCGCGGGTCATCATTAATTTTATCGAGTGTTTTTTCTAAACTACATGCTGGTAAGTAATTACTCAAGTATAAAGTTATAAAGCGTGCTTATCCGGGTTAAGCCTCACCACGGCAGGTGCAGGACTTCGGCGCTTACAAACAAATAAATGACTTTCTCGGTATCGTTTTGCTTCTTTTTTAGCATCAGTTGCAAGCGCAGCCACTTGATGACTGTTGTTACATAGAGCTAAATCAGGCTCTACCAAACCTATTGATAAAGTAAGTAACGGCACAAACTGCTTTTGCCCTTCGCGATTACTTGCCCAATAGCCTCCACTGGCGATATGCTCAGGGGTAAAAAATGCACGAGCTTTGGCTTCGAAATCATTAATTATGTAATTACACACTAGAGCGGCTTCATCACTGTCAAATACCACCATAAAGTCATCCCCTCCTATGTGACCAACAAAACTAGGGATATTAGCGCATGCTTGCACTGTGACATCGGCCAGTAACTTGATCACACTATCGCCGCTGGCATAACCATACAGGTCATTAAATTGCTTAAAGTGATTTAAGTCTATATACGCAAGAGAGAAACTATTTTTGCCACGTAAGCGGTATTCGATAGCTTCATTTATTGCCACATTACCCGGTAACATCGTGAGTGGATTTGCATGCTGCGCATGACGAATTTTTTCATCGGTAATGTGTTTTAAAATATCGCGCAATGGTGCCAAACCTAAATATTGTTCTTCGCGCGTAATTATAATATGGCGTCGAATATCAAAGTCGTTTTCGGTAATTTGTTGGCTTACCGTATCAAGCAATTGGTTTTCATCTACAATTAACGGCAGCTTATGCATTAACGCGGTAACAGGTTGTTTATCATAAAGTGCATGCCCATAAGGTGCGGCAAATACTTCGGTCAGTTGGTCTTTATGTAATAAGCCAACAGGCTGCTGTTGCTCGTTTAACACGGCAATACTGATTATTGTTTTATCGTGTTCAAATATTTTATGAGCATCTTTACAACGTGTTTCACTGACGATGGCGGCTTGCTCTACGGCCAACCAACCGATCGCCATTGATTGTTCAAACTGATTACTTAAAGGTGTGAAATTTAGCTGCTCTAATTGCGGGCTTTTAAATTCTGCACTTGGTCTTCTGTTTGGCCGCTCGAGTAAAAACCCCTGAGCATTTATTATGCCCAAGCTTTCTAATAAATATAGCTCTTCAATGCGCTCTATGCCCTCAGCAATGACTTCTGTATTAGTCACTTTAGCAAGTTCGATAATCGATTTTAAAAACTCTTTTTTCACCACACTTTGATCGCAATGATCAATAAAGTAACGGTCTATTTTTACAAAGTCAGGGCATAACTCAGACCACTGTTTTAAACCCGAGTAGCCAGCCCCTAAGTCATCAATCGCTATAGAGAAACCAAGTTTGCGGTAGTGCGCAATCGTTTTTAATAATAAAAAGCCATCATCTACTTTTTCTTGCTCGGTTACTTCAATAACAACCCGACTTGCGGTGAGGCCAAAGTGTTCAATAAGATGTAAGGTTTCACCTTTAGGGTGACATGGATCAAGGAGTGTTTTTGGGCTAACATTTAAGAACAATTTACCCTGCAAGTTTAATTTCACAAAGTTTTCAATCGCCTTTGAACGACATAATAACTCTAATTCTGAAATTTTATCATAACTGATTGCTGCACTAAAAAGCTCGCTCGGCATTTCTAGCAGGCTATTTTTAGGGCCGCGACTTAATGCTTCATAACCTAGTATGTGCTTATTAGAAATATCAAAAATCGGTTGGAATAAGGTTGTTATATCACTATTGTGTAATATTTTTTCTAATGTAATTCGCTGAATACTCACCTAGCACCAAACCGACAATTATTATTAAGAGGCGGTTAAAGTAGCAACTAAGTATGACAGTTATATGTCTAATCCGCCAGCTCAGCTTCAACTTGCTCAAAGTGAGCTATGGCTTCAATCATATCAAGCTCAGCCGTTTTATATTCCACGCTGTTGTTAAGCCCTTTATGAGCAATAGCTTGCACCATAGCTCCATGAACAAGTAGCTCTTTAATGTGATAGCAAATGGGTTGTTCGAAGCTAGGTAACTTTTTACCACGTAGGTAGTCACTTGCAATTTTTTCAACTGGTAAACTCGTCATGTCCGCGGCAGCAGCATTTAGGCTAACTAAATAGTGCGTACATTGCGGAACCTCAACTGTGAGCTCTTTCAATAATGATTGCGACAGTGTCACTAGTTTCGCTGATTCTTTTTGTAATTTATTCGCATCATTCTTGATATTGATAATATCTAATACATGCACTGCTTGATTACGATACTGCTCAAGTAAGGTTAATTGCACTGGCTCATCGAGTTGTTCTGAGTGTGTAGATTCAGTATTGTCACCACATGCACTTAGCATGATTAAAAGACTGGTGAGAAGAAGTGACTTAAGCATAAAGTGGTAACTTGTATGAAAACAAAGAATAATGCTCATTATATGAAAAATCACGTTCTAGAAACAGCAATAATTAAATCGAGAGCACTTCAGCGCTAATGAGCTTTTACACATAACGCAAACCTTAAACAATCACGGCTACAGCCTGTTCCTGCAATAAAAAAACCGCTCAAGGAGCGGTTTTTAAACGTACATTTAGTTCTGCTATTTAGATTAATATCTAAGGCATTGGATCTAAATCGGCACCTTCTTTTTCAATTACTTCAGGGATTAAGTCTTCTTTACTCACGCCCATAGCAATGGCTACCGCACTGGCGACATATATTGATGAATACGTACCAATAAAAACACCAAACAATAATGCAGTGGCAAAACCATGAATTGTTTGTCCGCCCCATACAAATAGTGCAATCAATACCAAAATAGTGGTGATTGATGTAACTAATGTACGGTTAAGGGTTTGCGTTAGCGAGATGTCGATGATCTCAATCGTGTCGTCAATACGAACTTTACGAAAGTTCTCACGAATACGGTCAGATACAACAATGGTATCGTTAAGTGAGTAACCGATTACTGCTAGTATCGCGGCAAGAATGGTTAAATCGAACTCCAAACCAAGCACTGAGAACAAACCTAAAGTAATGATCACGTCATGCATTAGCGCTGAAACCGCACCTAAAGCAAAACGCCACTCAAAGCGAAATGCAACGTAAATTAAGATACAGATAAGTGCAGTTAACATGGCCAGGCCACCCTGCTCTTTTAAGTCTTCACCGACACTTGGGCCAACAAACTCAATACGGCGCATTACTACACTGTCGTCAGCTTGTTTTAATGCAGCAATAACTTGATTACCAATAACTTCTGCTTTTACGTCATCGCCACGCGGTGCTAGACGTACTAAGATTTCTTGGCTAGAACCAAACAACTGCACCGATGCATCTGCAAAGTTGTTTTCAGCAAGCACCGCACGTACTTTCTTTAAGTCCGCAGGTTGTGAAAAGCCAACTTCAACGGCTGTACCACCAGTAAAGTCCAAACCAAAGTTTAAGCCTTTTACAAAGATTGACGCTAGTGAAGCCAAAATAAGCAACGTTGAAATACCCATTGCAACTTTTCGTAACGACATGAACTTTAACGTTCGGCCGCCTAATTTTAAAATTTGCATCATCGCTCCTTAAATTGACAGCTTATCGACACGTTTACCGCCGATAAATAAGTTGATCACGGCACGTGTACCAACAATCGCTGTAAACATTGAAGTCAAAATACCAATCGCTAATGTTACGGCGAAGCCTGCAATTGGACCGGTACCTACAGCAAACAAAATAATCGCTGCAATTAAGGTCGTGATATTTGCATCAAAAATAGTACTAAATGCACTGTCGTAACCATGATGAACCGCTTGTTGTGGACTACGGCCATCAGCAAGTTCTTCACGAATACGTTCAAAAATAAGTACATTAGCATCAACGGCCATACCAACGGTTAATACAATACCGGCAATACCTGGTAGCGTTAGTGTAGCGCCTGGAATTAACGACATCACACCAATGATCAACACAAGGTTCGCTGCAAGAGCAATGTTTGCTACCATGCCAAAACCTTTGTAATAAACCAGCATAAATATTAGTACGAATAAGAAACCTAGAGCGACGGCGGTCATACCCGCTTCGATATTTTCTTGTCCTAAGCTTGGACCTACAGTACGTTCTTCAACAATTTGAATTGGCGCAACAAGGGCACCAGCACGAAGTAGTAAGCTTAAGTTATGCGCTTCAGCTGGGTTATCAATCCCAGTTATACGGAATGAACGGTCAAGGCGAGCCTGAATTGTCGCCACGTTAATCACTTCTTCAACTTTAATAGGTGGAAGAGCTTTACCGTTGGCATCTTTTTTACCTGATGGCTTGTATTCGATAAATACCGTTGCCATGCGTTTACCAATGGCACGCTTAGTGAACGCATTCATTTTAGCGCCACCTTTGCTATCAAGGCTAATACTCACTTGCGGACGCTGATATTCATCGGCACCTGATTGTGCACCTGTAATATGGCTACCTTCAAGAATAATGCGTTTTTTGAGCACTACAGGGTAACCGTCACGGCTCATGATCATTTCTGTACCAGCAGGAATACGCCCTTGCGCTGCCGCTGTTGGATCGGCATTTTCGTCTACTTCACGAAACTCAAGAGTTGCTGTTGCACCAAGTATTTCTTTCGCGCGAGCTGTATCTTGTACACCAGGTAATTGTACGATAATACGCTCAGCACCTTGGCGCTGTACATTTGGCTCTGCAACACCAATTTGATTGATACGGTTACGAATAATAGTTTCGTTTTGCTTGATAGCGTAATCGCGAATTTCTTTTAGCTTTAAATCGCTTAGATTGGCATAAAAGGCATTGTCGTTTGAGCTATCATCAATGAAGGTATGTAACGGATAACGAGACTGTAGAAAACGTTCAGCGGCATCTTTATCTTCTTCGCTGCGCATTTCAACTCGCATACGTTCGCTATTAGCGACACGGCGAATTGATCGATAACGAAGCTTTTCACCACGTAGGTCACTTTTATAGTCCTGCTCCATCTGTTCCAGCGCGTTATCAACGGCTGTAACCATGTCGATTTCCATCGTAAAGTGAACACCGCCACTTAAATCCAAGCCCAACTTCATTGGATTACCACCAAGGCTCTTCAGCCAATGAGGTTGCGCCGGGGCCATATTAATGGCTGAGATGTAATCTTCGCCCAGTGAGTTGCGCAGTAAATCTTGCGCTTTAAGTTGCTCTTCTACATTTTTGAAACGAACTAAAATTTGTCCATTTTCAAGTTTTGTAGATTTCACTGTTACGTTGTTATCTTTGAGGATGCCATTTACTGTATCTAATACACTGAGTTCAACATCAGCACCTTTTGCGCCAGAAACCTGTATGGCCGGATCGCGGCCATACAGGTTTGGTGAAGCATATAAAAGGCCGATAGCAATCACAGCGATAACAAGTAAATACTTCCATAATGGAAACTTGTTTAACACGTGCCTGTCCTTATTATTCTAATTATAGCGACTTCATTGTGCCTTTAGGCAGTACTGCAGAAATTGCAGATTTTTGTACCGTTACTTCAGTTTGATCGTTTAATGCAATAACGATGAAGTCTTTGTCTTCTGCGATTTTTACAATTTTGCCCACTAACCCACCTTGGCTCAGTACTTCATCACCTTTTGCCATCGAGCTCATTAAGCTTTTATGCTCTTTTACGCGCTTAGCTTGTGGGCGGTAGATCAAAAAGTAAAATACTAAACCAAAAATAGCTAACATAATTAGCATTTCGTAACCGCCGCCTGCAGGGGCTGCACCAGCCGCACTTGCGTGGGCGTTTGAAATAAATAAACTCATAACACTTCCTCTTTAATTTTTATAAAATTTAATCATTTATATCTGCCAGCTCAGGGACTTCTTGGCCACGGCGAGCATAAAAATCATTTACAAATTCATCTAATTTGCCTTCGCTTATTGCGTTGCGTAGGCCTTCCATCACACGCTGATAATAACGTAAGTTATGGATTGTGTTTAGTCGCGCACCTAAAATTTCATTACATTTATCAAGGTGATGTAAGTATGCACGAGAATAGTTTTTACATGTATGGCAATCACACTCAGGATCAAGTGGGCCGGTATCTGTTTTATGCACTGCGTTACGGATTTTAACAATGCCGCCAGTCACAAATAAGTGACCATTACGCGCGTTTCGTGTTGGCATAACACAGTCAAACATATCAATACCACGGCGTACAGCTTCAACTAAGTCTTCAGGTTTACCTACGCCCATTAAGTAACGCGGTTTGTTCTCTGGCATCTTATACGCACAGTGATCAAGAATATTGATCATTTCGTTTTTCGGCTCACCTACAGATAAACCACCTAACGCATAGCCATCAAAACCGATTTCTTCAAGGCCTTTTTGTGACTGCGCACGAAGCTCAGGATACATACCACCTTGAATAATACCAAATAAAGCTGATGGGTTATCACCGTGACCTTCTTTAGAACGCTTAGCCCAACGAAGTGATAGCTCCATTGAGTCTTTTGCTTCTTTTTCCGTGGCTGGGTATGGCGTACATTCGTCAAAAATCATCACGATGTCTGAGCCTAAGTCACGCTGCACTTGCATTGCTTTTTCAGGAGAAAGCATGATTTTCTCACCATTTACTGGTGAGCTAAACAATACACCTTCTTCAGAAATTTTACGCATTGCACCAAGACTAAACACTTGGAAGCCGCCTGAATCCGTTAAAATAGGACGATCCCAGTTCATAAAGTCGTGTAAGTCACCATGTTGTTTGATGATTTCAGTACCAGGGCGCAGCATTAGGTGAAAAGTATTGCCTAAGCAAATTTGTGCGCCAGTATCTTTAACTTCATCTGGGGTCATGCCTTTTACAGTACCGTAGGTACCCACAGGCATAAATGCAGGTGTTTCTACAACACCTCGGTCAAAAATCAAGCGGCCGCGGCGCGCTTTACCGTCAGTACGGTCTAATTCAAATTTCATATCGTCCTCAATGTCGGAAAAACAGTCCAACTACTGATGCCGGTGAATAACACCAACAAGCTATAATTTAACCGCTCGATTCTACCATTAGTTACTATGGCATTACTATTAATTGGGATAAAAGCCCAGATTAAAAGTAAAAAACCCCAGCATTTAGCTAGGGTCTGTTTACCTTTCAAGGTTAAATTTGCAGCAGTCTGTTTGGTATTCAGGCAAGGCAGCGCCTATGTGATGTGGTTATTCCCCATAAATAGGTGATAACGCAGCATCAATGCCAAACAGGCGCTGCCCCTCGGGTTCTGCCTAGGGGCGATTTACTCTTTGTTGCCTACATGGATGTAGGTAAGGGGCGTGAGCAGGACGCGGTAGCTTTGCTCGGTTTTGACTTAGCCCACTAGGTTACAAACCTCGCGCCGCGATTAAACCGCCCCTAGTTTGAACAAATTTTAATCCGCAAAGATAAACAGACCCTAGGGCCTTACATTCGCTTCAATTATATTTACTTACGGGTCAAAAACATTGCATCACCGTAACTAAAAAAGCGGTACTTTTGTTCTATCGCTGTTTGATACGCAGCCATGATGTTATCTTGGCCTGAAAAAGCACTCACCAACATAATAAGCGTTGATTCTGACAAGTGAAAGTTAGTGACCATGGCATCAACCACGTTGAATTGATAACCCGGATAAATAAAGATATCCGTATCACCAAAGTAACTAGCTAGTTCACCGCCGTGAATTTTTGCGGCAGACTCTAAAGAGCGAACCGACGTGGTACCTACTGCAATTACTCGCCCGCCATTTGCTTTTGTTTTAGCAACCAAAGCAACCACCTCATCAGGCACTTCAATGTATTCAGAGTGCATAATGTGGTCATCTACTGAGTCAACGCGTACAGGTTGAAAAGTCCCAGCTCCTACATGTAACGTAACAAAGGCCATGTTAACGCCTTTTTCTTTTAGCGCGGCCATTAAAGTATCGTCAAAATGGAGTCCTGCGGTGGGCGCAGCTACTGCACCTGGCTTTTCACCATACACTGTTTGGTAACGCTTACGGTCATCCTCTGTGTCTGGGCGGTCGATGTAAGGCGGTAGTGGCATGTGACCAATATCGTTTAAAATCTCTAATACATTTTGACTATCAGTGAACTCTAGTTCAAACAGCTCACCTTGGCGGCCAATCATGGTGGCTTTCGCTTTACCTTCAAGTGTCAGCGTGGTGCCCTCCTTGGGAGATTTACTAGCACGCACATGAGCAAGTACTCTGTGCTCATCAAGTACACGTTCAACTAACACTTCAACTTTACCGCCAGACTCTTTTTGCCCATACATACGCGCTGGAATTACTTTTGTATTGTTAAAGACCAGTAAATCATTTTCGTTCACTAACGCTAAAATATCGCTAAATACTTTGTGTTCAAGTGCACCTGATGGGCCATCTAAAGTAAGTAAACGACTACTTGTTCTATCCTGTTTCGGAAAACGAGCAATCAATTCATCAGGGAGGTCAAAGCTAAAGTCAGCAACGCGCATATTAAATATATCCAGATCAAAAAAGTCGCGCCAAGTTTAACTGTATCAAACTCATTGCTCAACTAAGTTTCATGGCACGCTAATGTTTTCTTGTGATTCGGGACAAATGGCATTATCCTAATCTATTGAATTAAGCATGGGTTAATAAGAGGTAATGACTTCATGGCTAAGCAGCTAAAGTTGCTGATTTTAAACGCCAGTATGACTGAGCGTCAGACTATTAGGTCAACTCTTACTAAACTTAATGTGTTCACCTTCATTGAAGTTAGCGATACACAGCAAGCGTTAGAGATTTTAAAACACCAAGCGGTCGATGTAGTTATCACAGGCCTTGATGTGGGTAAAATTGATGGCTGGCGCTTTTCGCGAATGATACGTTCTGGGCTGTTAAAAACTAAAAAAAATACGCCTATTTTGCTTACCCCCCCGATTTACTGTGAACGCATAGCCGAAACAACCGCCCGCAGTTACGGTATTGATGCCGTACTGCCGTTTGAACGCCAAGACATGCTGCCACAAGTTTTAGCCAACGTACTCTCTACGCACCTAGAAAAAAGTAGTCGTTTAAACCTGCTGTTAGTAGAAGTGGACGATGACAAAGCGGCTGAAATTGAGCAAACCTTGGCACTGAATTTTGCTTGCAATCGGGCAACCACAAACAAGCAGGCATTAGCCACGTATTTGCAACAAGACTTTTCAATTGTATTACTGGATGCAACTGCAGATCTTGCCGGGCCTGCCAATGAGCTGGTCAAAGAGATACTACAGCATAATTCTAAGCAAGCCATTGTAACCATTATTGAAACTAATGATGCAGATTATACTGAGCAGTTACTGCTTTCAGGCGTAACAGACTTTATTCGTGCACCTTATGAGCAGTCTTTTTTGAGTAAAGTATGCGACCATGCCGCACGCCGTGAAGATTTTATGGTGAGCTATGCAGAGTTCGCGCAAAAGGTTGAACAATTAAGTCAAAGCCAAAGTCGATATAAAGAACTGTTTTCTGCGCACCAGCGTATTTTATTACACTTAAATACCGTCGTGCTTGAGTTTGATCAGCAAGGGCTGATCCGCTTTATTAATCCGGCTTGGGAATCTCTCAGTGGCTTTGGTATAAAACATACTTTAACTAAATCTCTCACTGATTTTTGTGTTGATGAATGCAAAGTAAAACTGTTAAGTACAATCAGCACGATATTAAAAGACGGGATAGAGCAACAAAAAGTTGAAATTCAGATCATCCACAAAGATGGCCGTGCTATATGGGTGGAGTGTCGTTTACAACTAATAAAAAATAGCAGTAGCGCTGCAACTATCACTGCAACCATTGATAATATTCATGAACGTAAACAAGCCGAACTACAATTACGACATCTCGCTTTGCATGACACTTTAACTGGTTTACATAATCGATATTACTTTGATCAGCAGCTAAATCGTATTTGCCAAACAAGCAATACCTATGCTGATGTAGAACATGCACTGATTTACATTGATTTAGACCACTTTAAGATTATCAACGACAGTAAAGGCCATCAACAAGGCGACATTGTTTTAAAAGAAGTCGCTCAGTTGTTTACAGCTAATATTAGTGATGAACACCTTGTTTGCAGAATTGGTGGTGATGAGTTTGCGGTTATCTTAAAAAACATAAACTTGTTAGACGCTCATTTGGTAGCTGAAAGCATCTGCATGGCAATTGAAGGCCATCAATTCAAATCGGAAGAACAAGTTTATTCAATTAGCTGCTCTATTGGTTTAACACAAATAACAGCAGCCAATCACGACCCGAGTGAGTGTTTAAAGCAAGCTGATATCGCCTTATATATTGCCAAAAATTTAGGCCGTAATTTGGTTCATTGCTATTCTAAAGACGATGCCAGTCATAATACACTACAAGCTGGCCTTGAGTGGGGTCACAGCATCCGCCAAGCCCTTCAGCAGGATCAAGTTGAACTGCATTATCAACCAATCTGGGACTTCAAAAAAGGTGAAGTCGCCTACTTTGAAACACTTCTGAGATTAAAGCTTGATGGTGAATTGATTTATCCAAACCAATTTATACCTTCTCTTGAATTACTCAATGACACCTACTTAATGGATCAGTGTGTAATTCGTAATGCTGTTGCAGCTATCGCCGCTAATCCAGAGCTCAATCAAATTGCGATTAACTTATCTGCTCAATCATTTTTAGATGAGCGGTTACTACCCCATATTGAATCAACCCTTGAGAAGTTCAATTTACCGGCAACTCGGGTGATTTTTGAAATAACTGAATCTGCCAGTATAAACAATTTAGCTGCAACAAGAGCCATGATTGAAAAACTAAACCGTCTTGGCTGTCACTTTTCAATTGACGATTTTGGTACCGGCTTTAGTACCTTTAATTACCTAAAACAACTCCCTGCACAACATGTAAAAATTGATGGCTCGTTTGTTAGGGATATGCTTAATGATCCTATCGATTTGGCCTTAGTAAAAGCAATTAATGATATTAGCCGCTCTTTAGATAAGCGCTCTGTAGCGGAATATGTTGAAAACGAAGAGATATTTTTAGCACTAAAAGAAATTGGTGTTGATTACGGACAAGGCTACTTTATTTCACGCCCAGTACCGGTAGAAAAAATAAAAAATGAGCTTGAAAAAATATCTCAAAACAAAACTTTTTACGAACAATAACCTAGCTCAAAAAACACACTTTCTTGCATAATTCTGCGCATTTTTTACTTCCATATAGCTGTAACTCATCTATACTTTGTACACGATGTTGTTAAATGTCTTGTTTTTACTATGATAAACAAAAATTTACATGACATCACTAATTAGCTAGAACATACTACTGAGCAATTAACATTTTGTTAGTGGTATTGTCGAATTTAAGGAGTTAAATTATGACGCAATTGATCGTACTACTGCTATTGGTAAATTTAGGGATAACTTATCAGTGCTACCGCTATGCTTGTTTAAAAGGCTACCCTGTTACTACATTTACTTGCCTAGGCTTAGTGCCCTACTTTAATCTAGTAGTATGGGTGTATTTATTGTTTTTACCTGATATTACCCCGTTTAATAAGCAGTTTGAGTATGAAGGGCACAATGAAAAGCAGCCTTTATGACAGGCTGCTTTGTTGGTCAGGGATCGTTCTTAATAAGTTATATTAGAACTGATAGCTAATGGCTTTAAGGGCTAAGTCATTAGCTTTAATATCACCCATTACACATTTTTTTATATCCGCCTTATTAAATACTTTGATCATACTTTTTCTATTATCAGCCAAACCATTGAGCACAAAACTTACATGCTCATCATTAGGTAAGTTACGCAACCCACTGCCATAGTCACACAAAGTTAAACTGATGCTGTTATTAACCTGGGTGAGCAATTTTTGTTGCTCTGCGGCTTGCTGTTTGGCACGTTCAGCTTGTTTTTCAGTTATATCTTGACGCAATTTCTGTTGCTGTTTAGTGAGCTTTACTTGTTGTTTTTCAAGTGCTGCAATTTCTTTTTCAAGGCTTTTTTTGCGTTGCGCTAACTCTTTTGCTTCTGCGCTATTATCATGGCGGCTAGCAAACTCAAGATCACGCTTTTCACGCTCTAAATCGCGTAGTTCACGACTTATATCACGCTCTTGCTCTGCAGCTTCTCTTACTTGCTCAGCCCCTTCTCTCATAACTTCCATCGCTTGTTGATAAGCTTTACGGGATGACTTAACAGCATGTTCGCTTATTGCTTCAGCATGGTCGCTAATAAACTCAATATTCACTTCAGAGAAATCAATCTCAGGCAGAGGAGGTAATGGCGCATTAGGTACGCTACTAAAAAAACTTTGCCAACGGTTCGCACTTCTAATGTCTAATTCAAAAACAACACCTTGCTTAACAAGATAATGAGCTTTTATAGTACGCACAGCTTTATCGGTATCTTGTTTTAACGCTGCGCTAAGAATGTTCTCCATAATGCCAACTTCTCGCTGTATGGCAGCTAGATCATCCGGACTTTGTGCAAATAACTTGCTACTCGTACAACCTAGCATGGCGATAATAACGCCGCTAATCAGTTTTTTATTCATATTCATTTACTCCTAATTTTTTGCGATAGCTGCCAATGGCTGCTCTTGAACTTGTTCGGCTAAATCATTTAGCTGCATGCGAAGATAAGCTTGATCTTGAGCACGCTGCGTTTTGAAATAAGTCAGTAAATTATTAAGATCTTCCTGGCGCTCAACTCGTCCGGTAGCTATTGCCTCTTTTGCTAGTTGATACATATGTTGCTGTTGTAACTCATTTTGTGCAGTTATAATTTTCTGTAACTGGTCTATTTGCTTTTGCTGTGATTCTAATAACTGTGTTTGTTTCGCGACTTGATCCAGTAATTCTGGCGCCTGCTGTTTTGGCATCACTAAAAAAATTAACGAACAAACCATAACTGATGCCGCAACAGCCCATACCCCAGCCATGCTAAATACACTTACAGAAGCGACCTGAGGCATTGTTGACTGGCGATCCCACTGTGGCACTGGCACTGTTTTATATTCATTACTATGCTGCTGCCAGACTTGTGCCTGGCTCATCAGCGCACTATATTCAGGATCATTTTCAAGCTGTTGCAATTGCGCAGCACTCAAAATATTGCCTTCTAACCATTGCTCAAAAAGCGACTCTAAATTAGCCATCAACGGCCTCCAAATGAACTTTTAATTTACCTAATGCACTATATAAACGAGACTTGGCGGTATTTATGGAAATATCGAGTTGCTCAGCTATCTCTTCAAAGGTGCAATGCTGGAAAAACTTTAACTCGACCACCAAACGCTGCTCCCATGGTAAGTTATTTAGCATCGTTTTTAATTGTTGATGCTCAACTTGCACTAACTGATTATTCTCCAGTTCACTATGCACACACACCTGCTCAGGCACTTCATCAAGGCTTTGGAACTGCTTGCGACGGCGGTAATACTCAACACTACGACGGTGCACTATTTGGAATACCCAGGTGTTAAAACTTGATTCACCTCGAAATTTTGGCAAGCTCTTGTACACAGAAATAAACACTTCCTGCATTAAGTCCATGGCATCATCCGGGTTACTGAGCATCCGCAAGCAATGGTTATAAACTTGGCTCTCGTGCTGTTTAACCAGCTTAAGCCAGGCGCGTTTATTACCTTGCTGTGCCTTTGCGATTAATGTTTCTAGTGATTGAAAAAACACAATTCTCAATTTTTAATTAACTTACTTATTAGGTTAGTCGAGGGGAGAAAATAAATAGTTTGAAATGAGATCAAAAAAGCTCAAATAAATTGAGCTTTTTCAGTATTTGTGGCTAAGAGGCATTATCCATTTGGCATTGCTTATTTAAAAACTCCTCGAGCGCTTGGCTAAATAAACGAAAATCCCGAATTCGACCGGTCGTTTTACGCCACAATATTCCTATATCACGGTATGCGTCACCCTTTGATGGTGTTGCCAGCATATTTTTATTGGCAAGAATCCCTGCATTGATTGCCATTTGTGGTAGGAATGTTACGCCGAGCTGATGTTCAACCATGCTTAGTAGCGTATGCAGGCTTGCCGCTTCAAATGGATTAATACAACTTGAGCGATTTAGATGACACGCGCTAAGCGCATGGCCTGTCATACAATGCTCACGTTCTAATAAGAAAACGCTGGCATCGGGTAATAAATTAAAGTCTTCAATACCAACCGCTGGAGTGTAATCTGAATGATGCACTAAACTAAAGTGATCTTGAGCCAATACTTGAGTATGAAACTTATCAGTATCGTATGGCAAGGCAAGTAGTGCTAAATCTATATGGCCATGCTCTAACTTATCTAGTAACTGATCACTGGTATCTTCGACCAGTATCAGTTCTAATTCGATAAAGTTTTGCTGACAGAAATGATATAACGGCGCAGCAATAAAGCTTGCTATGGTGGGTATTACCCCTAACGTTAATTTACCACTTAATGGGTTTAAATGACTTTTAGTCAGCTCTTTAACGCTTAATGTATCGTCAATGATTTTACGGGCACGTTCAACAACTTCTTCGCCAATAGCGGTAAACATTAGACTACGATTTTCACGTTCGATTAACTGGCAACCTAAGGTTTCTTCTAATGTTTGAATTGCACTACTGAGTGTTGACTGGCCAATAAAGCAGGCACTGGCAGCACGGCCAAAGTGTTGATGCTGATGCACAGCCAATAAATATTGCAGCTGTTTAATACTTGGTAGATTAGTCATTACTTTTGTTACCTACAAATAAAAAGACCCCAATACCTAGGGCATTGAGATCTTTTCAAGCTAAAAGTCTGTGCTACTTAAAAGCTGCGGGAATTAGACTCCGAACGCAGTTCTTAATATGTAGAAAATAACAATAGCAAGACCAGCGCCTACTGGCAATGTTATTACCCAAGAAACCACAATGTTTCTTACTACACCCATATTAAGTGCAGCTATACCACGGGCCATACCCACACCTAACACAGCACCAACTAAGGTTTGTGTAGTAGAGATAGGTAAGCCGGTACCAGAAGCAATAACAACGGTTGAAGCAGCGGCTAGTTCCGCAGCAAAACCACGGCTAGGCGTTAAATGTGTGATGCCTTCACCAATAGTCTTGATTACTTTTTTACCTAAGATAGCAAGACCGGCAACGATACCAATACCACCTAGTGGTAATATCCACCATGCAAGTGCAGCTTTCTTCGCTATTTCACCATTATTTTCTACGATGTTTACAACCGCAGCTAATGGACCAATTGCATTGGCGACATCGTTAGAGCCATGAGCAAATGCCATGCAACAAGCGGTTAATACCATTAAGATAGCAAATACTTTTTCAACATTGTTGAATTGCATTTTCTTATCAGCTTGTGGATCTATCTTTAAGCGAGAAATAGCAATTTTACCCACGATACCTACTATTACAGCAATACCGATAGCAAATGCATAACCTTCAACCGCACCTAGATTAATACCAATATGCTTTAAGCCTTTTTTAATCGTCACTAAAGACATAATAAAACCGGCTAGACCCATATATACAGGCACAAAGCGTTTAGCGTTTTTAAGTGGAGCTTCGGTATCAAAAATCAGTTTTTGCGCACTCATAAAGATGAGATAAGCGATAAAGCCCGAGATAGCAGGGGTAACAATCCAACTACCTACGATACCAGCAACTTTACCCCATTGAATGGCTTCACTACCTACTGCAACAAGAGCAAAACCAATAATTGCACCAATGATTGAGTGAGTTGTTGAAACAGGCCAGCCTAAAAATGATGCAATAAGTAGCCAACTACCTGCTGCAAAAAGAGCTGAGATCATACCCAGTACCATCAATTCTGGAATATCCAAGAATGGAGTTGAATCGATAATACCTTTACGAATCGTCGATGTTACCTCGCCGCCTGCGAGATAGGCCCCAGCAAACTCAAAAATCATAGCAATAAAAATAGCTTGCTTGATAGTTAAAGCTTTTGAACCTACTGAAGTACCCATAGCATTAGCAACGTCATTCGCGCCAATACCATAAGCCATAAAAAAACCGACTGCTGCGGCAATTAAAATTAATACCGTGCCATAAGATGCAATGATATCCATTGTGTAACCTTAATCTTTCGTTATTGAACTGAGTGTAAATTAACGAGCCAACATCAGCTCAAGACGTGAACCTACGCGCTCTGCAATATCAGCAAGCTCGCCAACCCATTCAATGATTTTATATAAAAACATTACATCAACAGGGTTTAGTTCATCTTCAACGACGCGTAATTGGCGACGAATTTTGATTTGCATATCATCCGTGTCTTGTTCTATTGCATCCAATTCAACTAGCATTTTTTCTACTAAGGTCACTTCACGACCTTTAAAACCAGTCTCTAGTAACTCATCTAACTCATTAATTGCGTTAGATGCTTGTTTAGTCGCATCAACACAACGAGTTACATAGGCTAAGAAATCAGTCTGAATCTCTTTAGGAATGGTCATCTCACGACCAATTACACGACCAGCAATGTCTTTTGCTTTATTTGCAATTTTGTCTTGCTGGGTGACGAGTTCGAGCAGATCTGTACGCTCTACCGGCATGAATAAACCACGCGGTAGTTGTAAACGTATATTTCGTTTCATATCGTCGGCTTCACGCTCTAAATTACGAATGTTCAAGCGAATCTCTTCTGCTTGAGCCCATTCTTCTTTAAATACGTGGTTGAAAAAAGGGATCAAAGCTTTACTTGCTTGATGTACCTTCTTGATGTGATCTTCCATTGGCTTAATAGGAGATTTTGCGAATACCCCTAAAAATGCGTTTGTAGGCATAACTGACCCTTAAATCAAATTAGTATGCTTTGCGGCGTGAATTTTACAGCATTCACAACGATTGTGAACGCTTTTTATTACTTCACTGCCACTTGAGTACAATAAAAATGACTGTTCTGACAGAAAAAGCGACCTTAAGCCGCTTTTAAGAATAAATAATTAGAATCACCGTTATAGTGACTTTTCTATATCTTCTTGAGATGTATGACGAATATCTTTACCGTTAACAAAATAGATGATGTATTCAGCAATATTTTGACAACGATCACCAATGCGCTCTAATGAACGAACAGACCACACTAAATCCATAATTTTTGGGATTGAACGTGGGTCTTCCATCATATAAGTCATAATTTGACGTGTAATGGCTTCATATTCACGGTCAACTTTGGCATCTTCTTTATGAACTTCAAATGCTTTTTGCACATCCATACGTGCAAATGCATCTAAAACATCATGTAGCATTTTAGATACCTGACGCCCCATGTTTTCAATGTTCACTAATAAGTCTTGCTGATCTTTAGTAAACGAGTCTAAGGCAACCTTAGCAATACGTTCAGCTTCATCACCAATACGTTCAAGATCTGCAATGGTTTTAGCAATCGCAACGACTAAACGTAAATCGCTAGCAGCAGGTTGGCGACGAGCAATAATACGTGTGCACTCATCGTCAATATTCACTTCCATCGCGTTTACTTTATAATCATTTTCTCTTACTTTGCGCGCAAGCTCCGCATCACCATTACTGACAGCATCTAGCGCACTATTGAGCTGCTGCTCAACTAAGCCTCCCATGCTTAAAACATGGTTACGTACGTTCTCAAGCTCTTGATTAAAGCGACCTGAGATATGCTTATTAAGATTGTGTTCCATTGTTTACCTTCTTATCAAATTCGTAATAACACAGCAAAATCGGTAGCAATTACCTTAACCATAACGACCTGTAATATAGTCTTCAGTTTTCTTTTTGTTCGGTGTAGTAAATAGAGTATTGGTATCTGAGTACTCAATTAACTCACCCATGTACATAAATGCTGTTTGATCAGATACACGTGCTGCTTGTTGCATGTTATGAGTAACAATTACAACGGTAAACTTATTTTTTAAATCGTTTATCAACTCTTCAATAACTAACGTAGAGATAGGATCAAGTGCAGACGTTGGTTCATCAAGTAACAAAACTTCAGGTTCAATCGCGATTGAACGAGCAATCACTAAACGTTGCTGCTGACCGCCAGACAAACCAAATGCACTGTCATGAAGCCTGTCTTTAACTTCATCCCATAACGCAGCACCACGAAGTGACTGCTCTACCACTTCATCTAGCTTACGCTTTTCTTTAATACCTTGTAAGCGTAGGCCATAAACCACATTTTCGTAAATTGATTTAGGAAACGGATTCGGGCGCTGAAACACCATACCAACATTACGACGAAGGGCTGCAACATCAACGCTTTTATCGTAAATATTTTGTCCGTGAAGTAAAATCTCACCTTCAATTCGACAAATATCAACCAAGTCATTCATACGGTTAATACAACGTAAAAGTGTTGATTTACCACAACCTGATGGCCCGATAAAAGCCGTTACTTGGCCTTTAGGAATTTTCATATTCACTGAGCTTAGTGCTTGCTTATCACCATAGTAAAGATCTAAGTCTTTGATCTCGAGTGCCGTTTGCTCAGAGGCTAAATTTTCTAAGTCCAATTTCAAGCTACCGCCTGATTGGTTTACTTGTGGAGCGACTGTAATCATGTCTTTTTACCTTTACTAATTAATGCTCAAGCGATCTGAATTTTTCACGTAAATGATTACGTATGCCGATTGCTGTGATATTCAATGTAATAATCACCGATACTAACAAGAATGCTGTGGCGTATACTAACGGACGAGCCGCTTCAACGTTAGGGCTTTGGAAGCCAACATCGTATATATGGAAGCCTAAGTGCATAAACTTTCTATCTAAGTGAAAATATGGGAAGTTGCCATCCAGTGGTAATGTTGGTGCCATTTTAACCACACCAACTAACATCAATGGCGCAACTTCGCCCGCTGCGCGAGCAACGGCTAGTATTAAACCTGTCATTATGGCTGGGCTTGCCATTGGTACAATAATACGCCATAACGTCTCAGCTTTAGTTGCCCCAAGAGCCAACGAGCCATGACGAACAGTACTTGGGATACGTGATAAACCTTCCTCCGTTGAAACAATAACAACCGGCAAGGTTAAAATAGCTAAGGTTAATGCTGACCACATAACACCTGGAGTACCAAATACTGGGCTTGGCGCTGCTTCAGGATAGAATAATTGGTCTAAACTACCACCGAGCATATAAACAAAGAAACCTAAACCAAATACACCGTAAACAATCGAAGGTACACCCGCTAAATTGATTACCGCGATACGAATCATTTTGGTCACTGCATTCTTTGCTGCGTACTCATGTAAGTAAATTGCAGCAATAACACCAAATGGAGTCACAATTACCGCCATAAGCATAACCATAAACACGGTACCAAAGATTGCGGGGAACACGCCGCCTTCAGTATTCGCTTCACGTGGGTCATCAGCAACAAACTTGCCCAGTTGAACAAAATAATGCCCTAACTTTGCAAAGAAGCCCATATCATTTGGCTGCCAAAAATCGAGTACTTGATACAACGGAATTGTCACCATTTCACCGCGCATATCTTTAACAATGACTTGGTCGCGCTTTGCTTGATTACGCAATGCGAACAACTGCTTCTCTAATACTAAGTATTCAGCACGAAGTTCAGCGCGTTCTTGTGCTAACTCAGCCACGCGTGCATCAGTGAGCTCATCATCAAGTAAATATGACTTCTCTCTTAAGCGGATACGCTCTAACTCGTAGTTTATATGGCCAATATCACCATTTTGTAAATCAAGCGCTTCTTCGTTTAGCTCAACAGCACGTTCTACAAGTTCTTCTAATAGTTCTGTTTTATTATTAGTGATGACTTGCCCGTCTTTTATCACCTTTTCAACATAACCGTAGAAGTTACCGTTTTTACTGCGCTCGAATACGGCTAAGTCCGCAGGCATAGATTTTGATTTTATGTCAGTCTCTAAAATCCAACGAAAATCTAAATCAACGTATTCACGGTTACCGGTTTTAATTAATAAGCGCTCTAAATGCTCTTTATCAAAACCAGATAAATCAATACCCATCGCCTCTAAGCGAGACTTTGGCACCATCTCACGGTCATAAATTTCACCAATAACAGTTTGTTTTGCTACTGAGCCATCTAACTCAAACTGCGCAACTTCTGATGGCCAGAAAAAGCTTAAACCTTTCCAAGCAATCATTGCTAATAACCCTAATACAGATATTAAGCTGATACTTACTGCACCACCTGTCATCCATATCCAAGGAGAACCTGACTTAAACCACTGCTTTACCATGTCGTGTCTCTCCACTTACATTGAGCTGTATTTATCACGCAGCTGCTGACGAACAAACTCAGCTACTGTGTTAAAAATAAAGGTGAATATGAATAATACAAATGCCGCTAAGAACAAGATTCGATAGTGAGAACTACCCACTTCAGACTCTGGCATTTCGACTGCAATGTTTGCGGCTAATGTACGCATACCTTGGAAAATACTCCAGTCCATAATTGGCGTATTACCCGTTGCCATCAGTACAATCATGGTTTCGCCGACTGCACGACCTAAGCCCATCATTACTGCTGAGAAAATTCCTGGGCTGGCTGTCAGTAGTACAACACTAACTAACGTTTGCCACTGCGTTGCACCTAAAGCTAACGAACCGTTTGAAAGGTGCTTAGGTACGCTAAATACCGCATCTTCTGCTATTGAGAAAATAGTTGGGATAACGGCAAAGCCCATTGCTATACCAACAACCAGAGAGTTACGTTGGTCAAAGGTCATGCCAAGCTCATTGGTTAAGTACTGGCGTACATTTCCATCAAACATCCACAATTCAATCGCACCGCTCATGGCAAACGCGAGCCAACCAATAAGCAATACTACTGGGATTAATAAAATTGAATGAGAGCCTTCAGGAATACGATGACGGATGCTCGAAGGTAGTTTAGTCCAGCCATAAGCGGTACCTAAAATACCCAATGGCAGCATAACCAACAAACCGACAATAGCAGGTAGGTGCTCTTCAATTAATGGTGCAAGCCATAAACCCGCTAAGAAACCAAGTATAACTGTTGGTAATGCTTCCATGATTTCAACGGTTGGCTTAACAACTTTACGTAACTCGCTCGACATAAAGTAAGCGGTATAAATTGCTGCTGATAATGCAATCGGTACAGCAAACAACATGGCGTACATAGCGGCTTTGATTGTGCCGAATGAAATGGGTACCAATGAGAACTTTGATTCAAAATCATCACTTGCTGAAGTTGATTGCCAAATGTAGCCAGGCTCAGGGTAACCTTCGTACCATACTTCTTGCCATAGCGCTGACCATGTTACCTCTGGGTGCTCGTTATGAATTTCTAGCACGGTTAACTTATCATCCGCTAGAATCAATGCAGCATTAGAACGTGGCGCAATTGCAAAGTTTTCAATTGCCCCATCGCTTACTTTACCTTGCCATAACTTTGCTTCACTAGTGGTGTAATAAACACCTAACTCACCATTAGAGCTAGTAGTGAAAAAAGTACGGCGATAAAACTCAGTGAATATATTCAACTTGCTTTGTTTAGATGTTTCGAATGAGCGAATTTTTTGATATTCACGACCATCGTCTGTGTTTACTTCAAACCATTGCGATATCTCACCGTTATCGTTTGCCAACATCAACGAGTTAGCCCCAGCCAGTAATTGAGCCGAAACAAGATTAGCATTTTCTTCATTGGCAGCGAGGATTTGTATCAACTCAACTTCACTTGGGTAACGCGTGTCGTAAATATAAATTTGATTTGCGGTACGAACAAAAACACGCGTCGTATCAGGCGACATAAGAAGCTGATCAACACGTCCTTCTATATCTAGCTCAGTGCGCTCTACTTGCCATTCAACCTCACCGGTAAACATATTTTCTTCAGCAACAAAGCTACTAAACATAATGCGCTTATCTGCAGTTTGTGCAACCACAGCAGTGCTATCCTCAAAATGGCTGAATGCAAACTGTGATAAAGCAGCCCCTTCATCGTCAACAATCAATGAAACTTCACCTAACGGGTAATCGAGTCGAGGTGTTAACTTGCGGGTATTATTTGGAAAAGTAACAAGAAACTTTGGTGCAACAATGCTCACCGTGCCGTTTTCTAAACCGTATGCATATAAACCTTGAAATGGTGCGCTGTTAGCAAAGCTTGTTACATCAGCCTCTAGCGAAACATCTAATGACGCTAGTTTCTGGCCAAAAGTCGCTTCTTCAACATTGTAGAAATCCACACTGCCTTGCTTAGAAAGTAAAAAAGCGACTTCTGTTTGCTCTTCCACCCCTATCCCAACGACTTGATCTGCATTGTTTAAAGCAAAGCTATCGCGGGTTTCGACCTTAGCTGATTCGAAAATAGGCTGAACAACATAAAGCAGATAAAAGAATATTAGTAGCAAAGCTATTAATACCATTATACCGCCAGCAGTAATGCTAAATTGGGCAAACCTGTCTTTAAATAGACGGCTTCTATCCGTATTAAAAGACGGTTTATTCGGATTGGAAGTCATCGAAACACCTTTAAAACTTAACGTTGGGCTGATTATATTTCACCAAGATGACAGTATTGTTACAGCCGTCATAATTACGCGGTTATGTTTTCATATTTAAACGCTATGCATAAAAGGCATTACTTTTCATGTGGTTAAGCTAAAACCTAGCAAAATGAGAAAAATTCAATCAACATTTTTATGCATAATAATCATAAAGTTATAGCATTAGGGACATAAAAAGGAACTAATTTATAGTTTACTTACAGAACTTAAAGTCAAAAAGTTGGACAAAATAGCGGATAGAGTCAATACTCAATCTGATTTTTTAAACATAACAATCATGCAACTATTTTACGCCGACGCACTTCTCTCTTTATAATCGGTATTTTTAGGAATCTACTTATGAAGCAACTAGTTATAACTATTTTAGGGCTAGATAGACCCGGCCTTGTAGAAGAAATATCATCCACCGTTTTAAACCATCACGGTAATTGGTTAACAAGTAACTTAAGCCACCTAGCTGGACATTTTGCCGGCATTATTGAAGTGGCTGTACCTGAAGAGCATTTACAAGAATTACAAGACTCCCTACATGCTCTTGAAAAGCTTGAAGTGCGTATTGAAACTGGTGTTGACTCTTTAGCCGACAACCCGGCTGAAAAGCTTAACTTTGTTATCACTGGTAATGATCGCCCCGGTATTGTGCAAGAGCTCGCAGGTGTAATTAGACACAAAGGGGCAAATATTACGCATTTAAATTCAAAGCAGCAAAGTGCACCTAATTGGGGTGTGCCTATATTTAGCGCTGTTGCGACAGTTGAGTTACCTAATGGTATGAATAAAGATGAAGTGGTCGCTGCACTTGAAGCTATTACTGCTGATTTGATTGTTGATATTGAAGATGCATAGCAAGATTATTTTTTAGTCCCCTCTTCACCTATTTCTAGCATGACAAGCATGTAATAAAAATGACATGTTTGTCATGCTAGTGTCATCTTCTTGTTCTATCTTTTAGTTAGCTTTAAATAAAGGAATAGAACATGAATGCTTGCACTGACTTGCCGCAAACAATAAATTACTTTGCCCCTGAACTAAGTTGGCTTTCATTTAATGAGCGCGTATTGCAAGAAGCGAAAGATAAAAACAACCCGATCATCGAACGCATGCGCTTTTTAGGGATATTCTCGAATAACTTAGACGAGTTTTTTAGAGTCAGGGTTGCCGATGTAAAACGCCGTATTTTACTCAATAAGCTCCCTGATACGAACTTTGATGAAGACGAGCTACTGCTTACCCAAATCCAGCAAAAAGTTTTACAGCTAGGTAAAAAATTCAATCAAATACACCAACAAATACTGGTTGATTTAAACGAACATAACATTCATGTCGACCGTCCTGAAAAGCTCAGTGCATTTCATATCAATTGGTTAAGAACATTCTTTTTCGACAACGTACTACAGCATATTGCCCCTATAATGCTGGATGAGAATAAAGATTACTCTGATCATATAAACGATACCATGACCTATTTGTTCGTGGAGATGCTCAGTGATAAAAGCCACTATGCAATGTTAGAAGTACCAACTGATCGCATACCTCGATTTGTGATCTTACCCCCTGAAAAAACCCGTAGACATAAAACCATTGTATTGCTTGATGACATTATTTTGTTTTTTATAAATGATGTTTTTAGTAGTTTTTTTAGTTTTAATGAAATCCAAGCTCATGCAATCAAACTCACTCGTGATGCTGAATACAACCTTGATGATGAGCTAGAAGAAGGTATTTTAGATAAAATGTCTAAAGGCCTAAAGCAGCGAATATACGCAGAGCCTGTGCGACTGGTGTATGATGAAGCCATGCCTGAATCTATGCTCAAAGTAATGAAAAAGCGTTTAGGTGTAACTCATCATGATGCCCTTATTCCTGGCGGGCGTTATCGTAACTTTAGAGATTTTATTAGTTTTCCCAATATTGGCCGCCAATATTTAGAAAATAAAAAATTACCAGCACTGCAAAGCACTGCTTTTAATAATCACGCCAGCGTGTTTGACGCAATCAGCAAACAAGATATATTGCTTTATTACCCATATCACACCTTTAATCACTTGCTTGAGTATGTACGCCAAGCAGCGTTTGATCCAAAAGTTACACAGATAAAAGTAAACATTTATCGCGTAGCCAGTAAATCACGCTTAATTTCAGCTTTAATAAATGCAGCTCAAAACGGTAAAAAAGTCACCGTAATGGTTGAGTTAAAAGCCCGCTTTGATGAGCAAAACAATATTGAATGGGCGAAGGTACTGAGTGCTGCGGGCATTAAAGTTATTTTTGGTATTCCTGCATTAAAAGTACATAGTAAATTATGCATTATACATCGCCGTGAAAAAGGCCAAATTGTAAAATACGCGCATGTAGGCACAGGAAATTTTCACGAAAAAACCGCAAAAATTTATACGGACTTTAGTTTATTTACTAAACACACCGGTATTTGTGATGAGAGTGACAACGTTTTCAAATTTATACAAAACAGTTATAAGCCCTTTGTATTTGACCATTTGATGATTTCGCCAGTCAATGCCCGTGAAGTACTCAAAGGCTTAATTAACCAAGAAGTGACACATGTAGAAAATGGCCATAGCGGTAAAATAACTATAAAAATAAACAACTTGGTTGATAAAGAGTTGGTCGACTGCCTGTACCTAGCAGCACGAAAAGGTGTTAAAATTCGTATCATCGTGCGCGGTATGTGCTCTTTAGTGCCTGGTTTAAGTAACTTTAGCGATAATATCCGTGTTATTAGTATTGTTGACCGCTTTTTAGAGCACCCACGGGTGATGGTGTTTGGTAACAATGGCGAAGAAAAAGTCTATATTTCATCTGCAGATTGGATGACTCGTAATTTAGATCATCGTGTTGAGGTGGGTGTGCCTATTTATGATGAAAAGCTAAAACAGCTGATCATTGATATAATTGAGCTACAATTTAAAGACCGTACCAAAGCGCGCATTATCGATAGTGAGCAAAAAAATAACTACGTTAAACGTGGTAACCGTAAAAAAATTCGCTCACAAATAGCGATTTATGATCACCTAAAAAAATGGGAACATAATTATAACAATGAATGATTATCCTTCAATTGCTGCCGTTGATTTAGGCTCAAATAGTTTTCACTTAGTGGTAGCAAGAGAGGTAGATGGCTCTTTGCAAATTCTCCATAAAGAAAAGCAACGAGTGTACTTAGCTGATGGCTTAGATGATAAATTTCAATTAAGTCAGGCCGCTACTGATAGAGCTTTGGCAGTCTTAAAGCAATTTGCCGCGACATTACAAGATTTCCCAGAGAGTAATGTAAAAATTGCAGCCACTTATACTCTCAGGCGCGCTAAAAACATTAACTCGTTCTTAACTCAAGCGAGCAAAGTGTTTCCATATCATATAGATGTTATATCTGGTCAAGAAGAAGCCCGCTTAATTTATCAAGGCGTTGCCCACTATATCCACCATGATGAGAACCGTTTAATTATTGATATTGGTGGAGGTAGTACTGAACTTATCATCGGTAAAAACTTTAAACATAAATTGCTAGCTAGCCGCAACATGGGGTGTGTAAGCTATACCAAGCAATTTTTTGCTGATGGCATCATTAGTGAAAAGCGCTTTAAGAAAGCACAAATAAAAGCAGAGCAAGAGCTTGAGATTATCTACGCTAACTACATTAGTGCAGGTTGGGGCTCAGTTGTCGGTACATCAGGCACGATTAAGTCAATTCTGGCGATGATAAGTGCTAATGATCCAGAACAAAAAAACATTACTTTAGAGCGTTTACAAGAACTAAAAACGCAGTTTATAGCCGCTAAAACCATTGATAACTTATTGATCACAGGCTTAAGCCCAGAGCGCCAAGTAAGTATTTGTGGTGGCTTGGCCATACTAATTGCTATTTTTGAGTTATTTGCCATTAAAGAGATGGACTACAGCGACTTTTCCCTGCGTGAAGGTCTACTGCATGAAATGCAACAAAAGCTGGCTCTTAAGGATATTCGTACTAATACAATTGCGAACTTAAGTGAAAGAAATGCTATTGATAAAGTACATGCTGGACGAGTAGCTGTTACTGCTGACTGGTTATTTGAGCAAGTGCAAACTCAGTGGCAATTGGATTCATTGGATAATCGTCAGCTGCTAGGCTGGGCAGCACAATTACATGAAATCGGTTTGAGTATTAACTCATCTGGTTTACATAAACACAGTGCTTATGTTGTGCAAAATAGCCAGCTTCCGGGGTTTACTCAACAACAGCAAACATTATTAAGTTGTATGATCCGCTTTTATCGCAAAAAAATACGCCTAGAAGAATTCCCTAATTTACTGTCTGTGCCACATTTTAAAATATTGCAGCTGATAGTATTACTAAGATTGGCTGTTTTATTAAACCAAAAGCGCTTGAGTGGTCAAAACCAAGAATTGGCAGTAACGGTGAAAGGCAGCAGCATGTTATTGCAATTTCCGGTTGGCTGGTTAGCAGAGCAAACTTTGCTTTTAGCTGATTTACAGCAAGAGCAACGCTATCTGAAAAAGGTCGGTTTTTTAATCGACTTTGTATAGGACGTTTGGATAGCGTTACGCTATCCAAACTCTTATAAACTTACATATCCATATGACGGTTAGAGCTTTGCATCATTTGCTTTACACCTTGCTGCTCAAGCTCCAGTAATTGCTGTAGTTTTTCTTTACCGTGCTCTGTCTCAGCACGCCCTAATAAATACTCATATAAATCGATAACTTTTTGATGTTGGGTCGTTAAGTAAGCTTGAATTACTTGTTCATCTACTTGCTTATCTTTGTTCAGATCATTAAAAGTAAGCAACTCAGGGTTTTCAGCAAAATACTCATAACAATAAGTATCAAGGGTGTTAATTTCCGTAATAGCTTTAAAGCCCACAAGATCTTCTGCTAACTTTTTTTCATACTTAAGGTAGTATTCAACCAGCATTTTATTATGCTCATCTAAAGTATCTTTAACGCTATAAAAATTCGCCGCCATTTGGGTGTGAAACAAAACTGTCCAATCGTATACTTGTTGTATTGTTTTAACTTGCATGTGCATTCCTTATTAACTAACGTTATTCATCAATACAATGCGTGATCTATGCCAAAACAAAAAACCTTAAAAATCAAGGTTAAATAAGCATATCGTGTAACTTATAAACTATAAAGCAGTACAAGTTACACACCTTAGGTAAAAGTTATAGGCTATGAGCTGATACCCCGCTTACGCCATAACAAATACACTGCGGGTAGCACTAACAAGGTTAGAACGATGGCGCTGAACATGCCGCCGACCATGGGGGCGGCGATGCGGCTCATTACTTCGCTGCCGGTGCCTGTGCCGTAAAGTACGGGGAGCAATCCGATGATTATGGTTGCGACGGTCATCATCACTGGGCGTACTCGCAGGCCTGCGCCTTCGACTATGGCTTGCTTAAGTTCTACAAAACTAAGCGTTGTGCCGGCTTGTTGTGCTTGCGCGCACTTTTCATTGTAGGCTTGGTTTAAATACACCAGCATAATGACGCCAATTTCCACCGCGACCCCAGCAAGGGCAATAAACCCCACACCCACGGCGACTGAGAAGTTAAAGCCTTCTAAGTACATGAGCCAGATACCGCCTATCATTGCCAGCGGTAAGGTGGCCATTATTATGGCTACTTCAACAAAGCTTCGAAAGTTAAGATACAACAGCACAATAATAATCGCTAAGGTCAGTGGTAATACATAGGCGAGCTTGTCTTTGGCGCGCTCCATGTACTCATATTGCCCAGCCCAAGTTATTGAGTAACCCGCTGGTAGCACTAGCTTTTCGTCCAGTAATTGGCGCGCATTATCTACATAACTGCCAATATCAATGCCATCAATATCAATAAAGCTCCAACCATTTAGGCGTGCGTTTTCACTTTTTATCCCCGGTGGGCCGTCTTCAATAAATACATCCGCCACATCTGCAAGCGCTATCCGCTGACCTGATGGGGTGACGATGGGCAATAACATCAGCTCTTCAGGTGAATCGCGGTAATCTTGTGGGTAACGTAGGTTTACCGGATAACGCTCTTGCCCTTCGACCGTTTCGGTTACATTCATGCCCCCTATCGCTGTAGCGACCACTTGCTGCACATCAGCAATGTTTAAGCTATAACGAGCGGCTTTTTCGCGGTTGATATCCACCTTAATATACCGTCCACCCGCTACGCGCTCAGAGTAAACGGAAGCCGTACCGGGTACATCTTTAAGTAATACTTCAATCTGCTGGCCAATTTTTTGGATCTCATTCAAATTTGGCCCCGCGACTTTAATGCCTACCGGCGTTTTAATACCTGTTGCTAACATATCAATACGGGTTTTGATTGGCATAACCCACGCACTTGTCAGGCCTGGAAACTTCACTAAGTCGTCGAGTTCTTTTTTCAGCTTTTCTAGCGTCATACCTGCGCGCCACTGCTCTTTAGGCTTAAGCTGAATAAAGGTTTCGATCATAGTCAATGGCGCAGGATCGGTGGCCGTTTCTGCCCGCCCGACTTTACCAAATACCGTTAACACTTCTGGCACTGTGGCGATGAGCTTATCGGTTTGTTGTAAAATCTCCCGCGCTTTACCAATCGATAAGCCTGGGTAAGTGGTCGGCATATACATTAAATCGCCTTCATCCAACGGCGGAATAAATTCACTACCAATTTTATTCACTGGATAAAAACCAATAATCGCTACCACCACAGCTAACACTAAAGTCATTTTAGGAAAGCGCAATACCGTATTAAGCAGAGGCTTGTAAGCATTCACTAGCAAGCGATTAACCGGATTCTTTTGCTCTGAAATGACTTTGCCACGTATAAAATAACCCATCAGCACTGGCACTAAAGTGATCGCCAAACCTGCTGATGCCGCCATTGCATAGGTTTTAGTGTACGCCAGTGGAGCAAACATGCGCCCTTCTTGTGCTTCTAAAATAAACACAGGCATAAAACTAACGGTAATGATCATTAAACTAAAGAACAGCGCGGGGCCGACTTCACTGGCTGCATCGCTCACCACTTGCCAACGGTTTTCATCCGTTAATGGTTTTTTTTCCATGTGCTTATGCATGTTTTCAATCATCACTATCGCGCCATCGGTCATTGCACCTATGGCAATGGCAATACCGCCCAGCGACATAATATTGGCATTAATACCTTGCCAATACATGATGATAAACGCCGTTAAAATCCCCAGCGGTAAAGTAATAACCGCCACTAAGGATGAGCGCACATGAAATAAAAACACGACGCAAATCAATGCGACGACAACCAGCTCTTCGAGCAGTTTACTGGTGAGGTTATCTACTGCATTTTTGATCAGATTAGAACGGTCATACACTGGCACGATTTCTACCCCATCGGGCAAGCCTTTCTTGAGTGATTCGAGCTTTGCTTTTACCAGCTCTATGGTTTTTTGTGCGTTTTCGCCATAGCGCATTACCACTACGCCACCTGCAACCTCACCTTCACCGTTTAGCTCAGCGATGCCTCGGCGCATTTGTGGGCCAAGGCGAATATCGGCAACATCACGTAACTGTAGCGGTGTGCCATTGGCATTGACACCCAGCGGTATAGCTTCTAAATCAGCCACGCTTTTAATATAACCGGTGCTGGTTACCATGTATTCGGCTTCGGCCATTTCTACCACTGAGGCACCCATTTCTTGGTTACCTTGCTTTATTGCGGTTTGAATCAAACTCAGTGGAATTCCATAAGCACGTAATTTATCTGGCTCTACATTGACTTGGTACTGCTTAACCATACCACCTACAGAAGCCACCTCTGACACGCCTGGTACGGTTTGCAATTCAAACTTTAAAAACCAATCTTGCAAGCTACGTAGTTGGCTAATGTCGTGCTGATTGGTTTTATCCACCAGCGCATATAAATAAACCCAACCAACACCGGTAGCATCTGGACCCAACTCTGCGGTTGCGGTATCGGGTAAGCGACTAGCCACTTGGCTTAAGTACTCTTGCACTCGGCTTCGCGCCCAGTACAGATCAGTTTTTTCATCAAAGATGACATACACGTAAGAGTCACCAAAAAATGAAAAGCCCCGCACTGTTTGTGCTCCAGGTACTGAGAGCATGGCAGTGGTAAGCGGGAAGGTGACTTGATCTTGCACTACTTGCGGGGCTTGTCCTGGGTATGAGGTTTTAACAATTACCTGTACATCGGATAAATCAGGTAAAGCATCTACGGGGGTATTTTTTACCGCAAATAAACCACCACCGATCAAAATTGCTGTAAGTAACAAAACAAAAAAGCGATTAGTAACGGACCAACGAATAACTGCTGCTATCATAAAGCCCCCTAGTGACCACTGTGAGATTGCATGTTTGATGCAACGTCAATGCGCTGGATCACAAATTCACCCGCTTGCACACTAAAGGTAAATGCCAATTTCTGCTGCGCTGAAAGGTGGCTTAAATCAATATTTTCAGCAAATATAAAGTTCATAGTTGCAGGACCTCGGTTCCATTTTCTAATTGCGCCGCGGCTGATATTGGCAATCCGTTTCTCTTTATCAATAGTATTGATAGTGCCTGTTACCGTGGCCATATTATCAGCCTCATTCATTATATGGGTTGAATCCATAATATGAATAGCGCTTATCAGATAGTTGTCATCGGCTTGTTTAGTCAATTCAAAATGCAACGATTGCCCTGCTTGTAGCGCCTGAAAATCAACACTATCGGCAACGCTAAAGTCCATAGTCATACTAGGCCAATCCAATTCTTCCATTGGTTCATGACTAATATTAACCATACGGTGACCAGCCATGATGCTATTCACCACGCCTTTGCCCCATACACTAGTGATGGCTTCTGGTGTTTGCATACGTTTAAAGTCAGAGCTTTTACTGGATTCAGAGTCCAATAAAAATTGCGCTGACGTTACTACTTCATCATCTGCTTTAATACCCGCTAAAATAACGGCATGCTGGTTATCACTGCGGCCAAGCTCTACTGCCACTGATTTAAAGCGCCCTTCTCCTAAAGCGATAACAACACGATCTTGGGAGCCGGTGCGGATCACCGCCTCTTTTGGCACAATAAGTTGCGGCTGTGCGGCTTTAGTATGAATGCTCACTTGTGCAAACATGTTGGGCTTTAGTTGATGATCTTCATTATTAAAGCGCAAACGAACCCGCAGCGTACGGTTTTTGGCATCTAGGGTTGGGTATATATAATCAACCTTACCTCGCCAGCTTTGCCCGGAAATATAATCAAGGGTCATGGTAACCGGTAAGCCCACTTCGATTAGTTGTGCTTGACGCTCAAATACCTCGGCTTCTACCCAAACCTCATCAAGCTGAGCAATACTCATCATTGAAGTGCCGGGCTTTACATAAAAACCTTCACGAACGTTAAGCTCATCGACCACGCCACTTTGGCGTGCATAAAAGGTAATATTTTGCATCACCTTTTTATTTTTTTGTAAGCGCTCAACAAAACCATCCGATACATTCAATGCTTTTAAGCGCGCTTTGGCAGCACGAATAAGTACTGGGTTATTGCGATTAACTGCCAGAACAAACTCTTCTTGGGCATTCACCAATTGCGGTGAATACAAGGTATATAGCGGCTCCCCCTTCTTAACTTGATCGCCTGCGGCTTTAATAAACAACGTTTCTAACCAACCTTCTACTCGCGGATGAATGTGGATTAACTCATCTTGGTTATATTGTACAAAGCCCACTGTTTTGACTTTAGTTTGCAATGATTTTAATTGCACTTTAGTGGTTCTAACACCAAGGTTATTGATCACAGCAGGAGAAATCACCACCGCACCGGGACCATCTTGGCCGCTGCTCTTATTTTCTTCATAAACAGGCACTAATTCCATTCCCATTGGCGAAAGGCCTGGTTCGTCACGACGATAATTACTGTCCATAGGCGCAACCCAATACAAGGGGATTTGCTCTACCTTAGCGGCTGTGGAGTTTGTTGAGTCATTCATAAAAGTAAAGCCAGCCGACGCAATACAAGCACCGAGCAACACTGCGATAAGCAATTTTAAATTAGTGTTCATCATGCTCTCCTGTTAGTAGCTCTGTCATTACCGCAGAATCTTTGCTACTGGCATAATAATTCAAGCGAGCAATAATAATTTGTTGATCAATTTGGATGTTTAAAGCGTCGATTTTGGCATTGAGTTCGCTGATGCGAGCACGCATAACTTCTGAGAACTCACCATCATCGCGAGTATAAGCATTCAGCGTAGCCTGTGCTTGTTCGGCCATTTGTGGCAATAACTTAGTTTGATAAAGCGCATCCCGTTGTTGTAGCCGTGCAAGCTGGCTAAACTCTTTAAAATACATCCCTTTGAGCCTTTGTAGTGCTAGCAATTTCTCTGTTTTCACCGACTCTGCCATGGCAATAGCAGCATTAACTTGTTGGTCTTGACGATTGTCGGTAAACAGCGGTAAATCGATACTAATACCCACCGAAAACAAATCAGCACGAGACTCTCCCATTGGCGTATCATCGCGATAGCCATAGCCCATATTTACGCCAAACTGCGGTTTATAACCTTGCTTGGCAACATCTATTTCGGTTTGCTTAGCCATGACGGTTTGATCTATTGCCACAATTGCAGGGTGCGTCATTAACAGCGGTATTAACTTGGTAAATTCTAGTTTTTCAAAATCAACCAGTGGCATTATGTCAGTACGGTTAGTGCTAACAGGTTGAGTTAACATGTTCATTGGTAGCCACTGCGATAAGCGCTTCTTAGCACTTTCAAATTGCTGTTCAAGCATTACAAGTTTATCTTCAAGGCGAGTTAGCTCTAACTGCGCGCGAATGATGTCTTGCTGACGAGTGTTCCCAACCGAGCTTGCATAACTCGATTCGGTAATATCAATCAATTGTGTGAACAGGCCTTTATCTCGCTCAATCAGCGCGATACTCTGCTGCGCTCGGTACGCATTGAGCCAAGATTCAATGACGATGGTTTTAACCTGCGCAAGCCTATCGGCACGTAGCCAAGGATATTGCTGAGCTGATTGAGCTAAAGCTTGCTGCTTCAGCTCAAGGCTATCACCACGACTAAACATTTGGCTTACGCCCACCTTAAGTTGGGTCATTCCTTCTTGATCAAAGGCAAAGCCATCGGTCGGAAGATTCATTAGCCCAACTGTTAAGATGGGATCTGGCAAAGTGCCCGCTGCTAGGCTTTGTGCTTGCACTGCTGCTTGCTGATACTTATTGGCTGTTAACCAAGGCTCATTGTTAAGCGCAACGTTAAGTGCTTCATCAAGGCTTAGTTCATTACCGTGTGTTGAGATTGCCGTTGTTAGCAAAAGCGCTAAAAAACTGGCTTTAAGTACTACGAAGTGATTCATCACTTACTCCACTAAAATTAAAAAAAAGATTAAATTTAGAGGCAGAAAAGGTGATTTATATAAATTTTAGACGCACCTATCCTGCAATTAAGCAGGCATAGGAGGACGGTATAACGAACTGGCTATTCGGTGTTGATCTTGCGGGGTGTGAAGTTGTACTTTTTCAGACGGCGATAATAGTGTGGTAAATAAACCATCCATACTCAGCATTGAATGTGCAGAGCATGCACTAACTGGGCAGCTACATTCTTGATTGGCTGTTGTATCATCATTACAACAATCCATATTCATCATGCCAGCGGACATATCATGATGCATATTATGACTATCCGTCATGCTTGACTGTGACTGACTCATGTGTGGCATTTCACAACTCATAGTTACAGACGCAACGGCTTGGCCCACTAAAGTGAGTAACAATACGATGGTCAATAAACTAAGCTGAATACGTTGCAAAAAGTAGCCTTTTATAAATTAGGTTCTAGGTTCTAGGTTCTAGGTTCTAGGTTCTAGGTTCTAGGTTCTAGGTTCTAGGTTCTAGGTTCTAGGTTCTAGGTTCTAGGTTCTAGGTTCTAGGTTCTAGCGAATTTTATGGTAACTCGTTAGTTAACACAATCTTTTAGCCGTTTTTTGGTTCAATCTTAATTAAATTACTGGCGGCGATCGCGAATAAACAATACCCGGTAAAATACCAAAAACCGGCGCCAAACTCTGCGTGCATAATGATAAGTTCGCCCATTTGTCCATCGGCATTACCTGCTAGGTAAGCTACGATTAAAGCAATGACAAACACATCAACCATACTCCATTTACTAATGCGTTGCACAGTCGAGCCGAGTACTCGCTTAAAACTATTCACCGGTAAAAATAAATAAATCAGTTGCAGTAGTAACTTTAAAGTTGGAATGACAATAGAGAACAACGCCACCAGCACTGCAACTAAATAGTTTTTATTATTGGCAAGTTCAGTCACCGTGCCCCAAATACTGCGTGTTTTTTTATACGCACTAATTTCACCTTCCAGTTTATCGAGCCCTAGCATGCTTGATGCCATTGCTAATATATTACGGGTATTGCGATCACCTTCATCTGCCAGCATCTCGATACCTGTTTGAGCTAGTTTAGACTTATCAATCTTACCCTCTAGAGTCAAAACTGGCTGAGTAACTCCAGGAATTAATAACGCTAAGGCAATTAAAATAGTGGTAACTGGTAATAAAAAACGCATGGAATATCTTAAGTCACGTTAATAATAATCACGCATCATACTTAAGTGACTATTCTTGTTCAATAATTGATGCTAACACTTCATCACCATACTGACGAGCACTAAGCATGGCGTTGTACACAACTTCCATGCTGGACGCTGGGCGAATGGTTTCTAGCAACTTTTCAGCTAAAGGCCAATTGTCTTCCTCTACACTGCGAGTTAGTTGCAATGTTGCTCCCAACATACCGTTAAAATTCAGCAAAGCACTGGAAAGCTCATCCCCTAAGCTAAATTCTTGAGCAATCACACCCAGCTCCACATTTAAAATAGCATCAAGCACCGACATTAAACCAACCAAATAACCTTGCTCAGACATGTCTTTGCCCCCAGGCTCCAACATAAGCTGCATAAAATGAGCACGGATCAACCCTAACTTAGTCAACTCAGTAGGTTTATCAACTCCCAGCTCACTCAGAGCCAACACCCTGACAAACTGTCGTATGGCATCTTCACCTAAGTAAATCACAGCTTGCGAAATTGAGGTAATAACTAAGTTTTGGCTCTTAGAACGCGCATTAACCAATTTAAGTATACGTGCAGTTAAACCAACATCTTTTGCGACACGCTGGTGTACTTCATCAAAATTCAAATCTGGGCGCGAGGTACAACGTAATAAATCAAAAACAGCCAGCTTAGAGGGTTCAATATTATGGTAGCTAAGCATTTCTGGGCGGGCAAAAAAGAACCCTTGGAAATAATCACACCCCGCAGCTTTTAACATTAAAAACTGTTCATGGGTCTCAATGCGTTCAACAATAATTTTAACGTAAGGAAAGCGTCGCTTGAGCTTTTTAAGCATCATGTTCGTTTTGATCAGAGGCTCTTCTACTTCAAGTTTAATGTAATCTACGAGCTCTAGTAATGGCTCCCACTTTTCATCACCGTCATAATCGTCTAGCGCAAAACGATAACCTGCTTGCTTTAATGCTTTAACACGCTTAGTTACTTTAGCTATATTATCTGCGCGCTCTACTATTTCTATTACTGCACTTCTTGGTTGTAAAAGTTTTGGAAAATCTTCAAGCAAAGCATCCGTAGATAAATTAATAAATGCGCATTGGTTGGCTGTTAATTTTTCAATCCCAATTAACATTAATGCGTTAAAAAAAAGTCGTCCTGTTGCTTGCCCATCGGTAGTACCAACGGGGAATACATTATTTGCTGAGTCTCGGTATAAAAGTTCATATGCAAAGATGCCTTTTTCTACATTAAAAATGGGCTGGCGCGCAATATACTGAGTTACCATAGTCGGTACTGTTTTTGTTATTTTTGTGTTCGGCATTTTTATTCCTGCTAATAATTTTAGTCGCCCAGAGTAACTAAATTATTATTCTATATTCCTTCAGTATAGTGAATTTTTGAAAGCTTGCACCCACTTATAATTTGCCAAAAGTAGAAATATAAACAACACTAAAAAGGCTAATTCAAAAGATACACTCTCAAATAACTTTAGCTGTATTAATTAGTCATTAAACTAGTTTGCCATAATTGCTTTGCAGTAGAGTAAGGAGCTTTCCATTAAGTATTACTTTTTAATAGCCTGCTACATGTTTTGCAAACCTTCATTAGCAGATGAACCTGTAACCTTAAAATATAACTTAACTGGCTCTGGAAATTATTTTCCTTTCTATACTGGTGATTCTGACTTACCCGGTATCTTTCCTGAAATAGTACAACAGCTCCTCAACACCGCCAATATTCGTGGCGAACATGTTGTCTTACCCGCAAAGCGCACAATAAAATCGCTCACTACTGGTAAAATTGATTTTGATATAATTAGTACCGCATGGTTATCAAAACACGAACGTAATAATCCTCTTTTTGTTTACTCTGCACCTCTTTTTCAAATGCCTGAGTATTTAGTGTCATTACCTGAGCACACTAAAAAATGGCAAAGTTTAGCTGCCATAAATGGAAAAAATGTAGGCACAGTAATGGGCTATTATTACTATGACGATGATGAATTTATTCGCGTGGATTTCCCTTCTGAAAAAGAGCTAATACAAGCGTTACAACGTCAACGGCTCGAGGTCGTTATAATTAGTGAGTTATCTGCTTTATATTGGTCAAAGGAGTTAGGGGTACAGGTGGCTCTTGGAGCTGCCCACTCCGATGGTTTTCTCCGCATACGTATTTTACATAAGTATCGCCACCTACTTCCACAGATTAACCAAGCTATCAAACAACTGCATCAAGAAGGCACAATTAGTAGTATTGAACAAAAGTATATCGATATAATTAACAAAATACCCACACTTTAAACAAGGGCATATTCTCATCAAAGTCCTAATTAGGTATAATGCTCGCTCCCCCTTAGCTAAAGACTAAAAGAGCCTCAAGATATGAGCATTGAAAAAGCCTTAGTAGAACGCAGTAATAACCAGTGTGAACTGTGTAGTGCAACCGAGAACCTATCTGTATACGAAGTACCACCAGTTAACGAAGCTCATTCAGATAAATGTATTTACACCTGTCAGACCTGCAAAGACCAGGTTGAAGCAACCGTCGAGTTAACTCCTACTCATTGGCACTGTTTAAACGACAGCATGTGGAGCCAAACACCGGCCGTTCAAGTTGTTGCTTATAGAATGCTAACCCGCTTAGCACCTGATAATGGTTGGGCGCAAGATGCGCTAGATATGATTTATCTTGAAGAAGACACACTTGCTTGGGCACAAAAAGTACTAGCAGAAGATGATGATATCAAGCATGTCGATAGTAATGGAGTCGTACTTCAGGCTGGCGATACTGTAACACTCATCAAAGATCTTGATGTAAAAGGAAGTAGCTTAGTTGCAAAGCGCGGCACTGCTGTGCGTAATATTGGTTTAACCAGTAATCCTGAGCATATTGAAGGACGCGTAGACGGTCAGCGCATTGTGATTTTGACTAAATATGTAAAAAAGTAATTTGATCTTCCAGGGTCCACAAACCCTAACATTAAAGTTTTTATAAAAAATGGGCTGCTAGCCCATTTTTTGTTGGATTAAGCTAATATTAAGCGCCGAAGGAATATATTTAATAGCGTTTGTAGTAAATAGTGCTGCAAACTTTAGTTCATTCAAGGAAACTTTATGTCATTACAAAAATCATCATTAGGCTGTCTTGCATTATTAACCGCAAGCATTGCTCTATCAGGTTGTACTCAGGAGCAAACACCCGACAATGCAACAGAGCAAAAAACAATGGCGACTCTTAACACACAAGTAACTTATTTAGACCGTAGTATGTTACGCCCAGGCTCCGTATTGACCGTTAAGCTTTCTGATGTGTCTAAAATGGACGTTAAAGCAGATGTTATTAGTGAGCAGACCATAGAGCTTAATGGGGGCCCTCCGTATGATGTGTCGCTGCAATATGAGCAGTCAAAAATTAAAGCGGGCCATCGCTATAGTGTTAGTGCGCGTATCGAGAACCAAGGCCAATTACTTTACATTAGCACAACCAATAATGACCCTTTTGCACAGCAGCAAACAGATCAACCTTATGAAGTTGTTGTATCAAAAGCTTCTGCAACTAAGCCTGACGTAACCCTGACGAACACTTACTGGAAAGCAGTAAGCTTCAATGATGAAGCTGTAGAGGTAAAAACCAAAGAGCCTTTTATTCAGTTTAAAGCCGATGGCACAACTCATGGCTTTTTAGGGTGTAATAACTTTACTGGCAGCTATGAAGTTAGTGAACAAGCACTTACTTTTAAGCCATTAGCAAGTACGCAAAAAATGTGTATTGAGCAAATGGATGTTGAAAGCACGATGTCAGCGGTACTGGACACTGCAACTGAGTTTACTATTAAGGGTGAGACACTCACAATGAAAGATGCGGCAGGTGAAGTCACTGCTACATTCCAAACAACGTACTTTAATTAGGCTCTTGCATAGAAAACGCCCAAGCAAAATTGGGCGCTTTCAAACAGTAAAAAACTTCTAGTTAACCTGAGCTCTGGTTAGCTATTCTTCAACTAGCTGTTCGCTGCGATAAAAGCCGCTGGCGTCACTTAACAAGTCCACTAATTCAGGCAAAACGGCATCCATGGTTTGTTTTAATTTCCAAGGCGGGTTAATAACAATCATACCTGAGGCTGTCATACCATGTACGTCAGTATCAGCTTGTGTAGCAAGCTCAAATAATTGAATATTACGCATGCCAGAGGCTATAAGCCCCTGTTCCATATGATCAATACGCTCTCTATCAACGACTGGATACCAAATCATATAAGTACCCGTAGCAAAGCGCTGATGAGCTTTAACTAACGTTTTAACAACTGTATCGTAGTCGTCTTTGATTTCATAAGGTGGGTCAATCAATACGCAGGCTCTGCGTGATGCTGGAGGTAATAAACCAATTAGTCCCGCAAAACCGTTTTCACCGCGAACACGGATTGAGCGCTTGCCCAGCATGTTTTCTTCAAGTAACACCAGATCCCTCGGGTGTAACTCAAAAAACCAGCCTTTGTCTTGACGACGCAAGTAGTGCTCGGCTATTTTTGGTGAGCCAGGATAAAAAGCAAGATCGCCTTGTTCGTTGAAAGACTTGATCAATGCGATGTAATCATTTAAAGCTTCGTGCTCACTACTGTGCTGATAAAGCTTTGCTATGCCATCTTGGAATTCCTGCGTTTTTTGCGCATCAGCCGATGCTAATTCAAAAAAACCCGCCCCTGAGTGAGTGTCAATATAATCAAGTGGCTTATCTTTAATTGTTTGATAACTTAACACTTGTGCTAGTACTAAGTGTTTAAGTACATCCGCTGGATTTCCGGCATGAAATGAGTGTCTGTAACTGAGCATAATTTTAGTTTCGCTATAAGCTAAATGATAAAAGCTGTAATCAGGCTTCATTATACGCAAGCTATAACAAGATACGAGTTTCAGTTGAAATTAAAACACCATTCACTAAAACACTTATTTCACCTAACTCTGTGAACCAATTCTGAACAAAAAAGCTGATGAGCTGAATTATCCCTTAACAGTAAATAAAAATCAGCTAAAACAAGCGTAAATGCTGGCATATAAAGTAACTTTGCTTTACATTTGCTAGTTATTAATAACAGTTATATGAGCGCCTTTATGAACAACGAAACTCTTTCTCAACTCGAACAACTGATCGACCAACTTATCAGCCGCAATAATGAGCTGCAAGCTGAGGTTACGAGCCTGACAGAAAAAAACAGTAAGCTAATTGATGAAAATGAAACTTTGCAACTTGAAGTACTTGATAGCGAAGAAAAACAAAAGGACACTAGTTCAACACTAAGCGGCCTATTAGAGAAGTTGCAAAGCGCCCAACAGGCTAGCTAATGTCTGAGTTGCAAAACCAGCGGGTCACTGTTGAGCTACTTGGCAAAGAGCAGCAATTTGCTTGCCCACAAGGCCAAGAAGAAGCACTGATTGCTGCTGCAAAGCACCTCAATGATTTAGTAGAGCAAATGAAACAACGCTCTACAGTACGAAATGATCAAAAAGCCTTACTTATGGCGGCACTGAACATCAGTCACGAATTGTTAGAAGTGCAAAAGCAACAAGCCATTGCACAACAGCAACAAGATGAGCTTATCGATAAACTAAGTTTACACTTAAGCGACTCAACTCATAAATAAACAAGCGCACTATGCGCTTGTTTTTTATCTGCTTAAATTGCCTTAGGGATAAATGATGACTAACAATTTTCTCAGCTTTCGTTTAACTCGTTTTTTAGTCTTTGCAGGCACCCTATTGTCGATTAGTCAGGCTCATGCTCAATGGCAAAAAATATCTAATCACGTCGATTTTTTTCAGCAGTCCGCTAACTTGCGGTTTTATGATTCGAACCAAATTCTTATTAAAGGTGACAACTGTGCATTAATGTTTGATGCTAGTGGTAACTTCTCGGCTGTTGAAGCAACTGTTAAGCATCTAAAACACACTCTTAAGGTCCCTTTATGTTACTTAGTCGCCAGCCACTTTCATGACGATCACCTACTTGGCATGGCCGTATTACAACACCATTACCCAGATGCTAAATTAATTACACATCAAAAGTTAGCGGCAAGCTTTACAGATTTTCAACTGGCTTATAATAATAAGCTAGACACATATCAACAAAGCATTGAATTAAGTTTTCAGCGTTTAGCCAAGCAACCTGACAGTAAGCAAGCTGCCTGGCGTGATAAACTTGAATTAGCAAAAGTGCGACTGCTGCGATGGCAAGAATACACACTAAAATCACCCGCTTTAGCAGTCACTGACTCACTTGCACTTGATTTAGGCAATTACCCTATAACAATAAATGCCTACCAAGCTCATACTGATGCCGATTTAATGCTTTATGCCGAACAAAAAACTATTTTAGCCGGTGGAGATATCGTCGACTATTTACCTTACCCAGGGCACGGCAATTTAACTGACTGGCGAGAATTATTAACTGAGTTAGCTGCCAACACTATTGAACAAACAATTTTACCAGGCCACGGTGAACCGATAACAATAAAAGACCTACAACACTCTCACGCTTTTTTAACTGCCATACAAGAACATGTACAAAACAACCCTGAGCAAGATTTAACCCAACTGCAACAAAGCTTTAATGAACAATTTGCTAACCAGTACATCACAGATGACATCTCTGCTAAAGCTTACCCAATGTTTCTACAAGCTGGACTTAAGCGCGCTAAACAGTCAAAATAGCCCCCGCACAAGGTTGTGCTAAACTCTATAAAGGACAATTTCTCGGTGATTTTTATGCGCAGTTACTTGTTTGCCCTATTTGTTACTCTATTTATGTTGTTAGGTTGTGAAACAACAGACCCCGCAAATGGTCAAGCACAAGACGTAGCAGCACCAGTTATCTTTAACCACTTTGAGCCTTCAAAAAAAACAGTACTTACTGTAAGTAATAAAACAGATGCCCCAGTAAAACCAACTATAAAGTTACAGCCAACACCTCAAACTACTAACTCCCCTAATACGGCTGTAACAAAAAGAAATGCTGATTTATGGCAACACATAGCGACGAACCTACAATTTAAAATCTATCTAAATAAAGCGCTTAATAAACGTATTAAATGGTATATCAGACAGCCCAACTATTTAAAAACAGTTAACAAACGAGCAGCTCCTTATCTTTACCATATTGTTCGTAAAATTGAACAACAAAATTTACCAATGGAAATTGCCTTACTTCCCTTTGTCGAAAGTGACTTTAGACCTACCGTTAGCTCATCGCAACAAGCTGTTGGCGTTTGGCAGCTAGTTGGTGCAACAGCCCATCATTTTGGTATTAAGTCAGATCAATGGTATGACGGGCGACAAGATGTGCTTGCTTCGACAGATGCAGCTCTTGCCTATTTAAAATATTTGCACAAGCGTTTTGATGGTAACTGGTTACATGCACTCGCCGCCTATAACAGCGGTGAAGGGCGCGTAAAAAGAGCGATTGCTGAAAATAAAAACAAAGGGAAAAGTACTGATTACTGGTCTTTAAAATTACCAAAAGAAACCTCTGAGTATGTACCAAAACTGTTAGCTTTAAGCTATTTAGTACAAAATCCACAGCAAGGCTTACTGCGTCCTAAATTAGCAAATAAAGCACTCACAACCGAGTTTAATGTTGGCCAGCAGTTTGATTTTTCAGTAATAGCGAATCTGTCAGGGATTGGCCGTAAACAGCTACATACTTTAAACCCGGGCTATTTAAAAAATCAAAGTTCTCCTGATGGGCCTCACACCCTGTTACTGCCACTGGAGCAACAAAGCCTTTTACGCAGCCAGTTTTTTAAAAATAACTTTTCTGGTGAATATATAGTAAAGAAAGACGATACCTTATATTCCATTTCACGGCGTTTTGGCCTCTCAGTTAAAAAATTAAAAATGATGAATAATAAAACCTCCAACCTAATAGGGATTGGCGAAGCCTTAATTGTTGGTCAGCCACGTACTATGCCCGACTCATTAACTATCGATTATAAAATTAGTCCATACCTTGAGCAGACCGAGGTAGCAATTCCTACAATTGCCATTGAATATCAAGTAAAGCCTGGCGACACAATTTGGGGAATAAGCCAACTATACGATGTGCCACATAAAGACTTAGCACAGTGGAATAAGCTAAGTGCATCCAGTATTTTAAAGCCTGGCTCATTGCTGGTTTTACATTTACCACAAGCAACTAAGCCCGTTTCACAACTTCATAATGAAGGAATGCTGTCTGGGTTAGAAAAAACCTTAAAACAGCCACATTAGTTTCACATCAATATGATTTAGCGTAAAATCGACGTTTTGGTAAACTTTAATAAAAGAGATTGGCATGCAAATCAGTAACAATTCAGCCGTTGAGTTTCACTACACCTTAAGTGAAGCTGGCGAGCAACTTGAAAGCAGTAAAAATGGCGAGCCATTAAGCTATATTCACGGCCTTGAGGGCATGTTGCCTGGTTTAGCGAGCGCGCTTGAGGGCAAATCTGCTGGTGACAACTTAACGGTTACTCTTGAGCCAAGTGAATCGTACGGTGAGCGTGTTGACGATCTTATCCAACGCATTCCTCTTAAGCACTTACAAGGTGACACAAAAGTGTGGAAGCCTGGCATGACAGCCATGGTGCATTCAAACCAAGGTCAACACCAAGTAACGATTGTAAAAGTAGGTCGTTTTAATGCTGACTGTGATTTAAATCACCCATTTGCCGGTAAAACACTTACCTTTGATATCGATATTATAACCGTACGTGAAGCCACCAGCGAAGAGCTTTCCCATGGTCATGTTCATAGCGAAGGCGGCTGTGGTCATAGCCACTAAGGGTATAAAATGAAAAAAGTTGCAATCGTCACTGGCGGAAGCCTAGGTATCGGCCGAGCTATATGTCAGCGCTTAGAAAGCGAAGGCTTTAGTGTGTTTAACTTGGACATTCAAGATGGTGAATTTGGCAGCTGGCAACAATGTGATGTTAGTCAAGTAGCTAATGTAGAGCGTACTATTGAGCGTATAGCCCAAGATCAAGGCCGTATTGATGTACTCGTTTCAAATGCTGGCAAGCACTTAAGCGCTAATATTGAAGATACTGACGAAGCAACTTTTGACAACCTTTTTGCCCTCAACGTTAAAGGGGCCTATGCTGCAGTAAAGGCTGTTTTGCCTAGCATGAAAGCACAACAAGATGGCGCAATTATTTTTATTGCTTCTGACCAAGCAAATATAGCTAAAACCAACTCATTTGCTTACAACCTAAGCAAACATGCGCTAGCATCTATGGCCAAGACCACAGCGCTAGATTATGCCGCTTTTAATATTAGAGCGAATGCCGTTTGCCCAGGTACAATAGAAACCCCTTTATTTCATAATGCCATAGACGCATATTGCGCCAAAAGCGGTGCGAATAAAGCTGAAATAGTCGAACAAGAAGGTGCTTTGCAGCCGCTTGGTCGTTTAGGCCAACCCGATGAAGTTGCTGCGCTTGTTGCTTTTTTAGCAAGCGACAACGCCAGCTTTATAACAGGCAGCCTACAAAATATTGATGGCGGCTATACAGCGCAATAAGAGGATTAAAAATGCACTCAAAAATCATTGACCCTCATGTGCATTTTTTTAACCTAAATGAAGGTTGCTACAACTGGCTAAAGGGAGATAACCCTCCCCCTTGGCCTAATCTTGAGAAAATTAAAAAACCGATAACCCCTGACGACCTTATTAAAAATTGCCCATTTGAGCTAACCGCTTTAGTACATATTGAAGCTGGGTTCGATAACCAACAGCCCATTAGAGAACTAGATTGGCTAAGTAAACACTTAGCTAATCAGCAATATAGAGCTGTTAGTTTTGCGAAAATAGATTCTGATCCTGTTGAGTTTAAAAAAGCGATTAATAATTTAAAACACCCGTCACTTGTCGGTATTAGGGATATCACAGAAGGCGAAGACAGCTCTCGACTATTACACCCTTATACATTAGAGAACCTTACTTATTTAGCTGAACAAGCACTTCACTTTGAAGTTCAGTTTGAGCTTGAAAACACCTTAATTAGCGAAAGAATTGTTCATTATGCTCAGCAGCTTCCCCACTTAAAACTCGTGCTAAATCACGCTGGGTTACCACAACAATTAGCGTTATGGCAAAAAGGCATCAATAATTTAGCCCACAATAAAAATGTTTATATCAAATATTCTGGATTTGAATTACTGCCTTTAAATAAGCAACAACAGCAAGCTTGCTTTGAATTTATATTACAGCAATTTGGCCAAACGCGAATCATGTTCGCTAGTAACTTTCCTGTTTGCCAAATTCAACAAAACTATTGTGAACTTTGGCACAGCCACTTCTCGTTATGCAAAAGTCATGATTTATGGCAACAACTTAGTTACTCCAATGCTCTTCGTTTTTATCAGCTTTAACCTTTTACTTACTATCTTGTATCAATAAAAGGCGCTATATTCTATACAAGATGTATCTAAAAAGTGATGTGTGATGACTCAATCAAGATTTAATTTAGCACTAATCTCAGCCTTATCCCTAGCTGTATTAACTGGTTGCGGTGGTGGCAGCACAGCGAATACTGATAACACTCAGATACCAGTACCGACAACCATTGACTGGTCTGAAGGCGTGTTTGAGCCTTCAACTAGTTTTGCCCAGCAATGCCAAGCGCTAAATGAAAAACATTGGTTGCGTTCATGGAGTAATGAGACCTACTTATGGTATGACGAAATAATTGACCGAGACCCTGCTCTCACCGACTCCGTAGCTGACTACTTTCAACTTCTAAAGACTAAAGAAATAACGGAATCTGGTGCTAATAAAGACAATTTTCACTCAAGTCTCCCCACAGCCGAGTGGGAAGCCCAAAGTCAATCAGGCGTTAGTTTTGGCTATGGCTTCAAGCTCAAGATAATTAGCGCAACGGCCCCTCGCCAAGCTGTAATCTCATACACAGAAACTAACACCCCTGCAAGTAATGCTAACCTAAGCCGTGGTTTTGAAGTACTGGAAGTAGACGGTGTTGATTTTGTAAATGCAAGCACGCAAGCGGATGTCGATATACTTAATGCTGGCTTATCACCTCGTGAGTCTGGTAAAACAACCAACTTTACATTTAAAGACATTGAGACCTCAGAGGTTCGTGAGGTCACTTTAACAGCTCAATCTATAACATCACAACCAGTTACAAATGTAAAAACACTTGCCAATAGCAGTGTGGGTTATTTTCAGTTTAATAGCCATAATGCCATTGCTGAAAAGCCATTATATGATGCGTTTAATACCCTAAAAAACAGTAATATCACTGATTTAATTATTGATATTCGCTACAACGGCGGTGGTTTTTTACAAATGGCAAGCCAAGTAAGCTATATGATTGCAGGTGCTGCGAATACTAACAATAAAATTTTTGAACGCACAATTTTTAATGATCAACACCCAACATTTAACCCTGTCACAGGGCAGCGGTTAGAACCGGTGATGTTTACCGATGAGTTTATTGGCTTTGCTGATAATCCGGGGCTCACTCCAGGAACACCTTTACCTTCTCTTAATCTAGAGCGAGTTTATTTATTAACCACAAGTAATACTTGCTCTGCCAGTGAAGCCATTATTAATGGGCTTCAAGGAATTGATATTGAAGTGATCCAAATCGGCGCAGGCACCTGTGGTAAGCCCTATGGTTTTTACCCTGCAGATAACTGCAACACCACCTATTTTACCATTCAATTCACAGGTGAGAACAACAAAGGCTTTGGCGAATATTCTGATGGCTTTGCACCGCAAAATACGGTGAATAATGAACGCTTACCGGTACGTGTAGCTGGTTGTGCTGTAGCGGATGACTTTAGCCACCAATTAGGCGATCCAAATGAAGCACTGTTAGCAGCTGCTCTTAATTATCGTGAAACTCAAAGCTGCCCAACAGCAACATCAACCGCTAGCCAACAAGGTTTTGCTCCTGCCCTGTTGGCTGATACACCTGCGGTAATCGATACTCGTGCAAGTACATTTGCTCAACAGAACAAAATCTTGCCTCAAGCAAAAAACAGGTAGCGAAAGATGAAAAAATTACCATACATTTTGCTCAGTATTAGTTTATTGCTACTTGGTTGCAGTGCGTATAGCGAGGCGCCTACACCCAAGCTGCAGCATGCGCTTTTGAAAAAGCCTCAGAGCGACTTGATTGCACAGGGATTAGCCCGCTTAATGCGTAGTGATAATATTGCCGTTGCAGATGATGTATTCATGAAACGTAGTTTAATGGTCGTCGATAATGTAAATAAAACCGATGAACTTGGTAACCCGATTATGGGCAAGCAGTTGAATATGCCTGATAGGTTTGAACTGCTGATCAAAGATAACTTATGTTTTATACGTCACTTAGATAGCAAAGCAACAGAGCCATTGCCTGATGTGAAATGTAAAGTGAATAATAACTAGGTTCTAGGAAAATTTTAACATTTTGAATTAGTAGGAATAACTTTAAGCTTATCAAAGCTCAAAGTTAATCAGCGCTATGAGCAGCGAGCTAAATTTAGCTCGCTGGCCCATAGCTCGCGACTCGATGCTTATTTAATCTCTACTCTTTGTGAGCGCATCACGATCTCATCATTTAGCTCAATACCCAAACCAGGCTCTTCTGATACTTCAAAGAAGCCATTTTTTGGTTGTGGATCTTGTAGGCATAATTCGCGGTTCCACTTTTTAATAGCATAAGTATGGTGCTCATGAATTAAGAAATTAGGAATAGCCGTTTCTAAGTGCAATGATGCTGCAGTAGCAACAGGGCCGCCACATACGTGCGCTTGAATTCTTACATCAAAAATATCGGCGTAATCACATACTTTTTTAGTCTCGGTAAAACCACCACATAAACCTATATCAGGCTGGAGCACGTCAATGCTTTGATCTTCAAGGTATGGACGCACACCCCAACGATTATATAAGCGTTCACCACCTGCAATTGGTACAGCGACCTTATCCGCAACTTTTGCATGTAATGAGTGATTTAAATAGTTAACCGGCTCTTCGTAATACATACAATCAAATTCTTCTGCTATTTCACCGATCTGAATGGCAGATGTCGCACCCGGTAAGCTGTGACATTCAAAAATAATATCGACTTCGTCACCCACCGCTTCACGTATAGCTTGCATACGCGCACGGTATAACTTCATTTCAGCACGCGAAATGATCTTGGTGCGATCATAATACGTGTTCCCGTCTTTATCATACTGAATAGGGTCAACTTTAACGGCATCATAACCTTCTGCAATCGCTTTTAAAGCGGCTTCTGCATATTCTTGTGGTTGTACTAGGGCTTTAAATTCACTATCCCAGTCAAACTGTAATTGTGAGGCATAAGTACGCAGCTTATCGTTAACTTTACCGCCAAGTAACTGGTAAACAGGTAAACCAAGTGCCTTACCTTTAATGTCCCACAGTGCAGTATCAATAGCACTCATTGCGGCATAAACCATTGGACCACCACCTAAACCCCAAAAGCTTTCACGCAGCATACGCGACCATAACTTTTCAGTTTGAAATGGGTCATGACCAATCAAAAATGCATCGGCCATTTCTTTGATCATCGCAGCAGCGGCACTATGCCCTAAATCGTACGCAAGACCCGCCTCACCAACACCGCTAATACCTTCGTCAGTATGAATACGAACAAACACAGGAGTCCACGCTGGACGCTCAGGGCAATGGATATCAAACACTTCAACGCGATTAACTTTCATGAAAATTCCTTAATTAGCAAAACTTGGATCAAGACGATACGCTTTACGTAGCATAGCAGGCCAGGCTAACTGACCACCTGTGCTACCACTGTGCACAACATTGGCTTGATTATAAATATTATCGATTATGGCTTGAGGCACTGGCGTAACGTCTGCGCCACTTGATTGCAATGCGAGTTGAATTTCACACGCACGCTGTAAATCATAAAAGCGCATGAAAGCATCCCCCACAGTTGGACCTACCGTTAAGCCGCCATGATTTACTAATAACATGTGATTAGTATTAGCAAGATCATCTTGCAATCGCTTTCTCTCATCATCATTTACTGCAAGCCCTTCGTAACCATGGTAAGACAATGAAGGTAAAGAAAACATTGAATATTGGCTCAGTGGCAACAGGCCTTGTTTTTGCGTCGCAACAGCAATGGTTTCTTTGGTATGTAAGTGAATAACACAGTGAGCATCGTCACGCACTTCATGAATAGCACTGTGAATAGTAAAACCCGCCGGGTTAATTTTAAACGGAGTGTCATCTAAAATATTGCCTGATAAATCAACTTTCACCAGGTTTGATGCGGTTACTTCGTCAAATGTTAGACCAAATGCATTTACAAGGTAATGATCAGTGCCAGGCAGCCTTGCCGATAAATGCGTATAAATTAAATCACCCCAACGAAAATGATCAACTAAACGATAACACGCGGCTAAATCTACACGTAATTGCCACTCCTGTGCTGATACTTTATTTTTTAAATCAAGTTGCGGTAATTCAAACATATATATGCCTTGTATAAACACACTGAACACAGTGCGAAATAGATGTATAGAAGTCTAAAGCAGTCTAAGGTTGCAATCAACTGTTAGAAAGCAAAACAGCCACATCAAATAAATTGATGTGGCTGTTTAATTAATATTAACCAAGATTCAGGTTAACGATAGAGTTACTTTACATTTGCTAAGTAATCGGCAATTGCTGCCATTTCTTCTTCAGATACATTAGCAACCATAGCCTTCATTGCCGCAGTCATCCCATTACTACGCGCACCTGATTTAATGTCTTTCATTTGCGCAAGTAAATATTCTTTATTTTGGCCATTTAGTTTCGGGTACAATGCCATAATTGGCGCTTTGCCTTCAGGGCCGTGACACGTTTGACAAAGTTTAGCTGTATAAAGGGCTTCGCCTTCAGCTGCTACTGATGTAAAAGATGCACTAGCTGCCATTGCAAGGCTAGCCCCTAAAAGTAATGTTGTTATCTTGCTCATTGTATTTTCTCTTCTTTTTGACGGTTTATAAATTTACTTATTTAATTGTAGACCATGCGTAATAGCATGCTAATTTTGTACGCAATTTATACACATTGAAGATCACTGGGAGCGTTTTAAAAGCTCCGATTGCAAAAATTACCAAACAAGATCATCAGGCACTTCAAAGTCTGCATACGGGTCATCATCATCTTTGCCCTTATCTTCTGGCTCAACGTGAAATACGATGTACTTTTCATCTACTTCAGCAACTTTACGTGCAGGTTCGTCTTCAAGTACAAAAAATTGCCCTTCTAAAACACATATAGCTAATCTACCACCAGCAAGTGCTTTTTGTGTCTTTTCATTCACGTCTAGTTCTTTAACTTTGTTTTCATAGGTAAAGTTAAAAGTACGCTCACCACGAATTTCATCTTGATTGTGGTGTTCTAAAATTTGTTTAACTCTGGCTATTTGTTCACGCTGCTTTAAATCACCTTGACGAGCTTGGTTTAGCTCTTCAGCTTTCTTTTGTTGCTCTAATTTAGTTTGCTGAATGTGCTTTTGCAGATCACTTGGGTTGCTCGTGGCACCTTTTTTCTGCTTCTTCTGTTGTTTGCGTTTCTCGCTTTTTGCAACTTTCGCTTTATGTGATGTTGTAAGTCCTGCTTGTAGCAATTGGTCTTGTAATGAACCCATGGCCTTGTTCCATTAAAACTTAGATTAGGATTATTTTATACCCATAGCCCAGTTACCTCAACATTGAAGGTTGTTGCATTAAAAACTAATCTATCAAAGTTAGTAAAACAAACCCTGATATAGCGCAAGAAAATCGTATTTTGATATTTATATTTAATAATTAAAGCTGCTTTATCATTGATTTAAAAAGCACTAAGCGTAAGCTAACAGCTTTTATTGGCTGGTCAAAATAATGCGTATTTCCCACTTATTATTGTGCTCATTGTTTATCTTTTTTGTCTTGTACGCACCGCAGCCATTATTAGGTCTTTTTGCATCACAGTTTAAAGTCACGCCTGCAAATGCTGGCAGCCTTATGACAGCAACCATGTTACCACTTGCCATTGCTCCTCTGGTATACGGTTTATTACTTGCTAAACATAACCCGTTGACTATTTTACGCTATGCTATGTTGATGCTGGCATTAAGCTGTATTGTGTTTACCACTGCCCCCAGCTTTGAGCTCCTGCTGTTACTACGCTTTATTCAAGGACTCATTTTACCTGCGGCCCTCACCGCTATGACCACCTATATTGGCAGCACATATAAAGCAGATCAATTACAGCACAATATGACTTTGTACATAGGCAGTACTATCGCTGGAGGCTATTTCGGTCGGGTATTGGCTGCTGTATTTACAGACTTATGGAGTTGGCAGATCTTTTACTATGTAATCGCTGTCGCTTTGACTTTATTGGCTTTAGCCATCCCTAAAGGCCGCCATGAAACAATAACGCAGGTATTATCACCACTGAGTTATTTAAAACAACTTGCCACAGCACCTATTTTAAAGTTGTATAGCGCAGTATTTTGCATGTTTTTTTGCTTTGCTGCGTTATTGAATTACCTGCCTTTTATTTTGCAAGATACGTTTTTAATAACAAATACCCGTGATATTGGCCTGGTTTACAGTGGCTATCTCATTGGTGCCTTAGCATCGATTGCCACACCTTGGTTATTAAAGCACAGTCCAGGGGCTTGGCACTTACTCAGCACAGTGTTTATTTTTTATTGTGGAACAATATTAATCTTAATGAGTAACCAGCTCATAATATTCTTATTGGCCTTTACTGGGTTTTGCGCTGCCATGTTTATGATTCACGCAACAGCAGCTCCTTTAGTAAACAAAATAAGTAACGCGCCACCGAGTGTCACCAATGGCGGTTATGTATCATTTTATTATAGTGGTGGTGCGCTGGGTTCTTTTTTACCTGGCTTGGTATACCAGCACTACGGGCACGTCGCGTTTATGGCTGCGCTACTGCTTGTATGTTTGTGCGGATTAACCTTAGTGTTGAGTGGTTATTTAGCAGGTAAAAAAACCACCTTAGGTTGATGCCCTGTACTGGCAAAAAACTGTTCTAAGTCATTTTTTTTCATCAACCAAGTTTCCGTGTTTTCAAATGGGTGGCAATGAAATAACTCACTAAACCATATATCTTGGTCGAGCCATAACGTAACATTATTTTGTTTATCGTTCATAAGGGCCAGCATAGAAACACAGCCTGGAGCTACTTTTAAATAACGTGCTAAACGCTCATCTGACGCAAATCCTAACCGAGATAGCCCTTGATATTTAGCCATTGCCTTTAAATCAAGCTGCTTATCATGTGCGGTTATTACTAAAAAATGATTTTTCCCTTCATTATCACGTAAAAAGAGATTTTTTAAGCGCGTGCCTGGACGCTCAATTAATAGCTTATCGGCATCTAAGCTACCATGCAAAGCTGGGTGCTCAATCACATCATACTGAATATTTAAATGTGCTAAATACTCAGCTAACTTACTTTTACCTTCTAGCATGCTATAAACAACGCCCTCGAAGTTGTACGCTTAAATCACGCCAAACCACTTCGTCTATTTCATAATTGTTTGGGCAATATTGTTGCTGCGTTAATTCGTTATTCAATAATTCAACTGCCTGATCTTCAAGTTGCAGTTTTAGACTATTAGATTCTTCAAAATACTCTTGCTCTGCAAAATCTTTAAATTCTCTTCGGGTTAATGGACGATCTGAATTTCGGCTTTTTCTGCTATTAGCTTTAACTGATACAACGTAAGCAAAAATTTTATTACCTTGTTCATCCAGTTTTTTGTACAGTTGTTTGTTATTTATTTCAAAAGGTGGCTCATCTTGACTGGCGCAACCAAAAAGTAAAATCAGCAAAACCCAAGCGTATTTTTTCATTATTAGTTTCTTTGTGCTTTTTAATAGACGCTAGTCTAACAAAAATTCAGTGTTTTCGTGAAAATTGATAAAAAATATAAAAAATACTTGACCAAATTTATAAATCTCATTAAAGTTCGTCCCGCTTAAACGGAACCTTAAGCAGGTTACAAAATTTGTAACTTTAGGAATGTGGGGCTATAGCTCAGCTGGGAGAGCGCCTGCCTTGCACGCAGGAGGTCAGCAGTTCGATCCTGCTTAGCTCCACCACTTTCCTATCAATTCTTTATAATCCTCCTTTTTAAATTATTCTAATTAATCTTCATATATTTTATTTTTTACTTGAGTCTATGAAAATGATTAACTATACCTAATCTAACACAAATTTATTAGGTTAAAATATGGATTTGCCTAAACGGGCAACACTCAAGAAGATCGCCACTTTAAGTGTAGGCGCTGGCATTATTACCCATGTACCCTATGTTTTCGCGCGTAAAAAAACCACTCTACGTGTGCTCGGCACACATGTCACACTCCAAGAGTCCCTACGCAAACAAGCAATGGAAGATTTAGGTATCAACATTGTGTTTAATCCTGCAGGTAGTTCATCTGTTTTACAACAAGCTTCCATGGATCCGAGCTCTTTTGATCTTTATGAACAATGGTCTAATAGTATCAATGTTCTGTGGAATGCAGGAAGTATCCAGCCAATCGAAAAAAAGCGCATCACTCATTTTAATGAAATTAACTCATTGACTAAAACCGGAAAGCTTACTCAAGACGCATCTATTGGCGCAGGAGATGCACCTTACAAATTACTTAATATTCAAGATGATGGCACTCTAAACGCACAAGAAACAGAGTTAATAAGCTATTTACCGTATGTCCACAATGTAGATTCATTTGGCTACAACTTAGACAGCATTCCTCTTGGTAGCGCATATGAAACTGAAAGCTGGGCTTGGTTACTCGACGAAAAAAATCGTGGCAAAGTAGGCATAGTAAATGCACCAACAATTGGCATTTTTGATTTGGCGCTCGCAGCGCAAAGTAAAGGCTTAATAAAATTTGTTGATATAGGCGCTATGACACGCGACGAACTAGATAGGTTATTTTTTATTTTACTCGATTATAAAAAACAAAAACACTTTAATGGCTTTTGGAACTCAGTACCTGAGTCCGTTGAATTTATGAAGAATAACCGGGTTAGCATTCAAAGTATGTTTTCACCCGCGGTAGAGAGCTTAAATAGTCAAGGCATCAATGTACGATTTGCAGCGCCAAAAGAGGGTTACCGAGGCTGGCACGGTGTTATGTGTCTGTCTTCCCAAATCACCAATAATACAAAAGATGCCGCCTATGATTATATGAATTGGTGGCTCAGTGGCTGGCCAGGCGCTTTTATTGCACGACAAGGTTATTACATTAGTAACCCAGAGCGTTCAAAACCGTTACTTTCAGAAGCTGAATGGGCATATTGGTATGAAGGAAAAGAGGCAACGGAGACACTGCTTAATACGCAAGGTAAAGTATCTGTAGAAGCAGGTAACGTTCGCAGTGGTGGTAGCTATTTAAAACGCTTCAGCAATGTAGCTGTCTGGAATACAGTTATGCCAACGTATGATTACAGCTTGCAAAAGTGGTATGAGCTAATTAGTCGCTAATGAAAATAAACTCTATCAAATCAAAAATCATCGCTGCGATCTCATTATTAGTTATAATCTTACTGTTTCAAAGCTATTTATTTTCAAGTGCACAAAATTCACTAAGAATACTTTTGACAGTACAAAATGATGCTCAAACCCAAAGTGAAGCAACCAACGATCTTGAAAATAACGTCATCTCACTCCAAGGTCAAGTAACTCATTACGTTGATAAAGCCAAGCCAATTTCAGTAGATAATTTTAAACGTTTTCAGTTGAATGCTAAAAATGACTTAGAGAAACTCAATACCAATGCACAAAAACATTCAAGTTCATATAAAGACTTGCTTACTCGTTTAGGAGAGCACTTAATAAACTTTAACCGAACATTTGAGCAAGTCGTTAAAAACAGAAAAAATCGTGTACGCTTATTCAATACACGCTTCAAGCCCGCGGTTAATAATTTAATATTGCACCTCAACACGTTGAAAAACATTAAAGGCTCGAGTCATGAGGCAATTTACGCAGATGCAATACTAACACTTTCAAATATAAACTACGCGACGGAAAACTACTTAGAAAATACTGACTTTGATATTTCGCAGACAACCAGCCAAGATGTTAATCAGCTTAAGCTGCAGCTAGATAAGATAGAAAAATTTATTGAGCCAGGCTCAATACAGCCTAAGAATTTACTAAATAGGGAATTTTTAGAAATCAGAAAAAGCTATAACCAGCTTATTTTACTGTCGAGAGGCTATAACTACTCGGTAAATGTTGTTTTAACAGGTGTTGCAAATGAATTACTGTATTTAACAGACCAGATAAACCGTACTGAAAAAAACACCTTTCTCCAAGCCCAAAAGCAAGTCAGCTTACACCTAGATCAACAAGCGGAACAAAGTAAAGTATTTGCGCTAGTGATGTTGGTATTATTAATTACAATATGCATTTTTATTGTGCGCACAATAATATCCCCTATAAATAGCCTTTCCTTGCTTTTGAACGATATGAACAATGGTAAGCAACGTGGTCTACTGGCTGAGCCTGAACTAGATAATGAATTTTCGCATGCGATAAAAGCGGCCAATTCTCTGTATAAGAAAAATAATGAAACAAACACACTACTGATAGAAACCCAAGAGCTAAATGACCAAATGAAAGCGGTAAACTCAGCATTAAAAGCAGCAAAGCATCAAGCAGATATTGCCAATGAGGCAAAAAGCAAGTTTGTCGCTAATATGAGTCATGAGCTGCGCACACCCTTGAATATCATTTTAGGAATGCAGCAACTTTTATCTGAAGAAATTACAGATGGTGCGCATAAAAAGTATATTGCTAAATCCCTTACCAGTGGTAACAACCTGCTTTCATTAGTAAATAATATTTTAGAGTTATCAAAGCTAGACTCGAATCAATCCACTATCGAAAATATTAACTTTACCATTAAAGAAGTGTCACAGTACTTATCAGAATCATTTTCAAGCTTATGTAAGTCTAAGGACCTAGAATTCAATATATTACTTCATATGGATGAAGACATCGCCTTGACAGGTGATTATTTAAAGCTAAACCAAACCTTAAACTTTGTAGTCGACAATGCAATCAAATTCACCGAGCAAGGGAGTGTCACAATCACGATAACGGCCGATTCATTGAGCAATGACTCAATTTCCTTAGTTTTTTCAGTAAAAGATACGGGAATTGGTATTCCTGAAGATAAGTTATCAGCAATTTTTAATCCTTTTTATCAGAACGATGACTCCTACTCCCGTAAATATACTGGAACAGGGTTAGGATTAAGTATTAGTCAAAAGCTGATCAAACTGCTAAATGGCGAAATTCAAGTCAAGAGTAGACAAGGTGGAGGCACTGAGGTGCTCATTTTTTTAAATTTTGATATCAATTCAGCCCTTTTAGCAACGCCTAATTTCTCCCAGACACAATTGATAAACTTGCCCGTGGCTTTAGAGAACTTAGACTTTAATGATGTACTGCTAAGTGAGTCGTTCGACCGGTTTACTAAAGACTACAGTAACTTTATAAAAGAAGCAGAAGTGCTTTATAAGCAACAACATATTCTTGAGTTAAGACGTATGTTGCATACGTTTGTAGGTTTAACCGGCACTTTGGGCTTAGAACGATTAGAGGAAGTAGCTAAAAAACTCCAAAAAGATATAAAACAATCTACACCGATAAACTTTACTCCTTGCCAGCTGCAACTTGAAATTTCTTTGCGCGCAATAGAGCAGTTTGCGATTGCTAACCAATTGAAAGCAAGTCAAGTAATCAGCCTGAATATTGAAAGTAATATTGAGTACTTAGATGAAATACTTGAATTAGCTAAATCAGCTAAACCTATTCCCCAGGTACTTATTTTACAACTTGAGCAGCATATAGAAAACGCAACAGAAAATACGCAATTAGTACGGTTAAGAGAAGCGATAAATCAATTTAATTTTCAATCAATTAAAACAATCATTAATAACTACTTAAATGACCTTAAAAACTAGACAAAGCTCTTAACTATGAGCTATTTTTTATCTAATAGTGAAACTGTAATTGAGAAATTAGTGCCCCAAAGCTTACCAACACAAAACGCTGACCGTCAAAAGCCGTTAATTCTCATCGTTGATGATGAACCCAATAATCTGCATATATTGGTTGAAGGCTTGCTATCAGATTATGATGTTCGCGTATCAACTAGCGGCAGAAGTGCGCTTGAATTTATTGAAACGACACGTCCAGACTTAATATTACTTGATATTATGATGCCTGAGATGGATGGCTATGAGGTCTGTAAAAAGCTAAAGCAGAACCAAAATAGCAAGGGGATCCCTATTATATTTGTCACCGCCCTCACCGAAGAAGAATCCGAAGAACAAGGTTTCGAACTGGGCGCCGTAGACTATATTCACAAACCTTATAAATTGGCACTCGTTCGTGCTCGTGTACGCGCACACATCTCTGTGCAAGGAATGCTCGATCGCCTCATTGAAAAAAACTTTGAATTACATGACAAATTCATTGAGGTAGAAAACCTTGCTTCTGAGCTTACCAAGCGTGATGTTGAATTAAAAAAACTATCAGCCAAACAAGCTTTATTTTATCAAGCCCTAACCAGCACAGCCGATGGCGTAGTAATCACAAATCACAAGGGTATTATCATTGCTGTCAACCCATCTTTTTGCCGAATAACAGGGTTTTGTGAAAGTGAAGCTCTTGGAAAACCATTAAAAGAAATCAAACAAAACAACCTACCAGAGATAAACTTTGATGATATATGGCTACATGCGAGCAAAGCGGGTTACTGGAGTGGTGAGCTGACTACACGACGAAAAAGCGGTGAGTTATATCCTGAATTACTTACACTTAGTATGGTTAAAAACGAAGTCGATACCAACATTAACTTTATTGGTGTATTTAGTGATATTTCGAGTGTAAAAGTCACTCAAGAGCGTATTGACTATTTAACATGGCATGATGAGCTTACAGGCCTCCCTAATCGTAATAACTTTTTAAAAATTCTGGAACAACAATTACGAGAGCAAAATAAACAGCAAAGCTATACCTGTATTTTTATTCTAGATATAGATAGCTTTCATTCAATTAATGATGGCCTTGGCCTAATGGCGGGCGATAAAGTATTAAAAGAGTTTTCAACACGAATAAACAATAATTTAGGTAATAAAGATATCGTTGCACGCCTTGGCAGTGATGAGTTTGCTGTACTATGTGAAACACAAAAAGGCACTGGTTATGAAAGAACACAATCCTTAGCGAATGTAACCGCACAAAAACTGCTACTAGCCGCCAGTGAACCATTTGATATCGAAGAACAAAAAATCAGTTTAACGGTCAGTATAGGGACCTATATTCTTCCACGTAATGAATTAAGAGGAAGCGCAATTGAAACTATTCGAAACTGTGAAGCTGCTTGCTATAAAGCAAAAGAAAAAGGCGGCAATAGAGTTACGTCATTTGATACATCTTTTGGCGAACAAGCTAAACGGCGTTTCGAAGTAGAACAAGACTTACGCCAAGCAATTGCGCAACAAGAACTAATACTTAACTTACAATCACAATATGATCACAACCATACCCTAAAGGGGGCTGAGGTACTCCTTCGCTGGCAACATACAACAAAAGGTTTTATTAGCCCTGCTGAATTTATACCGATAGCCGAAGAGTCTGATATTATTTATGATTTAGATTGCTGGGTTACAACTCAAGCTTTAAAACTACTAGAACAAATTAACGAGCAAAACCCAAGCCTAGCTATTTCTATTAACATCAGCGGCAGACATTTTCATGAAAAACGTTTTCTACACTTTATCACTCAAAGCATTATTGACGCACAGGTCAATCCTGCAAATCTGACGATTGAAATAATTGAAGGCACGCTGTTAAACAATATGGATGATGCTATTGCGGCTGTACATCATCTAAAACAGTTGGGTATAAGGGTATCTATTGATGATTTTGGAACTGGCTACTCCAGCTTAACTTACTTAAAGCAATTGCCAATTGATGAACTTAAAATTGATAAGTCATTTGTTTTAGAAGCGCCAACAAACAATAACGACAAACTGATTATCGATATGATAGTTAGTTTGGGTGATTTATTTGACCTGAAGATTGTTGCTGAAGGAGTAGAGAATCAAGAGCACCTAACTATGCTACAAGCTTTCCCAGATATGACTTTACAGGGCTACTTTTTACATAAACCTGAGCCTGCAGAAAATTGGCTAAGTGACTTAAGAAATAAAAATGCCGAGTCTTAAACTCGGCATTAAATACTTAACCTGAACTCTGGAGACTAATAAACATATTTGTGATTTAATATCAATACATTAGTACATCTCTTAACCAGAGTTCAGGTTACATAAATAAGTAAATTACTCGCGAACTTGGCCTTCACCATCCACTAGGTATTTTTCTGTTGTAAGCGACTCTAAGCCCATAGGACCATATGCATGCAACTTAGAGGTAGCGATACCAATCTCAGCACCTAAACCTAATTGTGAGCCATCAGAAAAACGTGATGATGCGTTAACCATTACAACTGATGCATCCACACTACGTTGGAATAATTTAGCCGCATCTTGGTTTTTAGTACAAATAACTTCAGTGTGATTTGAACCAAACTGAGCGATGTGATCAATGGCACCAGCAAAATCAGGAACAACTCGAATTGCAATTTCTAAATCAAGGTACTCTTGGCCGAACTCACTATCAGCAAGTACTGTTGCATCATCAAAGTATTTAGCTGCTTGACCATCTGCATTAATTTTAACGCCTTCTTGACGAAGTACGACTGCACATAAATTTAAGAACTCATCTGCTACAGCTTCATGTACGACTAGACCTTCTAATGCATTACAAACACCTGTACGCTGTGTTTTACCATTTAGCAGTAAGTTAAGTGCCACTTCTAAATCAGCATCTTTATCAACATATAGATGACATACACCTTTAAAATGCTGAATCACCGGTATCGTACTGTTATCAGTAACAAAGTTAATTAGCCCTTCACCACCGCGTGGAATAATCAGATCAATGCTTTCTCTTTGCTGCATTAATTCCATAAGCAACGCACGGTCAGGATCTGGGATCACCGAAATAAGCGCAGCTGGCAGATCATTTGCTTCAAGGACTTTGTGCATTACGCTAGCAATGGCTTGTGAGCTTTTAAGCGCTTCTTTACCACCACGTAGAATAACACCGTTACCTGACTTAAAGCACAGCGCACCGGCGTCTGCGGTTACATTTGGGCGTGCTTCATAAATCATACACACCACACCTAGAGGCACGCGCATTTTACGAATTTTAATCCCATTTGGACGCTCTGTAATATCACGAAGCTGACCAACCGGGTCCTCAAGGCTCACAATAACTTCAATCCCCTCAGCCATCGCTTCAATACGCTCATCATTGAGCGTTAAACGATCTATCATTGATGCAGCTAAATTATTGTCTCTGGCAGCTGCTAAATCACTTTCGTTTTCTGAAATTATAAATGCTTTTTGTTCACGTAATGCATTAGCCATTTCCAGTAACATACGGTTTTTTGTCTCGGTATCGAGTAAAGCTAACTGGTGAGCAGCTTTTGCTGCTTGGCGTGAAATATCCGTAATTAAACTCATGACTTCTCCAATAATGCGATATCTTTTTCTGAAATAACCGGACCAATCGAATCTTGCATTTTGTCGCTAAATTCGCTTTGCTCGTTATCAGCTATAAAATTCAATAAACAGCTACTGTAATTGGCCGTTGCTTTAGCAAGGCGTGTACCATCGTTACTACGCACTAAAATCGTATCACCGATAGCAAACTCACCATGTACGGCAACAATCTCATCCCCACGTATACACCCTGTTTCACCTTCAAGCGACTCATCAAATGAACCTTCAACCACAACTTCACCCTGTTCATTTGCAGTGTGAGTCATCCAATGCACAGCTTCTTGCATTGGCTTTTCATAAGGTAAAAAGACTGTACCAGGGTTTATGCCCTCTAATAACTGATTAAATGTTTGCTCTTTAAAACCATTAATTATGTATGTAGTTATACCATGTGAAGTGGCTTTTTCTGCCGCCTCAATTTTGGTTTTCATACCACCGGTGCCAACCGCACTGGTGGCACAGCCAGCCATAGCATAAATTGATTCATCAATAGATTTTATTTCTGGCAGTAGCTCTGCATCATCGTGTAAATTAGGGTTTTTGTTATAAAGCCCATCTACATCAGAGAAAATCATTAATGCATCAGCATCTGCTGCAGCTGCAACCATGGCTGATAAATTATCGTTGTCACCAACTTTCAAATCATCGGTGGTTACCGTGTCATTTTCATTCATGATAGGTAATACGCCATGCTCTAGTAATGTGAACACGGTTTCACGAATGCTTTCATAACGTTCACGGTCACGTAAATCACCATGAGTTAATAAAATTTGCGCAGACGGAAAATCAAAAAAACGGTCCCACATCGCCATCATTTCTGTTTGGCCTGCCGCCGCCATAGCTTTTTTCATGGTAACGGTGCGTTCTTGTTGATCAGGGAATAAATGCGCGCCAGCAGCTACCGAGCCCGACGAAACTAAAATAACTTCAATGCCACGACTACGGCAACGAACAATAAACTGTGCGATAGTTAATAAATAACGAGAACGACAACCATCTTGATCCGGAGCGATTAGAGCGCTACCAACTTTAAGTACAATACGTCGCCAATTTAACTTTTGCATAATGTGTTTCAACTTTCCATTTAACTGTTACTTCTTAAAGAGAAGTAAGAAAACAATCACTTAGCTTTAAAGCTAAGATACGAGTTTACATTTTGTATGTCCAAATACACCTTTTACACACTCACCCAAAAACACACACCTTTAATTAAAAAGTGAATTTTAGATATAGCATAACTTTTACTCAATCATTAGATTGAACAGTTATAAAGTAAAATAAAAAGTGTTGTTTATGCATCGCTGTAAAAAGCTGTGTGAAGCTTCTTTATTAACAACATACATAGAGCCTCTAAAGTCAGGTACACCAACAGATAGGGTGATGACTCAAGGACCGAGATTTGTTCACCACGATGGGCGCCAAATATTGAATAGGTAACAATTCAACTCAAAATATAAAAACGGCAGTTATATGCCCTTATCATTACAAGTGAACTAATACCCAAAAATGAGTAAATACATACAAATTGTATTCAAAACAATTAATCTATTGAATATTAAGCAAATAAATATAATAACCTTCATTTAAGTAAGTATAATTTTAACTGACTTAAAAATAACTATATGTATTCGCTTATACCTAACTAGTAACTAATTAGACAACAAATTGTTTGAACACTAACTATAATACGCTAAAATCGTCTGTAAGATCAAGGCTATATTTTATTCACCTACCCACACCTACCTTAAGAAAAATAAAATATCACTATTTATCAATATGTTGCATTAACATGAAATTTTTATGTAATTGCGTTAATCGCTAAAGAAAAATAATTTCTACAAAAAAACAATAAACAGCTAAAATTCAATTAAGATAAATGAACATATCCCTGTATTATTAGTTTTGCTAGCCTTACTCTTAACTGAAGTAATAAATAAGGAATACCTCTTTTATGTCAGCTATTTATATCGCAGGGATCGCTCTTTGCTCTGTTCTTGCCCAGTGGGTTGCATGGGCTTTTCGCGTCCCAGCAATTCTATTTTTACTGTTAACGGGTTTATTACTAGGTCCTGCTACGGGCTTATTAGACCCAGATGCATTACTCGGCGATTTACTGTTTCCCGTTGTTTCGTTAAGTGTTGCCGTTATTTTATTTGAAGGCTCGCTTACCTTACATTTCAAAGAACTTAAAGGTATAGGCAAGGTAGTTCGAAACCTATGCTCCATAGGGATGATAGCTACCTGTATTATCATTAGCCTCAGCGCTTACTGGATTTTAGAGCTCAACTGGCGCGTGGCTGCCGTATTAGGTGCCGTTTTGGTCGTTACCGGCCCCACGGTTATCGCCCCCCTATTAAATTCGATGCGGCCTACCCAAGACATCGATCGCATTCTACGTTGGGAAGGTATTGTAATAGACCCTATTGGAGCGCTGTTTGCCGTATTGGTTTTTGAAGCCGTAATGTTGGTTGGTCAAGGTGAGGTCTTTGTTCATACTATCATCGCACTCTTTAAAACCCTCGGGGTTGGCTTATCGATTGGTGTAGTGGCGGGCTGGCTTACGACTCTATTAATTCGTAAAGAATGGCTACCATTTGAGTTACATAAATTTGGTATTTTAGCTTTAGTGCTTATTAGCTTTACCATCTCTAACCACTTAAGTCATGAATCGGGACTACTTGCTGTAACAGTCTTTGGTATTTGGCTGGCGAACCAAGATGACCTAGAAATCGACTCTGTTTTGGAGTTTAAAGAAGACTTGTCGATGATTTTAATTTCGACGCTATTTATACTCTTAGCAGCAAGGTTACAGCTATCAGACTTAATGATGCTTGACGGTGATGTATTTATATTTTTAGCTGTTGTGCTATTTATTGCGCGACCAGTTTGTATTGCCATTTCAACTTTTGGCTCAGACTTGCCGATAAAATCGCGCTTAGTGCTCGGATGGATAGCACCACGTGGTATTGTCGCAGCTGCCGTAGGTTCGGTATTTGCGCTAAGTATGATGGAAGCAGGTGTCGCAGACGCAGAAAAAATAGTTCCGTTAATTTTTACCGTCATTATTATTACTGTAGTGCTACAAAGCTTAACTGCTATTCCTGTTGCTAAGTTACTCGGTGTTCGCCAACCTTCACCGAATACAATTTTAATCATTGGTGCAAACCATGTTGCTCGCGCAATAGCTAAAGGATTAAATGATCAAAATATTCCTGTGCATTTATCAGACCCCGCATGGGAGAACTGTAAAATGGCGAGGATGGATGGTTTGCCTTGTTATTATGGTAACCCGCAATCAGAACACGCTGAGCGCTACTTACCCCTGACGACTATACGCAGCGTACTAGCACTGTCTCCTAACCGACATCATAACGCGCTGGGCGTACAATATTTTTCTCATTTATTAAACGAAAAAAATGTATTTTCACTACGCTCTTCTACAAACCATGCTAAAGCAAACAAAGACAGTGCGACATTTTTGTCACGCCAAATTTTGTTTGGTGACAATGGCGCTTATGCGCGTCTAAGCAGTTTGATTGCGAAAGGTGGCAAAGTAAGCGCAACCCGTATATCTGAAGAGTTTAGTTGGGAGCAATACCAAGAAATGAATAACGAAGCTATTCCGTTATTTATCTTGCACGGAGAAAAAGATAGCGACGATGACTCACCAGTCAAAGTACGACCATTTACCATTAATATGGAAAAACCACCTCAAGAAGGTGAGCGTATAGTTGCTCTACAACCCCCTAAGATGTCAGTGTTAAAAGATCCAAATAACGGTAAAACGAAAGAGCCAAAAGAGTAAAATAATAAAGCTAGGAATTCATTTCCTAGCTTTTTTCTTTAGCTAACAAACTGAAATTATTAACCTAATTAACTACAACCTACTAAAACATGACAACCTGTAACTTTCACCTTACAGCACAGCTATGTTTATACATCGCCAAAAAATGCATTAGTGCTTCAACTTATATATCCTGCCGCAAAATTATTATTCTAATTGGTGAAGTATAAATGAGCTCATATCAAGATGTAGCACAGTTAGATACATCGACAACAAGTAAAAACAAGTGGAACTTACACGATACTCAGTGGGTTTTGAGTCTATTTGGCACGGCTGTAGGCGCGGGAATTCTGTTTTTACCAATCAATATTGGTATTGGTGGTTTTTGGCCATTAATTATTTTGGCCTGCTTAGCTTTCCCTATGACATTCTTAGCTCACCGAGGTTTAGCACGCTTTGTTTTATCGTCCAACAATAAGGATGCTGATTTTACCGATGTTGTGGAAGAGCACTTTGGAGTCAATGCCGGGCGACTGATTTCATTATTATACTTTTTATCTATCTTTCCGATCTTGCTTATCTATGGTGTAGGACTAACTAATACAGTTGATAGTTTTATCGTTAACCAACTGGGTATGGAGTCACCTTCGAGAGTATTACTTTCGGGTATTCTTGTTGCTGGCATGATCAGCTTAATGCTGGGCGGTGAAAAGCTCATGCTGCGCGCGTTTGCTATTTTAGTGTACCCATTAGTTGCTATTTTATTTTTCTTATCTATTTACTTAATTCCAAGTTGGCAAATGCCTAACATGGCTTTTCCGGAATTAAGTGGTTTTGCCAAAACTCTGTGGTTATCTGTACCTATTATTGTTTTTTCATTTAGTCATGCGGCGGCAATTTCAAGCTTTGCCAACGTGCAACGTGGTCACTATGGCAATGATGCAGCTGCAAAATCAGAAGCTATTTTAAAGCGTACCAGCCTATTATTAATTGTTTTTGTGTTGTTATTTGTATTTTCGTGCGTGCTTTCTCTCTCAACAGAGCAAATGGCGCAGGCAAAAGCCCAAAACGTATCTATCTTATCGTACTTAGCAAACATCACTGACAACTCATTTATAGCAACCCTAGGTCCTCTCGTGGCGTTTATAGCTATTACATCATCATTCTTAGGGCATTTTTTAGGAGCGCGTGAAAGCTTTAATGGCTTAGTCACCAAGCAAACCAAACTAAGTATGAAGAACGCTGACAAGTTGGGTGTAGCAATTATGTTTTTTGCTATCTGGTTTTGTGCAGTTAAAAACCCGAGTATCTTAGATATGATGGATCAACTATCAGGTCCTATTATCGCCATGATCTTATTTATCATGCCTATGGTAGCCGTCTTTAAAGTTCCAGCGCTCAAAAAATACCGTGGCAAAAGTGCTTATTTTATCTTATTTATGGGCAGCTTAGCGGTGCTTGCACTGCTGTATAGCTTTATAAAATAATTAGTAAATACAGAAAAGCCCAGCAAATGTCGCCATCTGCTGGGCTTTTATTTGTTTAAAGCAAAGTATGTTGATCTTTTAAGATTAAAATTTGTTTAGTTTCGGCGCGAAGTTTGTAACCAAATGAGCTAAGTAAAAGTCTAGCAAGCAAGAGTGAAAGTTATCGTTGGGATGAAAGCTATATCATGGCTCTTTGGGTACAGCCGTGTTTGGAAGTAGCTAAGGATTGGAAAGTATAAAATGTTAAGAAAAGAGATTGGAGCGGCACACGAGGCTCGAACTCGTGACCTCGACCTTGGCAAGGTCGCGCTCTACCAACTGAGCTAGTGCCGCATTTTATCTAAGTTCTAGAATATTTTATCTTGAAACTTACTCGAATTTCTTTGGTGAGAAATTGGAGCGGCACACGAGGCTCGAACTCGTGACCTCGACCTTGGCAAGGTCGCGCTCTACCAACTGAGCTAGTGCCGCATTCAAAATAGTCAGTAATTTGTCCGTTGCTGCGCGACGAGTCGCGGTAAAACGTTCTGGCAACTGAGCTAGTGCCGCATAAAAAGTTTCTAGTTACAAGATTCAAGTTAAAAGTTAAAAGTTAGAACAGCTTGGAGCTTTCAACTTTTACCTTGAAACTATTAACCAATTTCTTTGGTGAGAAATTGGAGCGGCACACGAGGCTCGAACTCGTGACCTCGACCTTGGCAAGGTCGCGCTCTACCAACTGAGCTAGTGCCGCATTTCTAGGTTCTAGGTTCTATCAACATTAAACCTTGTCCCTTTAACCTTTCTTCTTGAATCTTTAACTTGTGCTCAAGCATACTAACCCCGCGGGGGTTATCGTCTTAAGCGGGGCAGGATTCTACAATAATTCGATGTGTTTGCAAGTATTTTTTACAAATTAAAGAATTTTTCTCGGTAGACTTTCAATTCCATAATGGAATCTTTAATGTCATCGAGTGCAAGATGTGAGCCTTTTTTATTCACTTGCGCTAAAACCTCGGGTTTCCAACGTCTAGCAAGCTCTTTAATAGTGCTCACGTCTAAGTTGCGGTAATGAAAGAAATCTTCCAACTCGCGCATATACTTATTCATAAAGCGTCTATCTTGACCAATAGAGTTTCCACACATGGGCGATGCCCCAGCAGGAACCCATTGCTTTAAAAATTCAATGGTCTGCTCAACAGCATAAGCCTCGTCATAAGTACTTGCCTTACAACGTGCCGTAAGCCCTGATTGACCGTGTTGAGTGGTACACCATTCATCCATCCCATCTAGCAATTCATCGCTCTGATGAATGGCAATTGTTGGGCCTTCAGCCAAGATGTTTAGCTCACTATCGGTGACAACAGTCGCTATTTCGAGTATTTTGTCTGTACTTGGTTCAAGACCTGTCATTTCGAGGTCGAGCCAAATCAGATTTGATTTATGAAAAGACATAATTACCTTGCGGTGCTTTCCTTTAGATCTAACGCATTTAGATATATCATATTAGTATCATCAGTCGACCTAAAGCTTTTTTTTCAAAAAGCGCGACATTTAACTAAGTTATAGGCCAAAAGTGGCAAAACAGAAGAAATTAAGTAAAGGCCAATCCCGTAGGATTAAGGCTAATCACCAAAAACGCTTGTCCAATGCCGACGATAAGTCAGCGAAAGGGACAAATGAGCAACTACAGAACGATAATTTAGGCCCTGCGGAAAATGCAGTGGTTATTAGCCGTTTTGGTCAACATGCCGATATTGAAACCGATAATGGTGATGTACTGCGCTGTAATATTCGTCGTACTGTTAAAGGTATTGTTTGCGGTGATGAAGTGCAATTTCGCCGCGCAAAAGTAAGCGAAGGTGATATAGCGGGTGTTATTGAGGCGATGCATGATCGTCGCTCACAATTAACACGGCCCGATTTTTACGATGGCGTTAAAGTCGTTGCGGCTAATATTGATCAGATACTAATGGTCTCTGCGGTACTCCCTGAGTTTACTGCAAATATTATCGACCGCTATCTAGTGGCTTGTGAAGATATGGGAATTGAGCCTATTTTAGTGCTCAACAAAATAGACCTTATTGACGAACAAGGCCTAAAAGCTATTGAGGAAGTACTCGATATCTATCGTAAACTTGGCTATCAAGTTTTACTGGTGAGTAATAAAACCGCAGCAGGCATAGATGCTTTAAAGCAAACGTTAGTGGGTAAAAATAGCATTTTTGTTGGCCAAAGCGGTGTCGGTAAATCCACACTGGTAAATACCGTGCTACCCGATGCTGAAATATTGACTAAAGAAGTCTCTGAAAACAGTGGTCTTGGTCAACATACAACCACAGTGTCGCGGTTACACCATTTGCCTTCAGGGGGTAATTTAATCGACTCTCCTGGAATAAGAGAGTTTGGTTTATGGCACCTTGAAGTTGAACGAGTTACCTGGTGCTTTAAAGAATTCCGCGAGTTTATTGGCGGTTGTCGCTTTCGCGACTGTAAACATTTAAACGACCCTGGCTGTATTATCCGCCAAGCGGTTGATGATGGTGATATTTCAGAGCTGCGCTTTGACAGTTACCACCGAATTTTAGAAACAATGGCCGATGGCCGTGCTGGAGCTCGCGCTCCGCGCGTTTAATTTAGGAAGAAACAAGTGAGTTTAGATAAATTCAAAATTACCATGCAATATGCAATGCCAAAACATTTTCTATCGCGCATGGTAGGTAAATTAGCTGCTGCAAGGCTGGGTGGCTTAACAACATGGTTAATCAAATTATTTATTAAGCAGTACAAGATAGATATGAGCGAAGCACAATATTCAGATCCCGCTCATTACAAAACCTTTAATGAATTTTTTACCCGTCCGCTAAAAGAAGGTGTTCGCCCATTAAATGCTGAAGCTGAGATAATCGCTCACCCGGTAGATGGGGCAATTAGCCAACTTGGCGCAATTGTTGATGGTCAACTCATTCAGGCTAAAGGTCATGACTACAGCTTACAAGCGTTGCTTGGTGGTTCTGAGCAAGACACCGCCCCATTTTTAGGTGGTGAGTTTGCGACGATTTATTTGGCGCCAAAAGATTATCATCGTATTCATATGCCAATCGACGGCACATTAAGCAAAATGATTTACGTACCAGGTGATTTGTTTTCGGTAAACCCACTAACTGCGCAAAATGTACCTAACTTATTTGCACGTAACGAGCGTGTAGTTGCGATTTTTGATACCGAAATTGGCCCGCTGGCGATGGTATTAGTCGGTGCAACAATTGTCGCTAGTATAGAAACTATTTGGGCAGGTACAGTAACACCACCAGCAGGAAAAGATGTATTTAGTTGGAATTACCCAACCACTGGCGATAACGCAATTACCTTGAAAAAAGGTGAAGAAATGGGCCGCTTTAAGCTCGGCTCTACGGTGATTTTAGCATGGGGCGCTAATCAGGCTGAAATTCTAGCGGATCAGCAACCTGAAACGGTAACCCGCATGGGCACACCTTTCGCCAAAATTACAGAGTAAAGTACTCAACACCATAAAATAGCGCGAGTGTTATCTCGCGCTTTCATTGCTATCCACATTCAGTGCATTGCGCCGCTTTTGTTAATTTAAACTGCTGTTGCGTCAAACTCAATCCATCAAAGCGTACAAACTGGCTCCCCTCATGGTGACCCAATATCAGGTTAATTGCTAATAGCGCCTGCATTGAGCCTATCACTCCTAATAACGGGCTTAATACGCCAGCATTATCACAATTTAACGCTTGCTCTATTGGTTGCTCTGGGAACAGGCAGCCGTAGCAAGGACTATCAGCCTTTCGAAAATCAAAGCACATCAACTGCCCTTCACTGGCTATTGCGGCGCCGGATATCAGCGGAACCCCTACCTTTAAACAAAAGCGATTAACGGTATAACGAGTGGTAAAGTTATCACTGCAATCAAGCACCAAGGTAGCGCCTGTAAAAACTTGCTCGGCATTTTGCTCAGTTAATTGCTGCTCAACTGTATTAACGGTGATTTGACTATTCAAACTGCCAAGCACTTTACCAGCAGCACTCACTTTGGCTTGCCCTAAATGGTTTACCTTATAGAGCACTTGACGTTGTAAGTTAGAAAGCTCCACTTTATCGTCATCTAGTAAAGTAAGCTCTCCCACACCTGAGGCGGCTAAATATAATAGTGCAGGACTGCCTAAACCGCCCGCCCCAACGACCACAACATGGGCTGATTTTAATTTTAGCTGACCTTCAAGCCCAACCTCCTTGAGCATTAAATGACGGCTATAACGCAACTGCTCTTTGTCAGATAATTCACTCATTATTTAATGACCTATGACACTTTGTAAATCTGCAATGGCTTGTTGATAATCATCAGCTTCGGTAATGGCTCGCACCACGGCTACACTACCAACGCCGGTTGCCGCCACTTCACTTGCGCGTGCTAAGTCTATTCCACCAATCGCGACAGTCGGGTAATTTTGCATTAATGGCACAAAATGTTTGAGCTTTTCGAGACCTTGAATTTGTCCTGTCATATCCTTGGTGGTGGTTGGGTAGATGGCGCCAAATGCCATATAACTTGGGCGATAATTATGAGCGCGGATCATTTCATAAAAGCCATGGGTTGAAAGCCCTAAACGCAAACCAGCCTCTTTAATAGCGACTAAATTGGCTTCAAGTAAATCTTCTTGACCTAAATGTACACCGTAAGCACCGTGTTTAATTGCAAGTTGCCAATGATCGTTTATATACACGTTACCTTGATATTTTTGGCCAAGCATAACGGCAGCTGCAACAGCTTCATCAAGCTCACTTTCACTACCCTCTTTGATACGTAACTGCACGGTTTTAATACCTTGCGCTAAGCATTTGTCTAGCCAATCAACAGAGTCAACGACCGCGTATAAGCCAAGTTGCTTATTTTCACACACTGCGAAGTTAGCGGCCATAGTAAACTCATTCGGTGCATCAAAATCTAACTCATCGCCGAGCCAGCTTCCCGCTTCAATCACTTGAGGGTAATCGACAATATTTTGTGGGAAGCTAGTTTGTGCAACAGGGCCAATGCCTTCGCCATAACGCACAGCCGCTTTTAACCCTTGGTTGATATACGCTTTTGCTAAAATAAATGCATCTTTAAGTGGATACTCTTTTGCTAAACACGCCGCAATAACAGACGCCATACTACATCCTGTGCCATGGCTATGCGGTGTAGCTATTTTTTCATTGCCTAGCCAATATTCATTTGTGCCATCAGTGCCATTTTCGCGGCAATAATCTATGCAGTAGCCACTTGGGTAATCCCAATGTCCACCTTTGATCACCACAGCTTTTGCGCCCCAGCTTTGCAGCTTTTCAGCGGCTTCAATAACCGCACTTGGGCCAATTAAGTAAACTCCCGTTAATAACTGGGTTTCGTGCGTATTTGGAGTGATCACATCCACCAGCGGCAATAAACATTCTTTAATTGCGCTAACGGTATCTTCTTCTGTGAGTAAGTCACCACTACTGGCAATAGCGACGGGGTCGTAAACCACTAAAGGAGGTATTGGCCATGTGGCTTTATAATGCTTAATATGCTCACTAATTAACTGTATTTGCTGAACGTTGGCGAGCATGCCTATTTTAATCACGCTCGCTTTCATGTCACTAGCCAAAGCAAGTAGCTGTGATTCAATCACCTCAGTTGATATAGGGTTTAATGCCTCAACACCTAAACTGTTTTGTGCCGTGAGTGCAGTAATGGCTGTGCAGCCATGTACGCCAAAACTTTGCATGGCTTTTATATCAGCTTGAATACCTGCACCGCCGCCAGAGTCTGAGCCTGCAATTGTCCAAACAACTTGATTCATTATGACTTCCTAATTTATTACGTTTGATGCCAAAAAGGCATCCCCATCGTGGGTGTTGATGGCGCGGCAACGTCTTTTTCTGGCATTGCTTTGGCTTTATAAGCAAAACGCCCAGCATCGACCGCCGCTTTAAAGGCATGGCTCATGGTAACAGGGCAACCCGCCCCTGCAATAGCCGAATTTAATAATACCGCATCATAACCAAGTTCAAGTGCTTGGCAAGCATGAGAAGGCAAACCAAGGCCTGCATCAACAATCAATGTTAGCTCTGGTAAGCGCTCACGAATTGTTTTTAAATTATATTGGTTTAATAACCCTTTACCCGTGCCTATTGGCGCTCCCCACGGCATCAACACTTCGCAGCCAACATCTGCTAGGCGCTGGCAAAGCACTAAATCATCAGTGCAATAAGGCAACACTTTAAAACCATCATCCATCAGTATTTTTGTTGCCTCTAGCAAAGCAAATGGGTCTGGCTGAAGGTTATATTCGTCCCCAATCAGTTCGAGCTTTATCCAGTCAGTCGCAAATACTTCACGACACATTTGTGCCAGTGTCACCGCTTCTTTGACACTGTGGCACCCTGCGGTATTAGGGAGTATTTTTAAACCAGTGTCTTTTATTAACTGCCAAAAGTCATCCCCAGCGGATGCACTTTGTTGACGTCTCAGTGAGACAGTAACCACTTGTGCGCCTGAGGCCTTAATTGAATCGGCCATAATCGCAGGAGACGGATAAAGCGCAGAACCAATTAATAAACGACTGGTTATTTGTTCGCCATAAATACTGAAGCTATCAGTGGCTGGAACACTCATACTAACCCCCTTGGATTGGCGAGAGCAGCTCGATGCTATCGCCTTGCGTTATTACAATTTCATCAGTGTTTTTACGTGGAATAAAACCGCCATTTAACGCTACAGCAAAGGGTTCTTTAGCACCAAACTCTGCAAGTACTTTAGCTAGTGTCGTTTGATTTTTAGTTTCAAACGACTGGCCATTAATTGTAATCTTCATTTTTTACCTATTTAATTAACGCAACTGCTTCAGCCACTAAGCTTGGTGCAAGTAAGTAGCCATGTCGGTACAAACCATTAATACTTACCACCTTACCTTGGCGCTTTACCTGTGGGCGATTATCACTAAATGCGGGGCGTAAGCCTGTTTGAATATTGATAATACGTGCTTCAGCAAAACCACTATGCACGGTATACGCCGCCGATAACAACTCAAGAGTTGAGCGTACTGTTGCGGGGCCATTATCTTGCGATTCTATTTCGGTTGCGCCAATCACGTATTCATGATTTGGTTTAGGCGCAATATACAGTGGATATCGCGGGTGCATTAACCGCACAGGGCGCGTAAGATTGACCTCAGGCGCATGTAAACGAATCACTTCACCACGAACACCACGCAACTTGCACTGTGCACTTTTAGCACCTAAGCCTCTGCAATCAATAATGTAATCATATGACTGCTGTAGCTGCTCACAAGCGGTATTGATATTTTTGCCAAAATTAAACTGTAGAGCACGTGCTTTAAGTGTATTAAAGCTTGCTTGATAAAATGCCTGATTATCTATTTGCCCTTCGCAAGGTAAATATACGCCTTGATTGAAGCGCCCAGTTAATTCAGGCTCAAGCTCACTAATATGTGCACCACTTAATTGCTGAGCATGGTGATTAGCTAACGGTTTTAAGCGTTCAGTAAAGCTCTGTAAGTCGCCTTTGTCTTGGTGATGAGCAACCACCAGCGTGCCTTGCTGCTGAAAAAACACGGGTTCATTAAGCTGTGCTAGAATTGCCGGCCAGCGGTTTATTGAGTCAAGCCCCATGAGCGCCAAGTCTTGTTCACACAATACTGATTCAGCTAAAGGCGCAAGCATGGCTGCGGCAACACGCCCAGCACTATTGCGTGCCTGTGCGTCATCAACCTCATAAACCGTTACATTATGCGCTAAGCTCAATTCAAGCGCCGCCAAGCGCCCTGTTAAGCCAAACCCCACCACCGCAATGTTGTAAGACATAATAACCTTAATTCAGTTACGAGTTGCGAGAGTAAAGTTAGCGAGCGGTTCACTCGCTAACTTTCTAACTCGCTAACTTTTTACTTATACCGCTTTATGATAAATCTCTGAGCCGGTTTGCTTAAACTCTTCAGACTTCGCTTTCATTTCAGCCTCTACATCGACCATTTTGATTTCAATGGCATCTCCCACGTTGTTAGGATCTATACCCCTAGCTTCTAGGTCTTTGGCATATTCACGCACTTCTTGGGTGATTTTCATTGAGCAGAATTTTGGCCCACACATAGAACAAAAATGCGCTACTTTGCCAGATTCTTGCGGTAAGGTTTCGTCATGATATTCACGCGCACGCTCAGGATCTAAGCCAATATTGAATTGATCATGCCAGCGGAACTCAAAGCGCGCTTTTGATAACGCATTATCACGCTCTTGAGCGCCTGGGTGACCTTTGGCTAAATCCGCAGCATGGGCAGCAATTTTATAGGTAATCAAGCCTTCTTTTACGTCTTCTTTATTTGGTAAGCCTAAGTGCTCTTTTGGTGTTACGTAACACAACATAGCACAGCCATACCAAGCAATTTGCGCCGCACCAATACCCGACGTAATATGGTCATACCCTGGGGCGATGTCTGTTGTTAATGGACCTAATGTATAAAATGGCGCTTCGTCACAGTGCTTAAGCTGCTCTTCCATATTGTCTTTGATCATGTGCATTGGCACATGGCCCGGGCCTTCAATAAATACCTGTACATCGTGTTTCCACGCTATTTTAGTAAGCTCGCCTAATGTACGTAGCTCACTAAATTGCGCTTCATCGTTAGCATCTGCAATTGAGCCTGGACGCAAGCCATCACCAAGTGAAAAGCATACATCGTATTGTTTTAAAATTTCGCAGATATCTTCAAAGTGAGTGTAAAGGAAGTTTTCTTTATGGTGCGCTAAACACCATTTAGCCATGATTGAACCACCGCGTGACACAATCCCTGTAACTCGTTTAGCCGTCATTGGTACATACCGAAGTAGTACACCTGCGTGAATAGTAAAATAATCAACGCCTTGTTCAGCTTGTTCAATCAAGGTATCGCGGAATATTTCCCAAGTTAAATCCTCTGCTACGCCATTTACTTTTTCAAGGGCTTGGTAAATTGGCACAGTACCGATTGGCACTGGTGAGTTACGTACTACCCACTCTCGCGTCTCATGAATATAGCGCCCAGTTGATAAATCCATTACAGTGTCGGCGCCCCAACGAGTTGACCATACCATTTTTTCAACTTCTTCTTCGATAGAAGAGCTGACCGATGAGTTACCAATATTGGCGTTTACTTTGACTAGAAAGTTACGACCTACAATCATTGGTTCTGTTTCTGGGTGATTAATATTGTTAGGCAGTATTGCGCGGCCTCTAGCGATTTCATCACGAACAAATTCAGGGGTAATAAACTCAGGGATACTCGCTCCGAATGACTCGCCCTTGTGCTGCTCAGCCAATAGTTCTTTACGAATTTCTGCCCGGCCCATATTTTCACGTACTGCCACGTATTCCATTTCAGGCGTGATAATACCTTGGCGCGCATAATGCATTTGCGTGACGTTTTTGCCCGCTTTAGCACGACGAATTTTCGGTAAGTGTTCAAAACGAATATGATCAAGGCCTTCATCAGCCATACGTTGCTGTGAAAATTGTGAGGTCACTGATTCTAAAATTTCAGTATCGTTGCGGCTTTCAATCCATTGTTCGCGGTATTTATCTAAGCCTTTACGTACATCGAGCGTAAACTCAGGATCGGTATAAGGGCCTGATGTATCATATACACGTAGCGGTTCATTCGGTTCATAGATTGGGTTTTCATCTGTACCGCCAACAAAAGTGTCGCTAAGGGTAATCTCACGCATACCCACGCGTACATTTTCTTGCGTACCTTCAACGTACACTTTATGAGAACTTGGAAATGGTTGCCCAGTAAGGTTATAAATATAATCTGATGCGGCCGCACGGGTTTCGCGGCGAGACGGTTTATTTGATGTGTTTGACATGACTTACCTCATTGCTAAAAGGGTTGTCTTGTCAGATATTGCAAACGCAATAGAGAGTAGCAACTGCTACATGGATCGTAGATTGGTATTATTCATGTACTACCAACCTTGGCAGCCACAGTACTTATGGCCCAAAATGGCGCACAAGCACCGTTTTAGGCAGCTTGTTCCCTACGCAGGTGTTAGCCTGATCAGGTTCACGGATCCCGCTTTCGCGATCTCAGCCTTTGAGTTGATACCCAAGGCACTCCGACAAGTAAAAATTCTATATATTGTTCGCTGACGAGTGTACGTTAGTTGCAGTTTTCCTGCAAGGGGTTAGCTTGCAGGAATAAACGCAAATGTTTGCTCGCCATTTAAAATTAGCTGTTGCGATTGCAACTGAATTTGAGCACCTTGCTTTAGTGAGTCCAATAGCTGTTGCTCAAATTGATCTAGCTGCTCGCCACATGACTTTCTAGTCATGCCAAGTTTATTAATGCTTAACTGATTATTAGTTAAATCACCTTCACCAAAAAACTTATTACAACCAGCAAAACCATTAACTTGCAATGCTTCAATAAAGCTTAGCGATGCGCTATAAGACGCAGGAATTGCTAAACCATCTACTCGTGATAGTTGCCACTTAGTGTATTTTAATTGCTCACTGGTGACTGTCCCTGTCGATGAGCAGCCAATACAAAAACCGATAATAAGCATCGGTATTGCTGCTAATTTCATGTAATTACTAACCTAAAACTCAATCGGGACATAATAGCAATAATTAACCACAGATACCGTTAATAATGCATGTTTTTAATGTAAAAAATTGTTCTAAGATAGTAATAAAACTTCAACATCAAAGCGTATTTATGAGGTTTGAAATAAATTATCAATTTCCTTTGGTAAAAAAGGGCGACCTTGTTCATTAACAGAAGTACCAATAACCAACGCTTTAAGCATTACTTTTTCATCATGTTTACGTATTACAGTTTGACGAAAACCAAACTTTAAGCGACTAATACGCTCAGGCTCCACGGCGACATAAAACTCATCACCAGGCACCAGTGATTGTTTGTAATCCATTTCACTGCGCATGACCACAAGGTTTATTTTCTCTCGAGCAAGCTTAGCAAAATCAATACCATTGGCATGTAAGAACTCATGACGTGCATGTTCCAGGTAATTAAAATAAACACTGTTATTTACAATACCTTGTAGGTCACATTCATAATCACGTACTTTAAAGTCAACTTTAAAGGTCATATTAATATTCCTAATTATGTATACTGTGCGCGTTTATAGCATATTTATACAGCTGGTATCACGACTTTAATGAGAATAGTTGTTATCATGCACGTCCCTGAAATGGAGTTAAGAAACCGAATGAAACTACGTCTGTCTTTAATTACTGCCGCGCTACTTCCTCTTGTTAGCGCTTCAGCGCTTGCTGAAGATACTGATCTTGAAAAAATACTCGTTACTGGGGATTTCCAAAAAGAAAGTATTCAAACCCTCAGCGCCAGTGCAAGTTTATTTAGTGAGCACGAAATTAATGAACGTGGTGCAACATTTTTAGATGAAATGCTTGCTAGTGCCGCCAATGTGAATTTTTCGGCAGGGGCATCTCGCGGACGTTATATTCAAATTCGTGGAGTGGGTATGCGCTCTCAGTTCGTTGATCCTATCAACCCATCTGTTGGCTTAGTTATTGACGGTATCAATTATTCAGGCCTTGGCGCTAGTTCGCTGCTATTCGACGTAGACCAAATTGAAATTTACCGTGGCCCGCAGGGGACGCGTTTTGGCGCAGATGGTATGGCTGGTATGATTCAGATGGAATCAGCCGACCCTACTTTTGATCCAAGTGTAAAAGTGCAACTCGGCGCCGGTAACTACAACAGTTATGAAGCAGGTGTTGCCGCAGGTATCGGTATCACTGATAGCACCGCTATACGTGGTAGCATTTATCAACGTGAATCTGACGGTTATCAAGATAACTTATACCTAGATAGACCAACACAGCAACAAGATGAAATGGTTGGCCGCTTTAAACTGCATAGCCAACTTACAGATCATTTACGCTCAGAGCTAAGCGTACATTATATCGATATAAATAACGGCTATGATGCATTTACCCTCGATAACAGTCGTAATAGCGTAGCTGATGAGCCAGGCCAAGATAATCAAGAGAGTATTGCTGTAGGCCTTGCCAATATTTACACTGGCTTTGATTTATTTGATATCAGCTTAAACCTTTCCGGTATTGATAGTGATTTAGTGTATAGCTTTGATGAAGATTGGGTATGTAACGATATAAACAAACCTGAACTTTGCGCTGCTGGCCTTCACCCACAGAGTTACAGTTCAACCGATGCCTATTTTAGAGATCGTCAAGACCAAGCCGCTGAGCTGCAATTTAATGGTAAAGGCGGTAACTGGGTAACAGGGCTTTATTACCAAGGTCGAGATGTTGATTTAGAGCGTCAATATTCCACACCATTAACATCGACTTATGAAACGACAAACACTGCTATATATGGTCAATTAGCCACCCCAATTGGTAACAAGACTACTTTAATCACTGGGCTACGTATTGAACAATATCTAGGAGATTACACCGATAGTAACGGGTTTATTGTTGATACCGACGATATTATGGTAGGTGGAAAAATAGCTCTTGAATACCAAGTGATTGACCGTACAATGATTTACACTAGTTTAACCCGTGGCTACAAAGCGGGTGGTATTAATTCTGAGGCTCTAGCCAAAGCACAAGATTTTGGTCTTGGTGCAGACTTCTTTGAGCAACACACAACTTTTGAACCCGAGTATTTATGGAATGGGGAGTTTGGCGTTAAAGGGAGTTCGCTCGACGACAAGTTTGTATTGCGTTTAGCCGCATTTTATATGTACCGTGAAGACATGCAACTGAAGTCATGGTTGATAGAAGATCAAAAATTCACTGGGTATTTTGATAATGCAGGTTCAGGTGAAAATTACGGCCTTGAAATTGAAGGTAGTTATCAATTAACTGATGACTTATTTATTACTGGTAGCGCTGGTTATTTAGATACAAGGATTAATGACTATATTGCTAGAACAAGCCTGTATTCTCCTCCTATAGATCAAGATGGCCGAGAGCAAGCACAATCACCTAAATATCAATACGCATTTACTGCGCGTTATAACTTCACCAACGAGTTATTTGCGACTATAGGTGTTGAAGGTAAAGATGATTACTACTTCTCTGATAGTCATAACTCGCAAGCACCTAGTGTTAACTTAGTTAATTTCACTGCCGGATACGAGGCGGATATGTGGTCAATTCGTGCGTGGGCACGAAACGTATTTGATGAAGAAGTACCAACTCGCGGATTTGAATTTGGTAACGATCCTACTGACGGTTGGCAAACGCACACCTATACACAATTTGGTGAGCCAATGGTTGCAGGTGTGACATTTATTTACGAATTGTAGAAATGAGTCTCAAGGAACAAGTTTAAAGGTAAAAGTTAAACTACTTTTGCCTTTCCTTGAACCTTGAGCCTTGAGCCTTAAACCTTCTAGGCCCTATCAACATCAAATGCGATGACTTCTTTTATTGTTTGTTTTTGCGTTGCTAGCATCACTAACCTATCAATACCAAGTGCTACACCTGCACATTGTGGTAAACCATGCTCTAACGCGTTAATTAATCGCAAGTCTATGGGTACCTCGTTTAGGTTATTGCTTTTACGATAGGCATTATCATCCTTAAACCTTTTCACTTGCTCCTGAGCGTCTGTAAGCTCATTAAAGCCGTTTGCCAGCTCCATGTGTTGATAATAAAGCTCAAATCGCCCAGCGACGCGCTCATCATGACTACAAATACTTGCTAGAGCTGCTTGAGAGGCCGGGAAATGGTAAATAAAACAAGGCCTATCTTGGCCTATCACCGGCTCAACTTTCATGCAGAATAGCAATTGCAATAATGTATCACGGTGAGACTCATCTGCAGCAATATCAGCAAAACCATGTTCAATAGCAAGTTGTTGTAACTGCTCCAGAGAGGCTGTCAAAGGGTCAAGGCCTAGTACGTGCTCAAATGCACCTTGATAGGTTAAGCGTTCAGCGGGTTGCACATCGAGAACTAACTGCATCAACTCATCTATTTCATCCATTAATGCAAACTCATCAAAGCCAGGGCGGTACCATTCCAACATAGTAAACTCGGGATTATGATGCTTTCCTGCCTCCTCATTTCTAAATGCTTTACAGATTTGATAAATAGCCCCGCTATCAGCCGCTAATAGCCGTTTCATCGCAAACTCAGGCGATGTTTGTAGGTATAAATCTAGTCCAGCAGCATGACCTGGGCCAACAAAATGAGTTTTAAAGCTAGCTAGATGAATATCCGTTACACTTGCTGCACTTAAACTAGGCGTTTCTACTTCCATTACATTACGCTGATAAAAAAACTCGCGAATAATCCGCAAAATTCCGGCACGTTGCTGCAAGGTTGCAACCTGCGCACTTGGCTCCCAAAGATCTGCTGACATATTTTCTCCAAAAAAAATCCCAGCCTTAAGCCGGGATTCTATTAAACAGTGTTGTGCTTACTTAACACGGCCTACGTATTCACCGCTACGAGTGTCTACTTTAATCACTTCGCCAATTTGTACAAACAAAGGAACACGTACTACAGCACCTGTGCTTAATGTAGCTGGCTTACCACCAGTACCCGCAGTGTCACCTTTTAGACCTGGATCTGTTTCTGTGATCTCAAGCTCAACAAAGTTAGGCGGTGTTACAGCGATTGGGCTGCCGTTCCATAATGTAATAGTACAAACATCATTTTCAACGAGCCATTTAACTGTATCACCTAGCGCTTTTTCATCCGCAGCAATTTGCTCAAACGTTTCGTTGTTCATGAAATGCCAAAACTCACCATCGGTATAAAGATAAGCAAGATCAGTATCCATTACATCAGCACCTTCAACTGATTCGCCTGATTTAAATGTTTTTTCAAGCACTTTGCCAGAGATAAGCTTGCGGATACGAACACGGTTAAACGCTTGGCCTTTACCAGGTTTTACCATTTCATTTTCTAAAATACTGCAAGGTTCGCCGTCCATCATAATTTTTAGGCCGCCCTTGAACTCATTAGTGCTATAATTCGCCATCGTTTCCTCTGTCTAATAATTTTTCGAGTAATCTACTTACCAATGATACAAAGAAATGAAGCAAATTTGCATAAAAACTGGCAAAAAGAATTAGCTAATGTAGTTACTTGCCCAAAAACCTTACTAGAAATGGTCGGGCTATCAAGCCAAGTACATGAAAAGGACATAAAAGCTCGCAGTTTATTCCCTGTGCGCGTACCCGTCCCTTTTATAAAAAAAATGCGCTATGGTGATATAAACGACCCACTTTTGCTGCAAGTCATGCCTCGTCATCAAGAGTTTATTGAAAAAACCGGTTTTAGTAATGATCCGCTAGAAGAGCAAGACAATACACAGACAGGCTTACTCCATAAATATAAGTCCAGAGTTCTTGTTATGTTTAAGACGGGTTGTGCGGTCAATTGCAGGTATTGCTTTCGGCGCCACTTTCCCTATCAAGAGAATCAGTTAAACAAACGCAGCTTACTTGATGCACTTGAATATATACAATCAGACAATAATATCAACGAGGTTATTCTCAGTGGCGGCGATCCGCTGATGGCTAAAGATGATGCTATTAGTTGGTTTATGGATGAACTAGAAAAACTACCGCAAATTAAGCGCATGCGTATTCATAGCCGCCTTCCCGTCGTGATCCCAGCGCGTATTACCAATGAACTGTGCCAACGGTTAGCAGACTCCCCTCTTAAAATCGTATTTATCAATCATATAAATCATGCCAATGAGATAGATGATGATTTTAAAAGCGCTATGCAGCAATTAAAAAAGGCAGGTGTAACATTATTAAATCAAGCTGTAATCTTAAAAGAAGTGAACGATTCTAGCTCAGCACAAATTGCGTTGAGTGAAGCATTATTTGATGCAGACATATTGCCTTACTATCTTTATCTATTAGATAAAGTAGCTGGCGCTAGTCATTTTGATATTGCAGAGCAACAAGCACGTAAAATAATGGCAGATATGCTTATTGCATTGCCAGGATTTTTAGTTCCTAAGCTCGTTCGAGAAATTGGTGGTCAGCAAAGCAAAACCCCCATAGATCTCAAATTGATTTAAACGTAAACGTTTACGTTATTGCCTAGCGTAGCCGTAACAGATTTGGCGGGGGTTTGTGCAACGCTAGACGAAGCAGCACCTTCAATTAGTGCTAGAGCAGCTGCACCATCCGCTTGCTGTTGCTTTTTGGCAAGCGCTGCACTATACACTTCTGCACTTTCACCGGCGCCACTCATAGCTGGTAAGTTTCCACCTGATATATTCATAGTTCAATACCTGACTTTTAATTACAATCCACGTACTATATCGGCATTGCAGTCTAAAGCTTTAGGAAAAAAATGGATTCAATTATCGAGCAACTCAACGCCAACTTAAAAATTGTTTACCGTCAAGCACTTGATGCTGATAAAAAGTTAGATGATCTTCAACAACAAGGTCATGGAAAATTCAAAGCACTATTCCCAGCAGATGCTGGATTTAACTTTGAAGCAAAAAGATTTAAACCTTACGTATTAGACGTCGCTGCAGATGTAGAGAGTTTAAGCTCTGATGGTTTAAATGAAGAAAAACTAAAATCAACAGTACTTAAACTACAACAATTATTACAGTTATTAGCAACATTTAAGTAATGTAAAGGCGCTCACTTAAATAAGTCAGCGCCTTAGACATTATTATTGCGGGGTTACTATAGGCATTAGCTCTTTATCAAACCAGTCTGTAATCAAGCGTTTATCATAATAAAACTCTTCATCACGGCCCATCTTAATTCGATCCATAAAGCCCATATCTTTTAATGAGACTTGTTCATTTTCACTTATAGTTTGACCGTCTTTATCCGTCACAGAATAGTTAAATTCAATACGGGGAAAATATATAGGCTTAATAATTCTGAGCTCATTCATACCGCCAAAGCGAACATCACCTGCCAAATCCAGTTCAATTACTTCTACATTAAACTTATACCCTTGTGGTAACTTTTCAGCTAATTTATTGAAGTGCTTTTCAAAGTTTGAAGCTATACGCTTATGATAAGAACCTTTGGTATCATTCGAAGGACGTACATCTCGGTAATCATTAAAATCATGCCACTTAACTGTGGCCTCCCCAGCATGTGCAAAGGCAGGAACTAGAATAATCATTGCCACAGCAATTTTTTTTAATGTATTCATATTTTATTCTCCAATAACACTCGGGGTAACTTTAATTAAAATAATAGCAACTACAACTTAACTATAGCTTAATCCTTTTATCCATCATTGTTATCATTTATATAAAATATGTAATCAAAAAGACAGCCACAAACGTCTATAATAAAAATAATAAATTTAAAACATGTAATAACAGGTAATCTATGGTGAAATTAGCTTAATTCACCTTATATATGGAGATTTCATGACAATTTTAGTAACAGGTGGTGCAGGATATATAGGTTCGCACACAGTAGTTGAGTTATTGGCACAAAATAGTGATGTTGTTGTGATTGATAATTTGAGTAACTCTTCGCTCGAGTCGCTCAACCGAGTAAAAACAATTACGGGTAAAAGTACTCAATTTTATCAAGGCGACATTATTGATAAAAAGTTTCTAGATAATGTTTTTAATAAGCATGATATTGATAGTGTAATACATTTTGCAGGGCTTAAAGCCGTTGGTGAGTCAGTTGCAAAGCCAATTGAATATTATCAAAATAATGTGCAAGGAACTCTCACGTTAGTAGATGCGATGCGAGATGCAGGCGTATTTAAACTTGTTTTTAGCTCATCAGCTACTGTGTATGGTGATCCAGCAAGTTTGCCTATCAGAGAAGATTTCCCTGTAGGCGGCACTACAAACCCTTATGGCACATCTAAGCTAATGGTTGAAATGATGTTACAAGACATCGCTAAATCAGATGAGCGCTTTGCTTTTGCAATATTACGTTATTTTAACCCTGTGGGTGCTCACGAATCAGGCTTAATCGGTGAAGATCCAAATGGTATTCCAAACAACCTACTACCTTATATCTCACAAGTGGCAGTAGGTAAGCTAAAACAATTAGGTGTGTTCGGGGATGACTACAATACAATTGACGGAACCGGCGTTCGGGATTACATTCATGTTGTAGATTTAGCTCTTGGCCACTTAAAAGCACTCAATAAGATCAATCAAGATACTGGTGCACATGTGTATAACCTTGGCACAGGCAATGGCTACTCAGTGCTTGAAATGATCAATGCTTTTAGTAAAGCCTGTGATAAGGAAATTCCTTACCAAGTATCACCACGCAGACCAGGTGATATCGCAGCATGTTTTGCTGCGCCAGAAAAAGCGTCAGAAGAGCTTGGCTGGCAAGCAGAGCGAGGCATTGATACTATGATGCAAGATACCTGGCGCTGGCAACACAATAACCCCAACGGTTATAAATAAAAGCACCCACTTAAACTTATAAAGCCGCTGTTAAGCGGTTTTTTAATGTTTAAAAAAGATGAGTTTTGAGCTTGCCTATTTCTGATAAAGAGTGCGATTTTGCATTCACTTATAAAGAGTGTGAGTTTTTCAAGATTAAAATACAGGCCATTAAAAGAGGCAAGATTTTTTAAAGGTGGTCGTAGCGTTCTTTTATCCGTGGGTATCAAATACTCAACCCACGTTACGGTGTATAGGTTGACGCTGTGCAACTCGCTAGCTTTACTCTCGCTAACTCGCTTGCTATTTCACTTTCCTGCAAACGTAAAAAAGCCCGACTCAATGAGTCGGGCTTTCTTGTATTTGGAGCCATGGTGCGCTACGCAGTAGGATGACCTCGTGGCTACAGCTGTAAAGAGTCGCATAACAAATGCTACACTATCATCGGCCGGGGCGTTCTTTTATCTGTGGGTATCAAATACTCAACCCACGCTACGGTGTATGAATTGACGCTGTGCTACTCGCTAGCTTTACTCTCGCTAACTCGCTTGCTATTTCACTTTCCTGCAAACGTAAAAAAGCCCAACTCAATGAGTCGGGCTTTCTTGTATTTGGAGCCTGGCGATGACCTACTTTCACATAACAAATGCTACACTATCATCGGCGCTGTTTCGTTTCACTACTGAGTTCGGCATGGGGTCAGGTGGGTCCAAAACGCTATTGTCACCAAG